>JAZPXM010000001.1:0-2581 GCA_045543675.1 Acutalibacteraceae bacterium
GGATGCCCAGGGCAACCCTGTGGACATTGACCGCTGTGCGCATACCGATACAACTGCGGAGAGTGGCTACGACCAAAGCAACCATTGGAATTTGGTGTGTACGTGCGGCGTAAAAGTCGATGCCGTACCGCACGAATTCGACAACGCTTGCGACGTGGATTGCGCTTGCGGTTATGTGCGCGAAGTGGAACCGCATGCATATGACAATGTGAAATACGACGAAAACGGTCACTGGAACGAATGTGCTTGCGGCGAAAAAGACCAAGTGCTTCCGCACGTATTCGAAAATGACGCAGACGCAACCTGCGACTGCGGCTATGTACGCGAACTGGCACCGGCGAAAAACGGCTGGAAACTGGAAGACGGCAAGTGGTATTATTACACCGACAACGTAAAAGTGGTCAACAAATGGATGAAAGACTCCAAAGGTTGGGTAAAACTGGGCGCTGATGGTGCGATGCTCACCAACAAATGGACCACCGACTCTAAGGGTTGGTGCTATGTTGGTGCTGACGGCTACGCTGTGACCAACTGCTGGAAGAAAGACTCCAAGGGCTGGATCTGGCTGGATGCTAACGGTTCTATGACCAAATCCAAATGGATCAAAGACAACAACAAGTGGTACTACCTGGATGCCAATGGCTATATGGTGACCAACAAATGGCAGAAAGACTCCAAGGGTTGGGTAAAACTCGGCGGCGACGGCGCAATGCTGACCAATAAGTGGACCACCGACTCTAAAGGCTGGTGCTATGTTGGTGCTGACGGTTACGCTGTGACCAACACCTGGAAGAAAGACTCCAAAGGCTGGATCTACCTGGATGCTAACGGCTCTATGACCAAAGCTAAATGGGTCAAAGACGGCGGTTACTGGTATTATTGTGACGGCAACGGCTATATGGTGGCAAACACGACGCTCACCATCAGCGGCAAAAAATACACCTTCAACGCTTCCGGCGTGTGGGTAAAATAAAACGCAAGTTTTATTTAAGGACCACGGTAAATGTGTTTTGCCAAGGACGCATTTACGCCGGATCGATATAGCGAGCAAAGCCCCGGTTTGCCGAGGGTTTTGCAAATTCTTCAGTTGGTAACCGCGCCTCTCTCTCCGGCAAGCATAATTTTGTATGTTTGTTGTTAATGCGGTGCCATAAACATGCTCCCCCCTTGCAAAAAGGGGGGGGAGCACGTAAAGTCTTATTTGCAGTAATGTATTTCAGAAGAACAATATATTACCGAAGAAGGTATATAGTTTCAAAAAATTGCTGTATTTTTAAGGCAAACTGAAAAGGTGGAATTAAGGGAGATTTCGGTCTTTCTTAAAAAATAACAAAGGAGTGAACCCTATGAAAAAGCAAAAGAAACTTTGCACAAGAGTTGGCAGTATTATACTCTGCCTCGCGCTTTTGTGCAGCGTCATGGGCGGATTTTCCGGCGTTTCGGTTGTCGCTCAGGAAGGTACTGTTAAGACCTACGACGTAGATTTTGCAGACCTTGCTGCTTTGGTAGACGAAGCGAACTATGACGCAACAACCGGGCGCTATCATCCGACCATTCACGATGATGCGATCAACACGTGGGCAAATGACCGCTTCGCGTTGGTGTTTAACCGTGAGGTGCAGACACCTGCCGCGCAGCACAAAAAGTATCTCGGACAGAGCAGTTTTACCATTCTGACCGAGAGCAACTCTACGAATGGTGCGACCACGACCGATAACTGGGCGAGCCCGCACTATTGGGAGATCGACAAAGACGGCTATCTGCATCATAACACGGGACCTATGGAGTGCAACGGCTCTGCGTACCGTAAGGGCGATACGCTGGTGTTGAAAACGGCAGAGGGCGCGTTGGCACAACTCACCAATATGGAAGCCCGTGTGGTATTCAACACGGACGCTAACAAACGCGGCGCAGTGTATATTTCTATGCACGAAGCGGTTGCAGGTTTGCATACATATTGGAACGATCCCAACGGTGACTTGATTGGCGTAACGGTTGATGAAAACAGCACCGGTGTGTTCTATAACTACATCAACGAGAAAAAGAATTCCGACGGTCCGGGAGGTGATTTCACCACCATGACCGATATCAGCGGCGGCCTTACGGCTAATACAGATTATGAACTGTACGTCAAAGCGGTAGGCGGCACGCTTACCGTAAAGGTGACCGAGGTTGCAACCGGCGTCGTCGTGCTGGAAGAAACCAAAGAAAACGTGCTGCATGCACGTAACGGTTACCTGTCTGTTGCCACCACCAACGCAGACCGTGCCATTAAGAGCATTAAGGTCACCGAATTGGATGAAAACGGTGAACCTGTTGATTTTGGTACCGCTACCACGGCGGTGGAAGGCTTTGAAATGGATGTGCGCAACCTGCTTTCCAAAACAAACGGTTGTTACACCAATAAGTCGGAGGCCAAGCGGTCTTAGGAAGACAACTGGGGCTATCAACTCCTTGGCTCACAGAACGACATGGCTACGATCCGACTTCTGTTGATTTTGGTACCGCTACCACGGCGGTGGAAGGCTATGAAATGGATGTGCGCAACCTGCTTTCCAAAACAAACGGTTGTTACACCAAT
>JAZPXM010000002.1:0-6583 GCA_045543675.1 Acutalibacteraceae bacterium
GTATTTTCTGCCATCAAAACAAAACCCGTATTGATAGTCGTTTTCATAGAGTTCTCGTTTGAGTAAAGTAGAAATTTCCGCTATTTTCATTTTGCATTCTCCTTTGCGGTTCTACAAGAAGCGATCAGCATAACACGCAAAGACGTACATTTTGCAGAAAGTGCTTTATATGATTGTTCATCGATGTAGTTGGTTCTGTGCAACAACTCAAGCCAATACCCTGTTTCACTTGCTTCTTTCAAAGCAATTTCCAACTTAGAAATAAAATCCTTCTTGCCTTGTGCATACTGTGCTTCGTGGATGTTGGCGCCGATGCTTGTACCACTTCTGCCGATTTGGTTAGAAATAATGGTTTCCCGATTTTCTTTAAGTTGCCTTACAAGGTTTATAATATCCACAGCAAACTCCATTGAAAGTTCTGCAAGCTTATTTTCTTTCACAAAATCGCCTCCTTTATAAAGTAATTATATCATAAAATACAGGACATTTCAATGATGCATCGCCAATGGCGATATGATGCATTTGCTACGCAAATATGATGTTGCTCCACTTCGTTTTGCAATGATGCGATGTTTGCCATAAAATGTGGCGAAGCCACACATCATTCGCGAAGCGAACATCATTAGGCGAAGCCGACATCATTTGCCCAAGGCAAAGATCATTCAAAAAACGCACCTTTGTCGGTAGACAAAAGTGCGTTTTTTGTTGGCGCGCCCGAAGGGATTCGAACCCCTGACCTTTTGATTCGTAGTCAAACACTCTATCCGGCTGAGCTACGAGCGCATATTGATTTCGTCAACGACCATTATTATACCTACAACAATATGAATTGTCAAGTAAAACTTGTAAAAATATTTTAAATCGTGTTTTTATACCATTTCTGCAATGTTGATGATCCGCAAATTGTGCTGTTTGGCATACGACACCGTGTATGCTGTACCGCCGGTTTCACGGGACATATACGCCACGCAAACGCCGCTTTGTTCTACCAGCTGACGATTGCGCGCGTGCATACAACCGCGTTCATAGCGCGGCGCAACATAGACAATATCGTCCGCTTCCGCCTTAATTGCTTCATACATATCTATATCCGCCTGCCGCCAACCTTTGGTTTGGTCGGGGCAGGGGAGAATGAGATGTAACCGCACGTCGTCTTTTTTCTTTTTTAATACGAGCACTACCGCCGCCGCCAAGGTGTCAAACCCCAAAGCACCGCCTGCGCAGAACGTGCGGTATCCCTGCAGATACAGTTCCCCCACCGTTCTGGCAAGTGCCCTTAAAATCTCTGTGCGTTTATCGGCGGGGATGTCTCGATGCCCCGTAAAGCAGACGGTTGTGTCTTTCATATTGTCACCTTTTTATGGATCCTGTTCATCGGTTTGCTCATCAGCTTCGGGAATATTCTTTGTGAAAACGTATCTTACTTTTTGCGCAACGGTGTCCCAAACGGTAAACATACGGCAGGGGCGGCGAACGATAGCCCAATATGCCGAGAAACCTACCGCTACGGCGGAAAGCGCTAAAACGATCAACAGCCAACCTGCTGTCGGGATACCGCGGAGCGGATTTTCCTGTATCGGGAACAAAGCGGTTTCCCATTCCCACTGTACCGCCGTTTCTACCGTTCGTACCGTAGAAGAAAACGGACGGGACAGGATAATCGTGTACACAAACTGTCGTCTGTTGGGTATTTGCGGCCACTGCCACCCGACGGCACCCGCGTTCAGCGTGGTGTATGGCCCGTCAAACAAAACGGTAGTGTCCTGCATAATGGTCACGTTGATTTCGGATAAATATCGGTAAGCGGGGGTATCTGCTTCCGGTAAAACGATGTCGGTCAGTTGTAAACTGATAGGGTTGTTACTGCTGTTTTTAACGGTTAGCGTGCCGCGAATGGTTTGCCCTGTCGCCACCTGCGGATTTTCCCAGAACGCAGGAGACACGGCGGCAAAGGTCGCTTCTCCTTTTTCGGTTACAATAACCGCTTTTTCTTGTTGTAGTGCTGTGGCATCGGGCAAGGTGGCGTCGGCATAGTTGCTTGCCGTGATAGCCGGCGAAGTGCCATCTTCGGGGAAATCCTGTGCGTTATGCGCAATGGCGGCAGCGTCCAGTGCTTCTGTATGTACCGTAAAGGCTTGTAACTGCCCTACAAAACCGTTTGCACCGTTGACGGCACTGCCGATATACAGCGTATCTGCACCTAACTCCGTATAGGTAAACGGCAGGGTAACCGTCTGCCATTGTGCGCCGTCAATATATACCGTCACGGCGTTTTCGGTTACCGTGAAAGCAACGTAATGCCACGTATCAGCGGTGAGCGCATCGGTCACACCGGCGGTGGTGGGGTGGTAATAGTTTTCCCGTATAAACTGTTCTTTAAAGCAGGAAGTAAGTATCGTTACACCGTTTGCGGCAGGTTTACCCACCACGGCGGTATCGGTAAACGGGGAAAGTGCCAGATAGTTTTCGCTGTTATCCTTCACCAACGAAAATATACGCTGGTCAGCGGCTTTGTCCTGCCAGTTGACCCACGCAGATAGGGTGAACGGCGCTTGCAATGCGGCAATATCGGCGGTCAAATAATCGGTGCCGCTTAACACAACGGCTTCGCCGTTGTTTCTGCCGGTTACAAAGGCGGGTTTCTTCTCTTCGCCGTGATAGGTGACGGTTTTGGCAACCGTACCGTCGGCACGTATATATATGGTGTCAGCGGATGTGTCGGCAGGCGCAGCTGTCACCGCTATGGACAATATCAAAAACAGGCAAATGGCAAACGCCGTAATGCGTCGCATCCAACCCCTCCTTGTAAAACTGTAAACTACTTTCTATTTTCCACTTTTTTCGGCCAAATGTCAATGGGAAAATAAAATATAGGAAAATTTATACGGGGTATTGCGCTTTTTTCTGCAGATATGGTATAGTAATATGTAATGACAACATAAGGAGAATAAAAATGGCAAAACATGCGGAGCCTACAAGCGTAACACTACATAAAATTCTGATAACACTTAGATGGATTGGCATTGGTTTAGGTGCACTTATCGCCGTGGCGGTCATCGGCTTTTTTGTATTCCTGTATTCGCCCTTTTTCCCGAAAGCACGCGCACAGTACGTAATGATGACCTATCACACGTCTAACCCGTGGCTTTGCACCGCGTTTTTACCCGACAAGATGCTCAATCGCATTTTGGAAGAAAATCGCGTGGAAGAACCGGAAGGGTTTACAGACCCGGATTTAATTCAAATCGTCAAACCTACCACGACAACAACGGGCGGCACAACGGCAGCGACCACGGTGGCCACCACCGTTGCCACCGCGAAACCGACCACCACCGTTGCGGATACCCCCCGTACCACGTCCGGTGGATATCACATCACCACCATCTATGAAGAAGAGGGTATGGATGTTTTACAGCTCACCGAAAAGAATTATACGGCGCGTCTTATCCGTGTGAAAGACCCGTCCCGTGTGAAGCTGGGACTTTGTAAAAGTTTTATGGTAAACGGCGCGTACGGCGAAAAATTACCGGATATGTGTGCGCGCCTTGGCGCTACTGCGGGTATTAATGCGGGCGGCTTTGTAGATGTCGGCGGTGTGGGCTCGGGTAACTTTCCCACCTATTTGTGCGTAAAAGACGGTGAAATTCTGTATGCTAACCCCGAACAGTCTACCTACAATGTTATCGGATTTAATGAAGATAACATATTGGTGCTCGGTAACTTTACAAAACAGCAGATCATTGACAATAAAATCCGTGATGCCGTATCCTTTAAACCGTTTTTGATCGTCAACGGTAAACGTGCAGGTTTTTACGGCATTTCGGGCGGCGAAGACCCCCGCGCCGCTATCGGACAGACAGCGGACGGTACCGTATTACTGCTCACCATTGACGGCAGACAGGCAGGTATGATAGGCGGTAATATGCGTACGGTCACCGATATTATGTGGGAATTCGGCGCGGTTACCGCGGCAAACCTTGACGGCGGCTCGTCCACCACGATGGTGATCAACGATAAGCTGGTGAACAAACCCTGCGGTCCTGCAGGTGCGCGTTTTTTGCCCAACGGCTGGATGGTATACTAATTTTTCAAAAAATACTTGTGTAATGCTAAAAAGTATTATATAATATATATATTATAAGGGACAGGAGTGGTTACTGTTATGAAACTGGTTTTTGCAATTGTGAATAAAGATGACAGCAATATGGTCGCATCTGCTTTGATTCGTGCGGGTTTTCCCACTACGAAACTGGCAACTACCGGCGGCTTTTTGAAGGCAGGTAACACTACCTTTCTGTTAGGTCTGGATAACGACCGCGTGGACGAGGCGCTGGAAGTTATTAAGAAATATTCCAAAAAACGTACACAGATGGTTTCCAGCAACGTTTACGGCGGCTCGGAATATACCGCGTTCCCCGTAGAAGTTACCGTTGGCGGTGCTACCGTCTTTGTAACCGACGTAGATCGTTATGAAAAATTCTGAAAATATTTTTAAAAGTTTTGTTGGTAATGAAAACGCCTTGCGACAGCTTTCTGCGGATATAGCGGCAGGGCGTTTTCCGCACGCTTTGCTGATAGAAGGTCCTGCAGGTTGCGGCAAAAAAACGCTGGCACGGCAGTTGGCGATGGCGGCGGTGTGCGAGAATACCGATGCCCGCCCGTGCGGGGTATGTAACCCTTGCCGTAAAGCGGCGCAGGGTATCCACCCTGATGTTGAAATGGTGACGGGTGGCACGGGCAGCAGTAACTCGTTTCATATTGACCGTATCCGCGAACTGCGGGACGGGGCATACGTGTTGCCGAATGAAGCGGTGGTACGTGTGCTTATCTTGTGTGATGCGCATACCATGACCCCGCAGGCACAAAATGCGCTTTTAAAGATTTTGGAAGAGCCGCCGCGACATCTTGTCTTCATTTTGACCTGCGAAAACCGCGCACAGATGTTGGCGACGATCCGTTCGCGTGTGCAGGTGGTAACGCTTGGCGGCGTGGAATGGGAACAAGCGGCACCGTATTTACGGGAACGCCTGCCTAAAGCGGATGAACAAACGTTGTATCGTGCGTTTGCGGTATCGGGCGGTGTTATCGGCAAAGTGTTGGCAGATGTGGAAGATAACACCCTGCAAAAGGTGTTGGAAGTGTCCCCGTTACTGGCGGAAGCACTATTGGCACCGTCCGCATGGCCGTTTATGCAGTTAACGGGACGGCTCGAAAAGGACAAACCTGCCGTTACGGGTGTGCTTAACGCCTTAACCCTTATTTTGCGAGATGCATTGACCTTGCACTACGGTGGAGAAAACACGATCTCTACCGCCCCCGAAGTCGCCAAAAAACTTGCCGCAGGTATGTCCGGCAAACGGTTGTTGGCGATGCTGGACGTGCTGGAAGAAATGCGTCTTGCCAATATCAGAAATATGAATCTCAATCTCCTACTTACCCGTTTGTGCGCGAAGTTGCGTAACTGCGGCAAATAAAGAAAGGTTTTGAAATATATGGCACTGGTTATCAGTATCCGTTTCAGAGAAAACGGTAAAATTTATGATTTCGCTGCAGGCGACTATCGCCCGATGGTGGGCGATTTCGTGGTGGTGGAGACCGCACGCGGTGTAGAATGCGGTGAAGTGGTAACGGCGTGTCGGGAAGTGCCCGATGAAAAACTGTCCCAGCCGTTAAAACCCATTTTGCGTAAGGCGTCGGACGAAGATGTGCGCCGCGCGAAAGAAAATCGCGAAAAAGAACGCCGCGCAATACTGACCTGTCAGAAAAAGGTGGAAGAACACGGTTTGGATATGAAATTGGTGGACGCGGAATATGCGTTTGACAATTCCAAAATCTTGTTCTACTTTACTGCGGACGGCAGGGTGGATTTCCGCGAGCTGGTGAAAGATTTAGCAGGTGTTTTCCGCACCCGTATCGAATTGCGCCAGATCGGTGTCCGTGACGAAGCGAAAATGCTCGGTGGCATCGGCATTTGCGGCAGACCGTTTTGCTGTGCACAGTTTTTGCCCGATTTTGAGCCCGTTTCCATTAAAATGGCGAAAGAACAGGGCTTGTCTCTCAATCCTACTAAGATTTCGGGTGGTTGCGGTCGCTTAATGTGCTGTCTGAAATACGAACAGAGCACCTATGAAGAACTGTTAAAACTTACCCCCCGTGTCGGTGCGGTGGTATCCACCCCCGAAGGCAAAGGGGTCGTTACCGAAGCAAACACGCTGTCCGGTCTTTTGAAAGTACGTCTGGATAAAGCAATCGACTCGCCGCCGATAACGGTGCACCGCGACGATATTACGGTGTTGCGCGCGAAAGGAAGCCAGCCTAAGGCGGAACAGACCGCCACGGAACAGTAAAAAACGGTATTTCTAAAAAAAGCATTGCATTTTTATGAAAATGTGCTAATATAGATTTGTACTAATTGATAGGAGGTGCTTTTTGTGGCCTACAAAATTACTGATGATTGCATCGCTTGCGGCGCTTGCGCTGAAGGTTGCCCCGTAGAGGCGATTTCCGAAGGCGACGGCAAATACGTCGTTGACGCAGATACCTGCATCGATTGCGGCGCTTGTGCTGACGCTTGCCCGGTGGG
>JAZPXM010000003.1:0-18436 GCA_045543675.1 Acutalibacteraceae bacterium
CAGCTTATCAATATGCTATATAACATCGTTGACCGCATTTACATCGGTCATATACCGGGCGACGGAAGCCTTGCGCTGACGGGTGTCGGCGTATGTATGCCTATTATTATGATCATCTCGGCATTTGCGGCGCTGATCGCTTCGGGCGGTGCGCCAAAGGCATCTATATGTATGGGTGAAGGCGACAACGACTCCGCCGAAAAAATCATGGGCGGTTGTTTTTCTCTGCAACTGATTATTTCTGCCACGTTGACCGCCGTTTTGCTGATTTGGAATAAAGATCTACTTTTAATGTTCGGCGCAAGTGAAAATACCATCGGCTATGCCACTGATTATATGAACATCTACGCCATCGGTACGGTATTTGTGCAGTT
This sequence comes from Acutalibacteraceae bacterium, assembly GCA_045543675.1. GTDB lineage: Bacteria > Bacillota > Clostridia > Oscillospirales > Acutalibacteraceae > URNF01. Next base: position 375 of record JAZPXM010000003.1, read on the forward strand.
AACGCTTGGTATGGGCGCATTTATCACCGCGCAGGGCTACACCAAAATCAGTATGATAACCGTGCTTATAGGTGCGGTCAGCAACATTATCCTTGACCCGATATTTATTTTCGGCTTTAAGATGGGCGTAAAAGGCGCGGCGCTTGCTACTATTCTTTCTCAAGCAATCTCTTGCGTTTGGGTGCTTCTGTTCCTCTGCGGAAAGAAGACTTTTCTGAAACTCAAAAAACAAAATCTTCGCATAGACGGAAAACGCGTTTTCCCTTGCATCGCACTCGCGACAGCGACCTTTATTATGCAAAGCAGCGAAAGTGTCATTTCGGTCTGCTTTAACTCTTCGCTCTTAAAATACGGTGGTGATATTGCCGTTGGCGCGATGACTATTCTCACAAGTGTGATGCAATTTGCGATGCTCCCGATGCAAGGCATCGCACAGGGCGCCCAGCCGATTCTCAGTTATAATTTCGGCGCTAAAAACGTAGGGCGTGTAAAGAAAACCTATAGGCTTTTGCTTATATCCTGCCTTACGTACTCATTTGTCATTTGGGGTGCCATTATGCTGTTTCCGCAAGTGTTTGCAGGTATATTCACACCCGATACGGCACTCATTGCATTCACCGCGACAGCACTCCGTATTTATTGTGGTGTGATGTGCATCTTCGGTATTCAAATTGCTTGCCAGATGACCTTCGTTTCCATCGGCAATGCCCCCTGCTCGATTATTGTTGCCATTGTTCGTAAGTTCGTTTTGCTGTTACCGCTTATCTACATTATGCCGCAACTGCTTGCAGACAAGACAATGGGCGTTTATACGGCAGAACCGGTTGCCGACGTAATAGCCGTAACATTTACCGCTATACTTTTCACCGTCCAATTCAAAAAAGCGCTAAAGTCTTCAGCAGAAACCTTAGCAGTATAACTGTCACCAACAAAAAAGCCTTTCTGAAGCACAACCCTTCAGAAAGGCTTTTTTTATTGATGCATCAACTGTTGAAGCGTCTGTTTCATGATTGCCGCTGCTTGTTCGGAACAAACGACATCCCGAACGGCACTTTCAATAGGACACATACCGTCGCCCGCTCGATTGATAATATACGGGACGGTTTTTTCGCAAAACACAGCAATCCCGTTTTGTTCTAAAATATTCCTGCCGCTTTTGCTTACAACGTTCGCCCAAACCGCTTTTACACCAAGCAAAACGTACAAATGCGCCGCTCCCGCTCCCACCGTTTTGTCAGCGGCGTAAAATCCCCTGAAATCGTTCTTCGACTCTAAAAACATTATCAGCGGCTTTACCCCGCGCAAATGCGAATGATATTGGACACCGTCAGCATACAGTACACAGGTATACCCTTTTTCCTGTAAAATTCTCTTTGCTTTGGCAAGATCATCATACATAATACAAACGCCTTTTCTTTGTTTTAATTTACATTTCCGCTATCTTTTCAAGTTGTTGTCTGATAGCAATATTCTGCGGGCAGATGCTTTCACACTTTCCGCATTTCAGGCAAGCGCTCGCCAACGCCGCATCTTGGGGGAATAGTGCTTTTGCTTCGTCTTTGGTGATTTGAGCGGTCAAAAAACGGTTATACACCGCGAAAAGCTTTGAAATCGGAATGTTTGCAGGGCATACTTCGGCACAATAATTACATTTGGTGCAAGGAATCTGCCGTGCTTGCCGTATCCATTCACGTGCGCGGTCGGTTACGGTCAATTCTTCTTCATTAAGCGGTATAAACGGCGAAAACGTGTGAATATTATCCTGCATCATCTGCATATCGCCCATACCCGAAAGTACCATTTCCACCGCAGGAAAACCGGCGGCATAACGCAAAGCATAAGATGCGTAACTGCCGTTGCCTAAGGCATCGAATGCTTGCGCCGCTTTTTCGGGCAAATTCACAAGTTGTCCGCCTTTGATCGGTTCCATAACGATAACCTTTTTCCCGTGCTTCACCGCCACATCATAGCACTTTTTACTTTGCACAGACGGATCGTCGTAATCCAGATAATTGATCTGTAACTGCACCGCTTCCATATCGGGTTGTTCGGTCAATATCCTATCCAAAACATCGGCCGTATCGTGGAACGACATAGCAATATGTTTGATCTTGCCTTGTTCCTTCAACTTCTTGACTGTCGCAAAACTGTTGCAGGCTTTATGTTTGGTGTAGGACTCTCTTGTCAGACAATGAAAAAGATAAAAGTCAAAATATTCCACACCGCATTGCCGTAACTGTGTTTCAAAAAGCGGTACGATATCTTCTTCTTTTTCAAAATACCAAGCAGATAATTTGTTTGCCAAAATATACGCCTGACGCGGATATCTCGCCACAAGGCAATCCCGTATGGCAGTCTCGCTCTTACCGTCAATATAGCCGTGCGCCGTGTCAAAATAGTTAAAACCCGCAGCGATAAACGTATCTATCATACGGTTAAACTCCTGATGATCCACCGCGTCTCCTGTCATTTTTAAACGCATACAACCAAAGCCAAGTTTGTTCTTAACACCGTCAAAGATCATACCGTGCGCCCCCCTTTTCACCGTAACAATTTTATCACACATCTGCCGTCTTCGCAAGACGGGAATATCGCTTTCATCGAAACTTTCCGTTCGTGCTAAAAAACAACATATTTTCCATTGACCGTCACCCTTTTAAATGGTATACATAAAGTAAAGAACAGTATATGAAAGGCAGGTTTTTGTATGCGACTGCATATGGATACATACCCCATTTCTTTTTGGAACGTAGCATATATGGAAAAGGTGGAAAACACACCCGCCCAACGTGTCAACGACTGGAAAGATTTAGGCATCACATTGGCAATGTCCCCCTCCTTTGATTCCGACTATGTCCAAGTGGCAAAGCAGTATCTTGACGAATGTGAAAAAGCGGGATTAAAACTTATTTTATCCGATCGCCGTTCGCACTGGCGCTATCTCATCGAAAACGGCGAAGATGCATACCGCGCGGCATTCAAAGCGTCGCTCGCCGCTTTTGACGGTCATCCTGCGTTGTTCGGTTTTTACGTCGGCGATGAGCCGGATGCGGACAATGTTGAATATGCCAAAACTGCTTTGCGCATCCAGTACGAAGAAGCGCCACATTTGATCGCTTATCTGAACCTGTTGCCGTGGTTTGATTGGATCGGCGAGCGTATGGGTACCACCTATATTGCGCCGTATCTTGACAAGATCGTGGAACAAGGCAAATCGCAGTTTTTATCCTACGATTGCTACGTGCAGATGCAAAGAAACGTAGAAAACGGCAAAGACGTATACTTTGAAAACTTGCGCAACTACTTTGAAGCATATAAGCGTCACGGCGTGCCGTTTATGAATATCGTTTTGTGCGGTTCACACTCCTGCGGTGATACACATTATCCCGTTCCCACAACGGACGAATTGCGTTGGCAGTTAGGCACCTCCGTAGCGATGGGTGCCGCTTCCGTCTCTTGGTATGTTATCGACCCGTGCGGTATATACGAAAACGCCGGACATCTGTATGACTACCGTGAACTGCCGATAAACGCACTCGGTGAACGCACTGCAAACTATGCACGGTTATCCGAGATCAACCGTATATTTTTAAAACACATGGGCGACGTAATGCATAATCTGGTGATCGACGAGTGCTATCACTATGGTGAATGTTACGGTGGCGTTGATGCATTCCGTCCGTTCGGCAAGGTGAAAGATCTCACTGCCGACGGTCCGATGATCCTTTCACGTTTCCACGATAAGGACGGCAACGACTATTATCTGGCGTGTTGCAATTCTCCTACCGACAGCATCACATTTACCCTGACTTTTGAAGCAGACACCCATATTTCTTACTGCGCGTGGGGCAACCGTTTCTTGCAAGGCGGTACACGCAATGACAAAGACGGTGCGAAGGTGTCCTTCTCATTAGCTCCCGGGCAACTGCATTTGTATCGCATAGATAAATAAACAAAGCCGAGAGCAACGCTCTCGGCTTTGTTTATTGCATATTTTCCAGCACCCATTCGGCACATTTGATGCCGTCTACGGCGGCGGACATAATGCCGCCTGCATACCCTGCGCCCTCACCGCACGGATATATGCCGGTAACGGCGCTCATACCTTTTGCGTCACGCAGCAAGCGCACGGGAGACGACGAGCGGGATTCGATACCCGTAAGTACCGCGTCTTTGCGGTCAAAGCCCGCAATTTGTCTGCCAAACAGCGGCAATGCCGCTTTTAACGACTGCGCCACCACCGTAGGTAAACACCCGCGCAAATCGCACAGCGTGACCCCCGGCAGATAGGACGGGCGCACGTCTCCCAAAGAAGTAGAAGCGCGGTCTAAAAGAAAATCACCGACCAGTTGTGCAGGTGCCTTAAAATGACCGCCGCCCAACTGAAACGCCGCCGTCTCCCATTTCTTTTGAAATGCGAAACCGCTCAATGGATGCTCACCCTCAAAATCGGCAGGGCCGACACCCACCAACAACGCCGCGTTGGAGTTTTCAGCATCGCGCGCGTGTTCACTCATACCATTGACAACCAATTGCCCGTCGCTTGATGCCGCCGCCACCACTTCCCCACCGGGACACATACAAAAGGTATATACACCCCTGCCGCTGACCGGTGTGCAAGAAAGTTTATAATCCGCCGCGCCGAGTGCAGGATGCCCTGCGAATGTACCGTAGCGGCTTTTATCTATCATTGTACGGGGATGTTCAATGCGCACACCCACCGCAAACGGTTTTTGCTCCATCGGCACGCCTTGTGCATATAACATTTGCGCCGTATCACCGGCGCTGTGCCCGATAGCGAAAATCGCGTTTTCACAAGGAATTTCCTTGTTATTGTTAACCGTCAACGCGGTCAATTTTCCGTTTTTTACCGAAACGGCGGTTACCTGATGTTCAAACAGTACCGTACCGCCTAAACGTTCAATTTCCAGACGGATATTCTTTACCGTTTCCCGCAATTTGTCGGTACCGACGTGCGGTTTTGCTTGCCATAAAATATCTTCGGGCGCGCCCATTGCCGCCAACGTTTCCAACACGTGGCGCAGCCGTGGATCTTTAATACCCGTGTTGAGTTTGCCGTCCGAAAAAGTACCCGCACCGCCTTCGCCGTACTGTACGTTGGAGTGGGGATCCAGCACACCCGTTTTGCGGAACGCTTCCACGTCTTTTTGCCGCTTGTCCACGTCCCGCCCGCGTTCCAAAAGAATGGGGCAGGCGCCTGCCCGCGCCAACGTTAATGCCGCAAACAGCCCTGCGGGACCACTGCCCACTACCACGGGACGTACTGCAGGTGGTGTCGGCAAGGTGATCGGTAAAATGTACGGTGTTATTTCCACCATGCTCACGGCGGGGTCTTTCGCCCGCGCCGCCACAGCGGCAACGTCCCCTTTGATTTCCATATCCACCGTCACGGTGAAATGCACCGCTTGCTTTTTACGGGCATCTACCGATTTTTTGATTTGTTTTAAGGAAACAATATCCGTTTCACGTATTTTCGCCTTTTTCGCCGCGGCGATTTTTAAGGTCGCAGCGGTATACTCCAGCGGCATACGAATGGATGCTACACGCAGTTTGGTCATTTTACGGCACTCCCTTTCACGCGCCGCAAAATACCGCCTGCCGCCACCGCGGCAGAAGCAAATGCGAATTGCAGATTAAAGCCGCCGCAATCGCCGTCCACGTCCAACACTTCGCCCGCGGCAAATACCCCTTGCTGATAACAAGATTCCATCGTGCTGTCGCGGAATTCGTTCGCCGTAATACCGCCTGCGGTCACCTGTGCGCCCGTAAACCCTTTGGTACCGCGTACCGTAAACGTCCAATTCTTGAGCAGTTTTACAAGTTTTACAATGTCATCATCGGTCAACGTGTCAACAGGTGCTGTCAACGGCAATCCCGCCGCACGTATGACCGTTTGACCGATGCGCTTGTTAAGAAACCCCGTAAAGAAATTTTCAAGCGTTCTGCCTTTTAGCGCACGTCTGCGGGACAACAGGGTAACAAGATCCTGCTCTCGCATATCGGGAAACACATCTAAGGACACCGTGCAAGCACCTTTTTTAGCGCGCTCCCAGTTACCTGCCACGCGGGATACCTGCATCACAGCAGGACCCGAAAGACCATATTCTGTAAACAGAATTTCTCCCGTGTCGCTACGCGTCTCTTGGTCGGTAGAAATAGTTACCGTGCCGTCCACCCGCAACCCTTTCATCGCCTTAATAAAGGTCACGTCGGTTTTTAATTGCACAATTGACGGGAAAAGCGGCGTTTTGGTGTGCCCGAAAGCGGTCAACAATCCGTACCCGTCTACGCAACCGCCCAACTGCGGTGCCGCGACACCGCCCGTACAGATCAGCACCGTTTTTGCGGTGAAATTGCCGTTATCGGCACACACGGCAAAGCCGTCTTTTGTCTTTTTTATCGACTGCACCGCGGTGTCACATTGTTCGGTAACACCCAGTACCGCCATTTCAGCACGCAACTGGTCCAAAACAGCCGCCGCCTGTTCCGCTCTGGGATAATATTTACCGTCAGGGCGCTGCACACAAGACACACCGATAGAGTTGAAAAACGCCACCGTGTCCAACGGTGAAAACTGCCGTATGACCGCATCTGCCAAATGTCTGTCGCCGTGGTAGCGGTCGGGGGTGGCATTGGCATTGGTAATATTGCAGGTGCCGTTGCCGGTCGCTAACAATTTTTTGCCGACCCGCGCTTGCTTTTCCACTACCAACACCGACAAACCGTGCCTGCCGAGCAGCACAGCGGCAGTTAAACCTGCCGCACCGCCACCCACAATAATGGTATCGTATATCTGCATACTATTCTCCTAATTCGCCGCGGAATTTCCCGTGATACTGAACAGATCGCGTACCGCCGCCGCTAACGCTTTGTTTTCAGGCCTTGATAAGGTCGGATCGTCCGCTACAATGCTTTCGACCGCCTCTTTTGCTTCTCTTAACACCGACATATCGGTCATTAGATCCGCGATCCGCATTTTCGGCAACCCGTGTTGCCGACTGCCGAAAAAGTCGCCGGGACCGCGCATTTTCAAATCTTCTTCCGCAATTTTAAAGCCGTCTGCGGTACTGCACATTGTTTTTAAGCGGTGCTTGGCTTCATCGCCCGTCGCGTCCGAAATCAGCACACAGGTGGACGCATACTGTCCCCTGCCGACACGGCCACGCAACTGATGCAACTGTGCCAACCCGTACCGCTCGGCGTTTTCAATCACCATCAACACCGCGTTGGGCACATCCACACCGACTTCTATCACCACAGTGGAGACAAGCACTTTAATGTCCCCTGCGGCAAAAGATTGCATCACGGCATCCTTTTGTTTTGCGGGCATCTGCCCGTGCAGTAACGCCGTGGGGATATCCGCCAGCGCACCGTTTTTCAAATCTTCGTAGTAAGCGGTAGCGGCGGTCAGATCTACCGTTTCGCTTTCTTCCACCAACGGGCACACAATGTATGCTTGTCTGCCTTCCGCCACGTGCTTGCGGATAAAATTGTATACCCGCGCCCGTTTGCCCGTATCCACCGCATAGGTAGCAACGGGTTGTCTGCCGGGCGGTAGTTCGTCTAAAACAGATACGTCCAGATCGCCGTACACCAACAACGCTAAAGTACGCGGGATCGGCGTTGCGGACATAACCAACAAATGCGGATGCACACCCTTTGCCGCGAGAGTGGTGCGTTGTTCCACACCAAAGCGGTGTTGTTCGTCGGTGATCACCAAACCGAGATTGGAAAACAGCACTTTATCCGACAATAACGCGTGGGTGCCTATCACAATTTGCGCCGTGCCGTCGGCAGTTGCCGCCAATACGCGCCGTTTTTCAGCGGCAGGCAGTGAGCCTGTCAGCAGTTCTACCCGTACATCGTCGGGTAACAGTTTCTTTAAAGACGCCAAATGTTGTCTCGCCAAAATATCGGTCGGCGCCATCAACGCAGTCTGCAACCCGTTTTTCGCAGCGGTAAAACTTAATCCCGCCGCTACTGCGGTTTTACCGCTGCCTACGTCGCCTTGTATCAAGCGGGACATCGGGTGTGGCTTTTGCATATCCGCAATGCCATCCCGTATAGCGCGGACTTGCGCCCCTGTCAACGTAAACGGCAAACGAGATACAAAATCGGCGGTATAGTCGGCGTGTATACGCGCACCCGTTTTTTCGCGGGAGCGCCCGCGCAGTTGGGATAACCCCAATTGGAACAAAAACAGTTCTTCAAAAATCAATCGCCGTCTGGCAATCTGTACAGCGGCACCGTCTTTGGGGAAATGGATGTTTTGCAACGCATATCGCGCGGTACACAAATTGTATCTTTGCCGTACAGCAGGCGGTAACCACTCGTTTTCTAAAGCGGCATCCGCATCCTGTAACAAGCGGCGCATATTGGTTTCAATACCGCGAGTAGTCAATCCTGCCGTCTGCGGATAGATAGGACGAATACGCAAACCGTTTTCGGGAGTATCAATCAGCGGAGCGGTCATTTCAAACCCAAACCCCTTATGCATTACCGTGCCGTACAGTAACAACTGTTTACCGACGGTAATGTTTTTTGCGGTATAGGTCGCGTTAAACAAGGTGACGTTCATCAACTGTACCCCGTCGCTGACACGAAAGCGGTACAAGGTCATATTGTTACGCACTTTATGTGCAGTCGGTGCTTGCAGTACCGTCACCAAAAGACACACGGCGCGGTCACGGGGTGCCGTAGCGATTCTTTGCGGTTGTGACCAATCTTCGTAGGTACGCGGATACAACTGCAATAAATCGTTCAGCGTATCAATACCCATTTTATGATACAACTCTGCGCGTTTTACACCAACACCATGTAAAGTATCGATCGGTGCATACAAATCCATACGGCACTCCCCTTTCTAAAAGTTTTTGCAAAAACGGCACGCCGTCGGCGTGCCGTTTTATTGGTTTATTTTGCGTAATCCACGGCACGATTCTCGCGGATAAGGTTAACCTTGATCTGTCCGGGATAATCCATATTTTCTTCGATGTTTTTGGCAATATCACGGGCAAGAATAGTCATCTGGTCATCGCTGACAACTTCGGGACGAACCAGAATACGAATTTCACGACCCGCCTGAATAGCGAAAGAACGTTCCACGCCCTCAAAGGAGTTAGCCAGTTCTTCCAGTTTTTCCAGACGTTTGATGTAGTTCTCAAGATTTTCGCGGCGTGCACCGGGACGGGCGGCGGAGATAGCGTCAGCCGCCTGTACAAGGCAAGCAACGATAGTGGTTGCTTCCACGTCTCCGTGGTGCGCCTGAATCGCGTGTACCACCGCTTCGTTTTCTTTGTACTTACGTGCAATGTCTACGCCGATTTCCACGTGAGAACCTTCAATTTCGTGGTCTACCGCTTTACCGATATCGTGCAAAAGACCTGCTCTGCGCGCCATGGTCGGGTCAATGCCGAGTTCACTCGCCATCATACCTGCCAAGAAAGCCACTTCCATAGAGTGATCCAACACGTTCTGACCGTAACTGGTACGGTAATGGAGACGACCGAGCAAACGGACGATTTCGGGGTGGATACCGTGCATACCCGTTTCGAGAATGGCGCGTTCCCCTTCCGCTTTGATGGTCGCTTCCACGTCACGACGGGATTTTTCCACCATTTCCTCAATGCGGGCGGGGTGAATTCTGCCGTCGCTGATAAGGCGTTCGAGAGACTGACGGGCAATCTCACGGCGTACGGGGTCAAAACAAGACAGCGTAATGGCTTCGGGGGTATCGTCGATGATGAGGTCTACACCGGTCATCGTTTCGATAGCACGAATATTTCTGCCCTCGCGGCCGATAATGCGACCTTTCATTTCATCGTTGGGCAACGGCACAACCGATACGGTGGATTCCGCCACCTGGTCAGCCGCCACACGCTGAATTGCGTGAGAGATCATCTGACGGGCTTTCTGATCCGCTTCGTCTTTGAGCTGTGCTTCAAATTCAGCGATCTTGAGTGCCTTTTCGTGGGTCAGTTCGTCGGCAAGCTGGGTAAGCAACTGCTCTTTTGCCTGCTCGGTGGTAAGACCCGAAATACGTTCGAGCATTTCAAACTGGCTTCTCTTCAAATCGTTGACGTCGCGTAAACGGTCTTCGATCTCGGTTTCCTTCTTACGAAGCAGTTCTTCTTTTTTCTCGTAGTTTTCAACTTTTCTGTCTAAAGATTCTTCTTTTTGCTGTACATGGCGTTCCTGCCGCTGTACTTCCGCACGACGTTCTTTGATCTCGCGCTCCGCTTCCGAACGATGACGATGAATTTCGTCTTTCGCTTCTAAAAGCGCTTCTTTCTTCTTGGATTCCGCTGCTTTTACCGCATCTTTGCGAATACGTTCTGCTTCGGCTTCGGCAGAGCCGATAGCGGCTTCCGCAACCTTTTTACGGTGGGAAACACCGGCTTTAAAGGACACAACGCCCGCCACCGTGCCACCGACAAGCAAACCGCCCACGCACATAGCGACAGCGATCCACAATCCAATGGTCATAACTGCACCTCCTGCTTAAAATGTTGTTTCAATCGAACAACGAAAGGTAAGTGCACTCCCTTCCGGGAACCGACATATTCTGTTATCAAATATGAAAACCCGCAAACACGGGATTAACCGGAAAGAAGACATCTATCTTCCATGTTCAAAGCCGTAACCGGCATTTACAATTTTTATATACATAGCGGGAGACGAATCTCCTATATATATAAACGTGCTGTCATATTCACAACAAACACTGTGCTAATTATACAACTTTTTTATATATATGTCAAGGAAAAGTCGGCGATTTTACTATCCGTTCCGCACAGAATAAAAAAATAAAAGAAATCTATTGACAAACGCGAAAAATGGGTTATAATAAATCTCGGTCTTAAAACCACATATTGCGGAATAGTGTAATGGTAGCACCGCAGTCTCTGAATCTGCTTGTTGGGGTTCGAGTCCCTATTCCGCAGCCAAAAGAACAACATCCACCTTTGTGGGTGTTGTTCTTTTTTTGTGAGAGGGACTCGAACAAGGAGGGAGAATGCCGTAAGGCATTCGGAAGAAAACAGTCCGATGGACTGTGGGTGCTTTTATTCTTTTCTGTAACGATGTGTTTATTTTTCTTCTGCTATGCATTGAAATATGATACATTTTATGCTACACTATATAAAACCGCAGAAAAGCAGGGTACACTATGCAAAGTAAAGATATCACTTTCAAGGTGAGCAACGCAAACGGCAATCTGCCTGTATTTGCGGCGATATATGACCCTGCACAATCCCAAAGGCAACTTCTTCCCATTGAAACTGAAGAAAAACTATTCAATAACAACAAATAAAGACAGGAGAAAAGATTATGGCAGTTATCGAACTTACCAAAGACAATTTTGATTTAGCAAGAAACAGCGACAAAAAAGTATTGTTGGACTTTTACGCCGACTGGTGCGGCCCGTGCCGTATGGTGTCCCCCATCGTGGACGAAATTGCTGATGAAAATCCGCAATATTTTGTCGGCAAAATCAACGTAGACAACGAGCAGGCGTTGGCTGAAGAGTTTGAAGTATTCAGCATTCCGACTTTGGTCGTGATGCAAAACGGCAAGGTACTCGCCACGTCGGCAGGCGCGCGTCCGAAGCCGCTTATCTTAGCGATGTTAGAGGATTAACTATGACGAAAATATATGACGTTGTCATTATCGGCGGCGGTCCCGCAGGGTACAGCGCGGCATTGTATGCCGCGCGCGCGGGGTTTTCCACCGTTGTGGTTGAAAAAATGGCGGCAGGCGGTCAGATGGCGCTGACCGACGTTATCGACAACTACCCCGGTTTTCACGAAGGTGTTGACGGGTTGACACTCGGTATGCAAATGCAACAAGGCGCCGAGCGTTTTGGCGCTGTTACCTTTTACGGTGAAGCCACAAGCGTAGATTTTTCCGCCGAAAACAAACTGGTGCACACCACTTTGGGCGATCTTGCGGGAAAAACCGTGGTTATTGCCAGCGGTGCCGAACCACGCCCGTTGGGGTTGCCAGACGAGCAAACATTGATCGGTAGGGGTATCCATTATTGCGCCCACTGCGACGGCAGATTTTACAAAGATAAAACGGTTATGGTGGTCGGCGGCGGCAATTCCGCCGCAGCAGACGCTTTATACCTTTCCCGTATTGCCAAAAAGGTGTACGTGGTACACCGCCGCGATACGTTGCGCGCGACCAAACTGTACCACGCGCCGCTTTTAGAAGCAGAAAACGTCGAAATGCTGTGGAATAACACCGTCGTCTCTTGTGTAGCGGACAAACGCGTTTCTGCCGCTACCATCCGTCATACACAGACGGGTGAAGAACGCACTATAGCGTGCGACGGCATATTTGTCAGCATCGGCAGAAATCCCGTTACCGCATTTTTAGGTGATGCTGTCACCTTAGACGACAACGGCTATATCGTAGCAGATGAAACCACCAAAACCAACGTGGACGGCGTGTTTGCGGTGGGCGACGTGCGCACAAAAGCGATGCGGCAGGTAATAACCGCCGCCGCGGATGGCGCTGTCTGCGTACATTTTATCGAACAATATTTAGCAGAAAAAGAAGGGACGTTCTGATGCAACTCGTTTTATTGACCGCGCTGGGTGTGGGCGGTGCCACCGTTTTCGGCGCACTTATCGGCTTTTGCTTTAAAAAAGTTTCTCACAAATTTTCGGATATCATACTTTCGTTCGCGGCAGGTATTATGCTGGCGGCGGCGTTGTTCGGTCTTATCGTACCGTCGCTTGAGCACGGCGGCGAACACGGTTGGATCATCACCGTCGCAGGTATATTTGCGGGAGCGGTGTTTTTAAACGTAGTGGACAAGGTGGTACCGCATCTGCACTCTTTAGCAGGTGTGGAACAAGAAGCGCATAGTAACACGCAACTCAATAAAGTGCTGTTATTTGTTACCGCCATTGCGATACATAATCTGCCTGAAGGCTTGGCGGCGGGTATCGGCTTTGGCTCCGGCAATACCACGCAAGCGCTCATTATTGCGGGCGGTATCGCTCTGCAAAACATCCCCGAAGGTCTTGTTATCATCGGACCGATGTTGGCGGCAGGCGTTTCCGCGAGACGTACATTTTTTGCCGCCGCGATGACGGGACTTGTGGAAGTGATCGGTACTTTCTTGGGGTATTTCGCTGTCAGCATTGCTTCGTTTATACTCCCGTTTGCATTGGCGTTTGCGGGCGGCACGATGCTGTACGTTATCAGCGACGAAATTATCCCCGAAACTCACGCGCACGGCAGTCAACGCGGTGCCACGTTCGCTCTGATGGTCGGTTTTTGTATTATGATGGTCACCGACGCGATATTCGGTTAAAAAAACACGGATGTGCAAGCACATCCGTGTTTTTTTATTTTTTGCGAAGCAGGATACCGCAACCTTGTTCTAACCACATAGCGCCCGTGTCGCCGTTTTTGTTGGTCAACAGCGGTTTCATCCATTTTTGCAGTTCAATATTATAGTACTCCAACTCACCGCCAAGATCCATATCGATCTTAATCGGATCGCGTAAATTCGCATTTACCACCAAGATGGCATCGTTGCCGTCTTTGTCTGTGTAATGACCGAACACGCACTCGCCGTCTGTCATAAATCCTTTGACCGCAGGACAGGTAGCGATGCTTTTTGCACGGGGGATGTCGGTGGTATCCGAAAAATACAGTCCCCTATAGTCCATATCAAACAGCAATTCGCCCAGCGGCAATATGCGGCGGTTGACTTCCCGTAACAGATACCAGGTAGGCGTTTTGATGTCTTCGCCCGTGGTATCGTCGATAGCGGCGTACAAATATCCGCCGCGTCCAAAGAACAAAAACCAACTTATCGCTCTGGCACCTGCCGCAAGTGCAGAAAATCCTTGCAACGCCAAATTGGGCAAAGTGGGAATGGTCTGCCAATAGCGTAACTGGTTACAGCATATCACGTACTGGAACGGGATATCGTATTTATCACACACTTCCCGCGCTTGCACCATATTGCTGAAAAAGCTCACCCTGCCTTTAGGGTCTTTGAAGTTATCCGAAATATTGACATAATAGTTATCAATGCTGATAAAATCGGGTTGTACCTCGATGGCGAAACGGTCCAAATATTCTTCGTATGTTTCTACTTCCAGTTGCGACAAGTTCGGCGCACCGCACACCGCGTAATTAGGAAACAGGTTAATGTACCGTTCCGCCCACGGCGCTTTTTCACGGATGCAATCCGCCACAATTCTCACACGCGGGAACATTCCTGCACCACGTTCGTCGGTCACGTACACGCTGTGTACGTCTTTGGGCAGATCTTCCAGTAAGCCGTACACAAGATCTCGCAATGCCTGCTCGCTCACCGTCTCGTCCGCCATTGCGATTTCGTGACGCAGTTCCCGTTCCTGCCCGCCGTTATCGTTCATCGAGTAGTAGATATCCAACCCCAGTCTGCGGCAGACATCAAACTCGTCTTTTGTGACAAAACAAGAGCCGTTAAATCCACATTCTTTAATACTTTCCAGCAGTTTTTCCGCACGTTCACCCGTACGAGAGATCATCCCCCACGGGAATAAAACAAAATGTTTGGGTTTCATTGTTCTTCACCATCCTATGGTTTGAGTATACTATCATATGTTTTGCTGTCAATGCAACCGCAAAAAACAAAGAAAATTTGCAAAGTAGGTTTGGAAAAAGTTATACCTTTTTCTTTTTTTGGTATGCCGTTGGGGTACATTGTTTGACCTGTCTGAATACACGTGAAAAATATAACGGGTCGTTAAACCCTACCGACCCCGCCACCTGCGCCACGGTAAGTTTGCCTTCACGCAACAGCGAACACGCTTCGCTGATGCGGTATTTTTGCAAATATTCATGCGGTGATTGGTGAAATTCCGCTTCAAAAGCACGGTATAACTGGCTGCGACTTACCCCGACAAATGCGGCGATCTCGCTCACACCGATAGGAGACGAATAGTTATACTGAATATACCGCAACGCTTGTGATAAATAGGTACGGTTACCGCCCAGCGGCTGATTTTGCCCTTTGCGGCGGATAAGCCCAGCTAAAAACAGTTGCAAATGTCCTGCCATTTCCACGTCAGCGGCAGGGGTATTGCCGCGGGAATTGTAAATACGCAACAGCGCTTCACGGGTGTTGACCGCTTCTCCCGTACGCACAATAGGGTCGTCCGGCGTAAACCCTGCCATAGACACCATACGGTGTGCATCCGTGCCGTTAAAACCGACCCAATAATACTCCCACGGTTGACGTGCGGCGGCACGGTACTGTGCCACTTCCGACGGAAAGATCATAAACAGATCCCCCTCACGCAAGGTGTAGGTAATACCGCGATAACTGAGTGTACCGTGTCCCGATGCCACGTAATGCACTAAATAATGGTCACGGATGCCCGGTCCCCATTGGTGACACGGCGCACATTTTTCGTACCCTGTGTTGTATACCGCTAACCCCGTATTTTCTTTTAAGGTATCTTTGAAAGAATGTTTATAATTGTCCAAAACATCTCACCTCATCCAAAGTATACCACAAACTGCAACATTTGTCCATATATAAGCACGAGAAAATCCCTTGCATTTTATCGGTAGGCGTTTTATAATGAAAATAGAATATTATGCAGAAAGGAAGTTCTCACTATGACACCTTCTTTGGCGCTTATTGAAAAAATCAACGGCGGACAGTATGACAAAAAATTCGAACTGTTATACGGCGAAGATATTGCCGCACAGCGCGAACGGTATATCGGTGCTGTCAAAGGCTTCGTGGAAACCTTCGGCGAACCCGCAACCGATCTTTTACTGTTCTCCGCTCCCGGCCGCACCGAAATCGGCGGTAACCACACCGACCATAACCACGGGCGTGTTTTGGCGGGCAGTGTAAACTTAGACGTTATCGCAGTGGTGGCGGTATCTGCTGAAAACCGCATCCGTGTAAAATCCCAGGGATATCCTTTAGATACGGTGGTGCTGGATGAACTCACTCCCAAACAGGAAGAACTCAACCGTTCTGCCGCGCTTATCCGCGGCACGGCGGCGCGCTTCGCTGAACTGAACTACAGCATAGGCGGTTTTGATGCATATACCACCTCCAACGTGCTCAAAGGATCCGGTCTTTCCAGCTCGGCGGCTTTCGAAGTGTTGGTAGGCGTCATCTTAAACGAACTGTATAATGCAAGCGTCGTTTCTGCGGTGGAAATCGCTAAAATCGCGCAGTTCGCCGAACGCGTATTCTTTGGAAAACCTTGCGGTCTTATGGACCAGATGGCATCTTCTGTCGGTAATATCATTACGATCGATTTTGAAAGCACCGAAGAACCCGTTATCGAAAAGGTGGACTTTGACTTTGCGAAAACGGGTCACGCGCTTTGTATCGTAGACGTTGGCGGTAACCACGCGGATCTGACCCACGAATATGCCGCTGTTCCCGGCGAAATGAAAAAAATTGCCGAAGCAATGGGCGTTTCTTTCCTGCGTGAGATCACGTTGGAACAGCTGTTGCCCCGCATCGCCGCATTGCGTGAACAGCACGGTGATCGCGCGGTGCTTCGTGCCATTCACTTTTTGAAAGACAACGACCGTGTTGTAGACGAAGTGAACGCGCTCAAAGCAGGTGATTTTGAAACCTTTAAAAAGCTTGTTATCGCATCCGGCAATTCTTCTTTCGAATACTTACAAAACGTATATGCATCCTGCAACGTTGACGAACAGGGTATGTCGCTGGCTTTGGCACTCGCACAGCACGTGCTGGACGGCAAAGGCGCTTGGCGTGTACACGGCGGCGGCTTTGGCGGCACCACCCAGAACTTTGTGCCCAACGATCTGCTTCCCGCTTTCCGTGAAGTGATCGAAGGCGTATTCGGCGAAGGCACCTGCCACGTACTGCACATCCGTCCGTTAGGCGGCGTGTGCGTTGATAACATTTAAGGAGTGTAAAGGAAATGGCTGAACTGAGAAAACATCCGCTTACCAACGACTGGATCATGATTGCATCCCACCGTCAGAACCGTCCGCAGATGCCTAAAGACTACTGCCCGTTCTGCCCGGGTTCTGGAAAAGTACCGGACAATTACACCGTACATAAATATGATAACGATTTTCCCGCGTTGTCCCAGAATCCCCCCGCGCCCGATGCGGTAGCGGACGATTTCTTTGAGACCGCGCCTTGCTACGGCAAATGCGAAGTGATCCTGTATTCTCCCGAACATACCGTGACCCTGCCCGAACTGCCCACCCCGCATATCCGCGAGTTGGTAGACCTGTGGGCAGACCGTTTTACCGAGATTTCCGCCGACGAAAAGATGAAATACGTCTTTATTTTCGAAAACCGCGGCGACGTTGTCGGTGTTACCATGCCCCATCCCCACGGTCAGATCTACGGCTACTCCTTTATGCCGAAAAAATTGGAACTGGAAGTAGAAAACGCGAAAAAACATATGGCGGAAAAAGACAAATGCCTGTTCTGCGATATGCTGGATCACGAACTGGCGTTTGAAAAACGTATCATCTTCAAAAACGAACACTTCACCGTGTTCCTGCCGTTCTTTACGGAATATCCGTACGGCATTTATATTATGAGCAATGCGCACAAATCCAATATCACCCAGTTTACCGATGAAGAACGAACCGCTTTAGCGGAAACCCTGCGTCAGGCGACGGGTACGCTGGACAGCTTGTTCGGTTATAAATTCCCGTATATGATGTGTATGTATAATGAGCCGGTAAACGGCGAAGAAGATTACGGCGATATCTTCCATTGGCATATCGCGTTCTATCCCCCGATGCGTTCCGCTGATAAGGTGAAATTCAACGCATCCAGCGAAACGGGCGCTTGGGCACATTGTAACCCCACCTGCCCCGAAGACACCGCAGTAGAACTGCGCGAAGCGTATGACCGCTTTATGGCAAAATAAGGTTTTATCACAAACGCCTTAATAATAGAGATATCCAAGAGAAGATACACGACTTTTGTGTATCTTCTCTTTCCTTTTGTAGGCATTGCCTCTACGATACCACCTAGAGTGTATAGTAGGGGACGATGCCCACAT
>JAZPXM010000004.1:0-10595 GCA_045543675.1 Acutalibacteraceae bacterium
TTTGCCGCC
Source organism: Acutalibacteraceae bacterium (assembly GCA_045543675.1). Taxonomy (GTDB): domain Bacteria; phylum Bacillota; class Clostridia; order Oscillospirales; family Acutalibacteraceae; genus URNF01. The sequence continues at coordinate 10 of JAZPXM010000004.1, forward strand.
GAAAAGGCGCGCCATAACGATACGGTAGAAGATATGGACAGCTTTTTGGAAGGCTACGGTATGCAAAACAACTAAAAAGGAGATGCGATTATGAAAGTGATGTCTTTTAATACCCAACACTGTAATAATTATCGCACCCAGACCATCGATTTTGACGTGATGGCGAAAACAATTTTGGCATTTGACCCCGACATTGTAGGGTTAAATGAAATGCGGGGTGCGGGCGCTGACCCTGCATATACCGCGCAAGCCGAAAAACTGGCGGAGCTTACGGGTATGCCGTATTTTCATTTTGCACCTGCCATACAGTTGGCGGAAGGGCCGTACGGCAACGCGTTTTTATCCAAAGTGCCGATAAAATCCGTCGAGACGGTAATGATTCCCGATATTGAAGATAAGAGTGATGCGCCGTATTTTGAAACCCGTTGCATCTTAAAAGCGGCGCTTGCAAACGGTTTGACGGTGCTGGTTACCCATATGGGATTAAGTGACGGTGAACAACATAGCGCGGTTGGAACGGTGTTAAAAACTCTTACCGACGAAAAGTGTATCTTAATGGGGGATTTTAACACCACACCTGACGACCAAAAGTTGACGCCGCTGTATGAAAAAATGCAGGACACCGCTGTGTGTTTTGATGCACCGAAATTGAGTTTTCCGTCGGACAACCCCGACAGAAAAATCGATTATATCTTTGTGTCAAAGGACATAAAAGTGCTGTCTGCGGACATTCCCGCCGTTGTTGCATCCGACCACCGTCCGTACGTGGCTGAATTGGAGATATAATATGAAAAACATATTCAAAAACTGTCTGCGCATTCAAATTACCCCTGACGCGTATGCGGATGAACGCATAGAACGTCTGCTGTACCATTGCCAAAAATACGGTTTGCAGGACGTGGTGTTTTTTATCACCGCGGAAGAACATCTGATAGGACATCCCACTTTGGAAGAAGTGCGCCCGTGGATAGAGACTATCAAAAAAGCCGCGAAAGTGTTGCGCGAAAACGGTATTGGTGTCAGCTTGCATCACGGACATACCGTGGGGCATGATGACCGCGGTATCGGTTTGAAAGAAGGCCAGAATTTCACCACAATGGTGGATAAAAACGGTACGCAATCGATTGTATGTGCGTGTATGACCGACGAAAATTGGCGCACGTATTTTGCGGCATATCTCGGCGAAGCCATTCGCGAAATTAAACCCGATTTTTATTGGGTGGAGGACGATTTCCGCTTGCATAACCATAAGCCGTTGGAGTGGGGCGGTTGTTTCTGCGAAAAGCATATGCAGATGTATAATGCCTATTTAGGCACAAACTACACCCGTGAAGAATTCTGCGAAAAGGCATTTCAAGCAGGCAAACCGACCAAAGAGCGCGAAGCATGGCTGGCGGTTTCCGAACAAACGATGATTGACTATGCGGCGTTTTTGCGTAAAGTGATTAAAGATGCTAACCCCGCCACCAAACTGGCGTTGATGACCTCTGCGCCTACCGAACATTGTATGGAATCCCGCAATTGGGAAAAGGTGTTCGATGCGTTGTGCGGGGATGACGGGATATATAACCGCGTGCATCTGCCGGGATATTTTCAGTTAAACGGCAAAGAGTATATGTTTAGTTTCAACCATATCCCGATGGCTATCCGCGCGTTTTCACCGCGGGACACCAAGATTTTACCCGAATTGGAAAACGGCTCGTTGGCGCTGTTCAGAAAAGACGTGCGATTTATGGGCTTCCAGTTGGAAGCGGCGTTGCCGCTGTGCTTGTCGGGTATGACCTATAACATTCACGATTCGGTGGGTGTCGGCCCTGTGGAAGGGTACGGTTTTCCACGTGAAATCACCCGCTTGACCCCGTATTTGCAGGCGGTGATGGATACCAACGCGCAGTTTGCGGATATGCAGGGCGTCGTGGTGCCTATTGATGAAAAAATCTGTTATAAAAAAGATATCAAAAACGGATTTTTTGATTTGCGTACCAATATATTTGAGCCGGCATCGTATTTGTCGTCGCTCGGTCTTACCTATCGCTATTCCACCGAAAAAGCGTTTCACAACGAAACGGTGTGTCTGTTCAGCGATGCGGTGTATATCTTCACCGACGACCAGTTGAAAGCGCTGTTTGCAGACAACACGGTGATGGTGGACGGCGGTGCGGTGTTGCTGTTGCAAGAGCGTGGGCTATTATCTCTCATCGGTGCGACAGACGCTAAACTGTACCAAGCACAGAGCGGGTACCAGTCCTTTGAAGAAATGGCAGGGGACGAAGAAATTTTCGGCGTCAAAAAATTCAGAGCGTCCTGTCGCGTGGCGGCGGGTCCGTTTGTGAAAATTGCGTATAGCGATGCGGTGACCCCGTTGTCTTACGTGTACGATGCCAAACGCAGTTTCCAATGGAACGGCTTTGTGCAAAAGGATAATCTGCTTATCAATCCGTTTGTGGTGGACAGAAAATTGTATACGCAGTTCACCGAACTGCGCCGACATTTTACGGCGCGTTTCTTGGAAGAAAAAACCGCTGTTTTGGCGAACACCCGCTATGAAGGCGTACATCCGTACGTGTATACAGGCGAAAACGAGACGGTTGTGATGCTGATAAACGCCACATTGGAACAGTTTGAAAAAACCGCATTTTTCATAAAAGGCGTGGAATTTGACACGGTGTTATCGGTGGATAAAGACGGTGTTTCCCGCCCTGTTTCCTTTACGTATGACGGCGATATGTTGGTAGTGGACAGACCGCTTGACTATATGTCATCCGTCACCTTAAAGTTGATAAAATAAAAGCAAAAGCAGAAACAAGTTGATTTGTTTCTGCTTTTGTTTTATACTTAATAAAAACCCCACTCAACCAACGGTATGTAGACCAAACCGCCCATACGACGTATACTGACGGTGAAAGGAAGTGACATATGGACCAGGCAAAAATCGGCAAATTCATTGCCGCAAAGCGAAAAGAGCAGAATTTAACACAAATGCAACTGGCAGAGGAACTGGGTATCACCGACCGCGCCGTGTCTAAATGGGAAAACGGCAAAGCGCTTCCCGATGCGTCTCTGATGTTGCCGTTGTGCGGGATACTGCATATCACCGTCAACGATTTATTGAGTGGGGAGGAAATCAACATGGAAAACAATAAGCAGAAAAATGAACAGCTTTTGCTGGATATGGCAAAAGAAATAGAGAATAAAAACAAGGTCATTTGGACTACTATGTGGGTGATTATGACGGTCAGTATAGTGGCGTTATTGGCAGGATTGTTTCTCACCGCGTTTCTGGTGCCCGAGGGCGTTTGGCAACTCATCAGCATTCTCGGCTTGTGCGTTGTGTTTTTGATGCCGTGTTTCTATGCGTTAAAACTGGAAGTCAGCGTGGGCGCTTATAAATGCAAAAATTGCGGTCACGAGATCGTGCCTACCTATACGCAGGCGCTGAATGCGATGCATATGGGAACGACCCGCTATTTGAAATGCCCGCAATGCAACAAACGCACTTGGTGTAAAAAAGTCTTAAAAAAAGAAGATTAATCAAAAACCGCAAGGCACTGCCTTGCGGTTTTTATTGTGTTTTCAATGAAATTGTGATATACTGATAAAAAGACGGCGGGTCGCTGTACCCGCCCCGCAAGGATAGGTGACAGTATGAAAATTGTGATTTTAGACGCGGATACCATCTCTAACGGCGATGTTTCTCTACACCCCATTACCGTTTTGGGAGATGCAGACGTGTATGACTTAAAACCTGCGGCGGAAATTCCTGCGCTGGTGAAAGATGCGGAAATTTTGCTGTGTAATAAAGCGGAAATCACCGCCGCCGTGATGGACGCGGCACCGCATCTGAAAATGGTGGGCGTGTTTGCGACGGGGTATAACAATATCGACCTTGCCGCCGCCAAAGCACGCGGTATTGTCGCGTGCAATGTGCCGGGGTATTCCACCGAGGCGGTGGCGCAACACACGTTTGCACTCATTTTGTCCCTTGCAAGCAGTATTCCGCAGTATTCCGCGTCGGTACATGCGGGGGATTGGGTGCGGTCCAAGCAGTTTACCTATTTCAAATACCCACAAACGTCTCTTATCGGTAAAACACTCGGCATTTTTGGGTGCGGCGCTATCGGCAAACGGGTGGCGGCTGTCGGTGAAGCGTTTGGTATGCGCGTTTTGGCGCATACCCGTACACCCGAAAACTGCCCGTACACAACGGTAGATACAGAAACGCTGTTTCAAGAAAGTGACGTACTGTCGTTCCATTGCCCGCTGACCGAAGAAAACCGCGGTGTCATTTGTAAAGAAACGCTGTCGCTGATGAAACCGAGTGCTTTGCTGATCAATACCGCGCGCGGCGGCTTGGCGGTGGAGCAGGATCTGGCGGATGCGTTGAATAACGGCGGAATAGCGGGTGCGGGCATTGATGTGCTGTGCGCCGAACCGATGCATCCCGATAACCCGTTGCTGAATGCGAAAAACTGTATTCTGACCCCACACGTTGCGTGGGCACCACCCGAAGTACGCGAAAAGCTGGTCGGATTGGTGGCGGAAAACGTGCAACGCTTTATAAACGGAACACCCCATAACGTTGTCAACCCGTAGGACAGAAAAATTAAAATATGCGGTCTATGCGCGCGTTTTCTTGCGCATACGCCGTTTTTCTTTTGTTTTTGATTTTTGGTAAAATAAAATGAAATGAAAAACGAGAAACAGAGCAAAACGGCGTAAACGGGAGAGAAAACGAGAGATTGGGGGATATAAATTAAAAAAACGGCAAAATACCCCTTGACAGTCGTTTTTGGGTGTGGTATCTTATTTGAGCAATAAAAAAAGAAGTATGTATATAGGAGGAAACCACTATGTCCACTTACATGGAAAAAGCCGGCAAAGTTGAACGCAACTGGTATGTGCTTGATGCCGCCGGTAAGTCGCTCGGTCGCGTTGCCGCGGAAGCCGCAACTCTGCTGCGTGGCAAACATAAACCCACCTTTACACCTCACGTTGATTGCGGTGACCACGTCATCATCATCAACTGCAAAGATGCCGTTCTGACCGGTAAAAAACTGGAACAGAAAAAATGGCAGCGTCACACCGGTTGGATCGGCGGTCTGAAAGAGACCAAGTATGCAACCTTGATGGCGACCCGTCCTGAAAAAGCGATGGAACTTGCTGTTTACGGTATGATTCCGAACAACACCATCGGCGATGCCGCTTACGGTCGTTTGCATTGCTATGCTGACGGCGAACATGCGCACGCCGCACAGAAACCCGTTGCGCGGGAATTTTAAGGAAGGGGTTAAGTGAATTATGGATTACAATAAGAGACCGTATTTCTACGGAACCGGCAGAAGAAAGAAATCCGTTGCCCGTGTACGTTTGTATCAGGGTACCGGTAAAGTGACCATCAACGATCGTGACATCGACGATTACTTTGGTCTGGAGACCTTGAAGCTCATCGTGCGTCAGCCGCTGGAGCTCACCGGTCTTACCGATAAATTTGACATTGAATGCCGTGTAGCAGGCGGCGGTGTAACCGGTCAGGCGGGTGCTATCCGTCACGGTGTTTCCCGTGCCTTGTTGCAGTACAACAGCGAAGAACTTCGTTCCGAACTGAAAAAAGCCGGCTTCCTGACCCGCGACCCGCGTATGAAGGAAAGAAAGAAATACGGCTTGAAAGGCGCTCGTCGCGCACCGCAGTTCTCCAAACGTTAATTTGTTTGGAAACAAACAGCGCTTCCCCGTATATTTTCGGTGTGTGTACACCGTTTTCAAAAAAAGTATGCCGTTTGGCATAGGGAGGATATGACAATGCGATACGAAGCTCCCCGGATGGAAATCGTTACGTTAAGCGCCGATACAGCAGTAGCAAATGAAGTTTCGGTAGATTTCGGTAGTTTGATTTCCGAAAACAGCAAACCGTAAAAGAGTAAGTAAAACGACCCCGTGGTTTTCCACGGGGTCGTTTTTTTAACTCTTACGCGTGTTGCTTTTGATATTTACCGGGAGAAACACCCATTTCACGCTTGAATGCGGTCATAAAATATTTAACGTCCGAAAAACCGCTTTTTTCTGCCACTTCGTATATTTTCCATTCTTGTGTTCTCAGCAATGCACACGCGTGATGTAAACGGCAGTTTAAGATGTACGCTTTGGGCGTCATACCGCACGCTTCGTGAAACACGTGATAAAAGGACGATTCACAGATACCCGACATCTGCGCCACTTCTTTTACGGTTAAGGTAGGTTCAGCAAAGTGGTGGTGGATATACCGCAGGACGTCACGCATGGTGTCGGCGGTTTCTTTTTCGGGTGTCGGCTGAGAAATTTCTGCCATAATACGATAAAAGATCGACATAGCGCGGTAGTTTTTGTTGGCAAGTGTGGTGTGCCATATTACATTTATCTCGTCAAACATACGGCGGAGCATCTCCGGCTGGCTTGACTGAATCAGCGTCGGCGGAAAGGAACGATTGCTGTCGAATTCGATACGCAATATGGCATCCGTATCCCCTTCCAACCTGCACGGCGTGTTTGGCGGCAAATATACTACCGACCCGGGCGTGGCGCGTAACACTTCTTTTTCGGTGTAGTAGTTCATAGGTGCCGATATATGATAGGTAAGTGTATGCCGCGGCAAGGAGAGTTGTTCCTTGGATACAAAGCGCGATTTCACCTGCGGACACGTAGCGGCCGTGCGGGAAATCGGCGTACCTTTTTCGATATCAATAAGCGCGCCGCGCACAAAGCAGGCGCCGTTATGTGCATCCGCAAACGCCAGTGCACCATGCACGCCCGTGGAGATATACGCGTTTGGCAACACGTAATACGGAAAGCTCTGCTTATCACAGCCGAAAACAACGCCATACCGTCGCCAACTTTGCTCGAAACCGACCTCAACCTCGAATATGTCAATGGGAGGATGGCGTAGAGTGAGCAAAAAGAACGGGCCCTGATCACCGAACGAGACTTGTCCCGTTTGCAGACCTGAACACACCAAATGTCCTCGCTCGTTCAGCATCCAATAGTCCTTTACAGATGCAAGATCCCCCTTTTCATCGCAGGCAAGGTCGGGAAAAACGTAACAATCAAAGTATTGTTCGAGTTCGTCTATGGATTGCAATTTTGTAAAATCCAGATCCAATAACGTTTCACCGCCGGCTGTCAATCGCACGTAGTGAAACGCACCCGCATCACCCAGCAACCCGTTGGAAGCAAGAGAAAAACACCCTTTTGCGTTTTCGGAAAAATAAAACGGCATACGACTTTCTTCGACACCGTCTACGGTCATATATCCCTTGTGCCCGCGCAATTTCAAATAAAAACGGTGCGGCGTGCGGTGGTAGATATTCGCGGCGACGGCGTGCTCTAAGGGCGGTCGGGATATGCTATATATCGATTTCAGCGTAACCAGTATCGGTTGTTTTGGCGAAAACACGGTTTTCCCTCCTTGTTTTATATCTCTACATACAATTTATCACAACTTTCGAAGAAAATCAAACCTTTTTGCACAGAAATCAGTATTGTTTGATGTAATGTGGCTTATTATAATAAAATAGACAAAAAGTCAGAAAAGGAGAGAAACATATGAAAAGCATTTCTACCCTGAAACGCATCGGCACAGTTCTGCTGGTACTGTCGTTGATGTGCGGTATGCTTCTCACGGGCGTTGCATTGCCCGCAACCGCCGAAGAAGATACCACAGTAAAGACCTTTGATTTTACCGTAAAGGACATCATTCCTTTCAGCGGTGGCAAGTATGTCATCGGCGGTAAGACAGCGAACGCGTGGTACGACTTTACGTCCTCCACCGTGACCGAGTCGGTTACCGTGAGAGACGCGTTGAATGCCAATTTTGACCTTTACTACAACAATAAAGATTACTATGCGGCAATTCCGTTTGGTTCCACCCACTCCGGTGACACGAACGGTTCTTCCGCGTCTTTCAAAACCCTGTATGAGAACAAGTACTTACAGCGTGGCGGTATCAGTGCCACGTACGTTCCCACCAGCGGTTTTGACGTTATCACCGCGATGGTACCGAAGGTAGACGGCACACAGCTTGCCTATAAAAACTTCGAGACCACCTTCGATTTCGACCATAACAACTCGGGCGCGGCGGCGATTTTCGGTTTCCGTCAGCAGACCCCCGGCAAGTTCGTGGATGCCGACGGCGTGCTCAATAAAGAGCAGGGCTTCGTGCTGATCTCCAAAACGGGCGTGACTTTCGGTGCGGGCAAAGGCATCGTGGATACGATGTATACCACCGAAACCGCTAAGTTTGCAACCGCTGCGGAAAACAAACTCCGCGTTACCGTCAAAGCGGTCAACGATAAACTGACCGTGAAAGTTGTCGGTGTGACCTCCGGCAAGGTGTACTATGATAACAGCGATGCGCCTGCGACCATCGATGGCGCCTTGGCAGGTACGTTTGCGTACGGTATCACCGCTAAAAAGGCAGACTTTGGTGCTGTTTCGCTCACCTATTTGGACGGCAACGGCATTGCCAAAGATTTCGACACCCCTTTGAATGTCAACAAATTCCGCGCGGATTTCTCAGATGTGATTACCATTGCGGATAATGCAGGGAAATTTGCGTCCTTCAATGCGTTTGCACCCACCGCAGAAGACACCGCTATCCAGAACTGGTTTAACAGTAAATTTGCGCCGTTCTACAATCGCGAAAATGCGGAATACCATGCGCTGGACTATGTCGGTCAGAATTCCAACGCATTCCAGAATGACACCGGCGCTCCCACCCAAATGACCTGGGATTTAGAGAAGAGTACCCAGTCGTTGCGCTTCACCAGAATAAGCGGCTTCGCAGGCACCGTGTTGCGCAAGGGCTTTTCGCTTGCGCTCAAAACTTCTGACGGTTCTTTGGCAAAAATGAAGAACTTTGAAGCGGAAGTAGACTTCATCGTACCCGGTTCTTGTGGCAAAGGCGGCGTGTTCCTGTCCTTCCGTGAGAAAGACCCCGGCAGAATGCAGGCGAGCAGCGGCGGCGTATTCAACAAAGAATACTGCGGCGATGCTGTTATTATGTCCGACCGTAATGCGGACGGCAACGTCAGCGGTATTGTTCCCGGTAATCTGCAGGATCGCGCAAATGCGAATCATTCGATTGCGTTTTCAAGCGGAAAAGCGGTGGTGGAAAGTTCTCCCCACACCTTGTACGTTAAAGTGGTAGGCAATAAGCTTACCTGGAAGGTCATCAAAATCGACTCCAAAACGGTTATCGGCGAAGGGACGGAAACCTTAACCCGTGACCTGCCTGCAGGTTACATCTCGGTGGGTTGTACTTCCCAGAGCAGAAAACTGCTGGACGTCCGCGTGACCGCGCTGGGCGACAGCGGTGAACCGGTTGACTTTGACAACTGTGCTTCTTTCGAATTCACCCAGAAAGACACCATTGCATTTGCAAACGGTAAATATACCGCAAGCGGCCAGGCATGGTGCGACTTTAACAATACCAACAGCTATGCTGTTGCGTTGACCAATAAATATCAGTCGGCGTTTGACGGCTACTACAACAATAAGGATCACTATGCGGAGACCCCTGTCGGCACCACCTATGCTGGTGACCCCGATAAGAACTTCACCGCAGGTATGAAGACTGCGCAGCACAACCTGTGGCTACAGCGTGGCTGGAAAACGCAGGTAGCCGCCGAAAATATGGGCGTCATTTCTTCGTTGGTGCCCAAAGTGGACGGTACGCCGTTGCAGTACAAGAACTTTGAAGCCACCACCTACTTCCGTATGGAATCGGCGAATACCACGGCACTCATCGGTTTCCGCCAGCAGACTCCCGGTAAGTTTGTGGACGCTTTGAACGTTGTCAACAAAGAACAAGGTCTCATCGTGATTTCCGCCACCGGTATTGCTATCGGCGCAGGCGATGATATCGATAATGCGATGTACAACGCGAACACCACCGCGACCTTTGGCACCGCTATCAGCGGCGACCGTTATATCGGCGTGACCGTTCGCGTGGTCAACAATAAACTCACCGTAAAGGTGTTCAGCTCTAACTCCAGCACGGCGTATGGTTCTACGACGTATTATGACAACAGCGCAAACCCCGTAACCATCAATTACGATAAAGCGGGCACCATCGCTTTTGGTATCGGCAGAGACAACGGTCTGTTTGGTCCTGTGTCTGTTGTACATCTGGATGCAGCAGGCGCACCTGTGTCCTACAAAGTGAACGACGAAAACGCGCATACCTGCGAATTCACCACCCCGAACTATGATGCAACCGATCACTGGAACGAATGCGCATGTGGCGAAAAAGATGCGGTTGTACCGCACACTATGGACGGCGATTTTGATGCGAACGGTCACTGGACCGCTTGTGACTGCGGTTACAAGACCGAAACCGTTGCGCACGAACTGACCTATGTTGTTGACGGCGACAAGCATTATCAGAAGTGTGATTGCGGCTACACGACCGAAAAAGCCGACCACGACTTTACCGAAAGCGATTGCATCTGCGGCGCACAGAAACCCAACACCGTTAAAGTGGATGAAGCAAGCCGCATCATCACCGTAAAAGTGGACGAAGGGAAGTCGGAGGCCAAGCGGTCTTAGGAAGACAA
>JAZPXM010000005.1:0-2717 GCA_045543675.1 Acutalibacteraceae bacterium
CGGCAAGTGTGCCGCTGTCCTTTTTGGGACAACGGGTGTATTATACACTATATTTTCTGAAAACGCAAGAACTTTTTTATACTTTTTCAAAAATCATAGCGGTGCAATGTTGACAACCTTATATTCGCCGCTTTTACGCACCGCTACCGTATACGCTGTCGGGTAGGTATGGGTATCGTACGTACGGCTTACCACAAAGTCAAACCGCACTTCCACCGTAAAACAATCCGCCGACCATTGTATCGGCTCCGCTATCTGCATATTCTCAAACGCCGTGGAAATATGTTTATTATACCATTTGCCGTCATACGCATACACGCCCGATGCAAACGGCGTGCCGCTTTCCATCAGCGCCGTAAGTTCCCCGCGCTCCAAATCATTGCTGATATACAACGCGTACGTTTTTGCCGCGGTCTCGGCAAACGCTTTTATCGCCGCCGCATCTTTCGGCGCTTCGGTCACCAAAATACTGCCGTCTTTCTGCGCGGTTTGCACCGCTTGTACCCCGTCCAGCGACAGCGCAGGTGCTTTTAAAGTTTCCACCGTAGCGGCAGAAACGGTGGGTAACGTACCTTTTGCGCCCGCAAACGCCGTTACCGTCTTTGTATCGCCCAATGTCAGCGGCGCGCCGTTTACCAGCACCGTTTGCGGTGACTGTACCTTGGTTTTCGCACCATACGCCCAATCCGAGCGCACCGCATACGTGTCTTTATCGCGGGTCAAGATCAGCGTGCCCATCTTTTTATGGTTCTCATACACGTCATAGGTGTACGTATCGTCGGTGCTGTCCATCAACGCATACTGCCAGTTGCCGACACCGCCGTTATACCGTTCGGAAAGATAAGAAACGTACGCTTCTTTCGTGTTATACGCATCAAACGGAAAGCCGCTTTGTTCTATAATTTTATCGGTATTCCCCGCGGCGAGCGCCGCAAAATATCCGTTCATCGCGCCGACAGGGTGGGACGCTTCATAGCGTTTGAGATACCCCCTGAAGCACAGCAATCCTACCGTAATCAACACCGCATACACAGCGCACAGCAACAAAAGCCATTTTTTAAAACTCAACTTTTTCACCCTGCCACCGCCTTTACAAGAAACGCTGTAGGTAGCTCACGGGAACCGTACAAACTCGCGCAGAAATTGACGTGTTCACCGTTATGTATCATAAGCGTGGACGAGCCGCCGTCTAAATTGGCGGCGTTGACCGCACCGTACTGCACCATCACGTCGCGGCAATCTTTATAACTGGCACCCAACGAGTGCGATTGTCTGCCGTCAATCACCAACAGTAACACCGTACCGTCCGCGCGTTGACCGATAGCGGTACGCGGGTTTAAACCGCCGCCCGTACCTGCCACCGGTGCGGGCTCGCCGTTTATCACAAGCGCAGGGCCGAACGTTACCGCTTCGGTAACCCCTTTTTGCAAAGCGGCACCTGCAGACATACGACCGACGATCAGTTTGCCGTTCGCGTCAAACCCGACGACAGAGCCAACACTGCCGCTGCTGCCGAACTTGAGTTGCCCGTCGTGAATCACGTATCCGATAGGCGTGCCGCCGTTGCCAAAACCTTTTTCATCTTCAAAACCGCCCGCGTTAATACCTGCTTCGGCGCCGCTGGTTTTCACAAAATCGCCAAGCGTCATTCCCGCCCTGCCGTCGTACGCTTCCAACGTGCCGACATACAAGCGTTTTGGGTCTTTGACCAGCATCATTTTTCCTTTAAAAGTGGCGCCTGTGACGTCTTCTATCACCAGCGCAGGCGTATTATCATCGGGGGCTGTAGGCGTAAAATCGCTGTCATCAGTAGCGTTTTCCACGTCAATGACCGCGTTTTGTGCGCGAATGGCGGCAATTTCCTCATCCGAAAAATACAGTTTTGCCAAAAATTTCAAAGCACTGGTTTCCATCACAGTGGTAACAAACAAGCCTTTCGCTTGCGTAGACGGACCGTAGCACACCACGGTAGCGGCGCCAAACAGTGCTACCACCACCGCCAACAACGTAACACCCGTCACCGCCGCCACACGCCCGACGACACGGCGTATCTTTTTCCCTTTTTCCATTTTCTACCTCATAAAAATCGGCACACAACGGTTTGTGTGCCGACAGGTTAGTTTTCGGTTAACAGTTTGTTGATCGCTTCGTGGAATGACGCGATGTCCTTAAACTGACGGTAAACAGATGCAAACCGCACATACGCCACGTGGTCGATCTTCATCAACTGTTCCATCGCATATTCACCGATGCGGGTGCTGGTAACTTCTTTATCCAGCGAATTTTGCAACTGCGTTTCGATCTCGTCCACCGCTCTTTCCAGCGTTTCCAGAGAAACGGGACGTTTTTCACACGCACGCAAAAGACCGTTTAACAATTTCTGACGGTCAAATACTTCGCGGGATTTATCCTTTTTGACTACAACGATCGGCACCTGTTCGATAATTTCATAGGTGGTAAACCGCTTTTCGCACTGCAAACATTCGCGACGGCGACGGATACGGTTGCCTTCATCTGTAGAACGGGAATCCACAACTTTACTTTCTTCATAACCGCAAAACGGACATCTCATACAGAACACCCCCGAAAAAATCTGTGCTTTTTTGGTAGTATAACAAACTTTTTTTGTATCTGCAAGTTTTTTTCACAATATACGCGATTTTTTTATAAAAACTATAGGATTTTTCCACAAAATGTTGTATACTATCGAAAAAGGG
>JAZPXM010000006.1:0-9790 GCA_045543675.1 Acutalibacteraceae bacterium
AAAGTATTGCGTCGTTTCCTGGACGCCCGTTACGGCGATTGATAATAAAAAAAGACGCCCGTAAGGGCGTTGCGGTAAGGGATTTGATGACAATTATATCGGCAACGTAGGGCAGGGGTTTACTCCTGCCGTAACGGTATCTAAAGCGGGACGATGTGGGCATCGTCCCCTACAAATCCTATGTAAAAATCCACAAAAAGATAAGAGAGAATGTACCACGTATGATACATTCTCTCTATTTTTATCCCTATGACCACCCGCCTTACGGGCGTCTTTTTTATACGCTTTTAATGATGGCATCCAGCGCCGCGGCTTGTTGCGGGTCACAAGCGAGAATGGGGGCACGGCATGCATCGCAATCAATAATGCCAAGCAGTTTTGCCACCGTTTTCACAGCAGGAATATACGGCACACTCACGCCGTACATCACAACGGCGCGATTGATCTTCTTCTGCAAAGCCGCCACTTTATCAAAATCTTTCGCGTTAACGGCATCTTTCATATCCGCACACAAACGGGGCATCACGTTGGAAAGACCGCCCACGGCACCGTTGCCGCCCGACATAACGTTATGCGCAAAGTTTTCGTCCAAACCGCAATATACGATAAAATCGGGGCGCTCAGGTTTAATGAGATCGATCATACGGCGGGTGTGGTCCATAGGACCCACCGAATCTTTTACGCCGATAATATTTTTGTGGCGCATCGCCAGATTATATGCCGTTTCGGGTGCAATAGAATGTACCGTACGGTCGGGATAGTTATACAAATACATATCGCCGTTAATACCCGTCGCCACATCATCGTAGAATTTTTCCAACGACTGTTGAGACAAACTGAAATAGTAGGGAGATACCACCATAACCGCTTTAGCGCCGTGTGCCAATGCAAAATTGGAAAGCGAAACGGTGTCCTCCATATTTTCACAACCCGTGCCGAAAATCAATTCGGTACGCCCTTTAAGATAGGTGCACGCGTGTGCGATCAGGTCTTTTTTCTCTTGCAGGGTCAAAGCAAAAAATTCGCCCGTACTGCCAAGAATAACAAGACCATCAATACCGCCTGCAATAATATGGTCCCACACACGTTCATTGCCTTTATAGTCAATATTGCCGTCTTTATCAAAAACGGTAATGACGGGACATAACCATTTTGCACTCATTTTCAGCCCTCCGCCGCAATAATCGCATCCATACCGCGCACCGCACGGTCATACAGCGTAAACAATTCTTCACGTTCATCCGCAGACAGCACGCACGCAGGTTCACGCACTGTTTCGGTGGCACAGATACCCAAGCGGTGTAAAAGAATTTTCTCGCAGGCAATATAGAATTCCAGCGACTGATCTTCGTACCACACAAACGGCAACATACATTCGAACATACTGCGTGCCGCATCCACCTTGCCGTCTGCGATGAATTTGTACATCGCCACAAAGTATTTGGCGATCACAGCGCCCGGCATAATGCCCCAAGCGCCCGAAAGCGCCGCATCGATAGCAAAGATACCGCCGTTGCCCGAATAGCATTTGAGTTTGCCTTCGGTAGCGGCAACCAATTTACGCAATTTGCGCATCGGAATGGGACATTCCACCTTAAGGTAGCGGAAGCCTTTCACCTTTTTGAATGCATCAAAGATAAATTCCTGACTCATCTGTACGCCGGTAGAGCGCGGATTGTCCTGAATCATAATATCGAGATTGACACTTTGGGAAATGGCTTCAAAATAGCCGATAAGAGCATCGCCTGCAGGGGTGGACAGCGACGGCGGATACAAAATAAGTCCGTCCGCGCCAAGCGCTTCCGCCTGCTGTGCCAGTTCAATGCCGCCCGTAATAGAGTTTTCAATAATGCCGATTAACGTTTCAGCTCTGCCGTTTACGTAGTTTAAAAACGTCTCAACGGTGGCTTTTTTCTCTGCAATGCTCATTTTATGCGGTTCGCTGTTAAAAGCAAACAAGCACAGCGACCTGCAACCGCCGTCAATCACAAAGTCGATTTCCTTTTTAAAACTGTCTACGTCCACCGCACCGTTTTCCAAAAACGGTACGTTCACAACGGGACATACGCCTTTAAATTTATATTCCATTTTTCTACTCCTTTATTTTACGGTCATTGCACCGTCAACAACGATTTCCGCACCGTTGACAAAAGATGCTTCTTCAGATGCCAAAAACACCACCGCACCGCCGATATCATCGGGCTTGCCGAGACGGCCTGCAGGAATGCCGTTTAACGCATTCCGGTAATAGGTCGGGTCGGACAGCACGTCGTTATTGAAATCGGTGTGGATACTGCCGGGCAACACAGCGTTCACCGTCAGCCCAAGCGGTGCAAATTCCAACGCCGCACCACGGGTGAGCATCTTAATAGCACCTTTAGATGCGCAATAATGTACGCGACCGGGTGCCGCCTGGTATTCCGAAACAGAAGAAATATTGATAATACGGCCGCCCGCTTTCATCATCTTTGCCGCCAATTTGGTGCAAAGAAAATAGCCACCGCTGTTGGTCATCACAATGCGTTGCCATTCTTCGTATGTCATTTCCAGTAACGGTACACGAGAAAGAATGGCGGCGTTGTTGACCAAAATATCGATATGGCCGTAATCGGCTGCAATCGCGGCAAACATCGCTTCAATTTCTTCCTTTTTTGCCATATCCGCCGCATACACACGGCTATCTCTGCCAAGTGCGCGGATTTCCTCCGCCACCTCTTGTGCTTTTTCGGTATCGGAACGACCGTGTACCAGCACGTCAGCACCCGCTGCGGCAAGCGCCAACGCAATGCTTTTACCAATACCACGGGAAGAACCCGTGACCAGTGCCCGTTTTCCGCTTAAATCAAACATGGTATTCCTCCAAACACACAAGGTCATGCCCTGTCAGTATTTCGCCGTCAAAATCACAGCAGAATTGCACCGCTTTTTCCGCGTTTTCCGCGTTAAAGGACAACCCGATAGGCAAAGCGTTGTCTACGTTATACCGCAAAAACACTTCGTCTCCCGTAAACAGAAAATTGCCCGCATCCGAACGGTACGCAACCATTTGACCGCCCGTGATATGCCCTTCACAGAGAACGGTGGTGATATGGTCGCTCACCTTACAACCGTCATCGGTAAATACAACCTGTCCTTTTTCGGCTTTGGCTTTCATAAACGCCGCGGCAGTTTTCAGTTGTGTCGCGAAGGGATTTGCAGGGTCTTGCAACGATAAAAATGCCGCTTTGGTGATGTATACCGTAGCGTCGGGCAATGCTGTCACGCCGGAAATATGGTCATAGTGCGCGTGGGTGATCACCACTTTTGTAATGTCGGCAGGCAGAACGCCTAACCGCTTCAGATGGTCAGCTAACGGCATACCTTTTTGTGCGCGTATCCATCTGCCCGTACCGCGTTTGGTCGCATTGACAGCATCCATATCTTCAATGCCCGTGTCGATAAGGGTATAGCCGTCCGCGTCTTTGATAAGCCAGGCAAAACAACCGATAGGGCGTTTTTTCTCTTTGTCGCCGCCGCGGAATAACACCGATTCGTCACAGTCAATAAACGCAAAATCCAATCGTTTTACGTCAACCATTATTTATCCTCCACCTTGAAGCGCTGCTCTGTGCCGGGTTTATAAGGATAACGGTCGATAGTCGCCTGGGTCAGTTCAATACCAAGTCCCGGTGCGGTAGGCACTTTGAGAGCACCGTTTTCGTCCAGAGTCAGCGGCTCTAACAACAATTCTTCGCGCAAGGGGTTCGCAATCTGCTGATATTCACAGATAAGTGCGTTCGGGATGGCGCTGAGCAGATGCAGATGCGCCGCCACAGATGCACCCGAACGGAACACGTGAGGCGCTACGGTAATACCGTTTAAGTAGGCATATTCCGCGGCGCGTTTCACTTCGCCGATACCGCCCGCGTGGGTGACGTCCGGCTGAATGATATCCACGCATTTTTTGTCAATAAGCTGTTTGTATTCATAGATAGAACAGCCGTTTTCGCCGCCCGCAATGGGGGTCTTGCTGTTCGCACGCACCTGTGCGTACACATCCAGTTCATCGGTACGGCAGGGTTCTTCAATAAAGAACAGTTTATACGGTTCGAGTGCGTCGCAAACCTGTTCCGCTTCTTTGGCAGACCACGCAAACGGCACATAACCCTGACCGCAGTCCAATGCCAAGTCAAAATCATAACCGAGTGCATCACGCAACGCTTTCACCTTTTCCACATCGCGTTTCATATCGTAACCGCCGCGGATTTTCACGGCGGTGAAGCCGCGTTTTAAATAGCCTTCCACTTCTTTAATCAAACTCGGAATGGGCTGTTCCATACCGCCGCTGGCATACGCGCGTACGGATTTGCGGTACTGACCGCCCAGCAACGACCATACAGGCACACCGAGCGCTTTACCTTTCAGGTCCCACAACGCATTTTCGATACCGCTGATAACACCCATTGCGATGCCGCGTCTGCCCCAGTTGGCACCCAATTTGTACATTCTGGAGAACAGCACGTCGATCTGGAACGGGTCCTGACCGATAAGGGTCTTTTCCAAAAATTCGCACACCGCTTTGGCGGCTTCGGGGATATAGTGGCCCGTGCCCATTTCACCGACACCGACAACACCTTCATCGGTGTGCACACGTACCAATGATGTGTGCCATACCTGCACACTGCCGCCCGACCAGCCCCACTGTTCTTCGGGTTTATACTCGTAAGACAGCAAAATGGGTTCTACTCTTGTGATTTTCATACGAAACAACTCCTTTTTGTATTGACTTGTAATTTTGGTTTTGTTATAATCGATATTACAGGTGGTGACCCGTATGATCGTTGTTGACAAAGAAAAGTTTGATTCCCTTGCAAAAGAGTTTTATAACGCTTGCAAGGTGCGCCTTGTACTGTATGACGAGAACGGCAATCTCATTTACAAGGCGGAAAATATGAGTCCGCTATGTACGGAACTTTGGAAAAGTCCGACCTTGCTGAGCCGCTGTAAAGATGCCAATATGTGCGGCATCCGTGCGTGCCACGAAAAGCAAGGGGTACATATCTATACCTGCCATATCGGCTTACGCGAAGTGGTGACCCCTATCCGTATGCAGGATATTACCATAGGCTATTTGATGTTCGGGCAGATGATAGACGAAACGGTGGACGTAGCGCGCTTGCGGGACGTGTTGGTCACCAAATGTGAAACCCACCGCTTAGATGCCGAGACAGTGTTGCAAAAACTGGAAGATATTGACATACGCCGTTCGGATGAGATCGCGTCTATCGCGGTGCTGATGGATATGTGTTACCGCTATATGCTGTTAAATGACATTATTTCGGTAAAAGAATTGTCCTTGCCGCAACTGCTTAAAATTTATATCAATACCAACTTTGCACAAAATCTCACCACCGAAACCCTTTGTACCACGCTGGGTATCAGCCGTTCGCTGCTGTACAAAATTTCCAAAGAGACGTTTGGTTGCGGTGTGTCGCAGTACATTACGCACCTGCGTATTGAAAAAGCAAAAGAACTGTTGCGGGAAAACGAGATGAAAGTAGCGGAAATCGCCGCCGCTGTTGGTATTCCCGACTACTCCTATTTCACCAAAGTGTTCAAAAAAATGACCGGCTACACCCCGAAAGCATACGCCTTACATACCTAATATAGAGAAATTCGCTGTTTTTGTATAGAAGTATTGACGCAAAAAATAGTATTTTCGTTTACGAAATGTTCTAAAAGCCAAAATGCTTCGCGAAGAACAAAAAAAGGAAAGAGAAGATATATCTTCTCTTTCCTTTTTTGATCTTGAAGGTATTGTTTATCTTTCTGCTTTCAGCTTAGCAAATGTCTTGACGTTTTTGCGGCGTACCGCGGAAATGAACGCGCCTTCCAAATAGGTTAACCAAGCGCTGTTCATACGCACGGGGAGCAACATCACTTTCATATACGCCGATCGCGGTTGCATCACCTTTAACAATGTACGCACCTTTTCATCTGCAATCATTTTACCGATTTCCCGCACCTTTTCTTTCGCCGATAAAGTACACGCGGGATTTGCCACATTTTCGATACACCCGATAATGCGTTCGATATAGCGGCGCGCAATAAATTCCTGCGTCTGCGGTGTATCCACGCCCCAATGTGCAAACAGATCCCGCATCCATCCGTGCTCTTCTTCGCGTTTGGCATACATATCCGCGCGGTATTTGGCGGTTTCGCTTTCCGCTCTGGCGCGCATAAAGTGGTAATACGGCGTTTTGGTCACCGCCACCCGCTGTACATCCCGCACAACCGCCAAGTTAAAGGGGAAATCGTCCCAAAACGTATCCGTAAAGTGTATATCGTGTTGGCGCAAATATGCCGCGTCGTACAGTTTATTCCACGGGGTGTACAACAGGTTTTTATCAAACAAACGATACGCATCTTCGCGAAACGCCTGCTGACTTTCATACACAACACTATCCACCTGTTGTATTTGGGTATAATATTCCGTGTCGGAATAGTAGGTATCAATATAAAAACCCGCCACCACCAACTGCGCATTGGTTTCTTCCGCCAACGTCACCATATCCTGCAGCATCGTCGGCTCTGCCCAGTCGTCCGAATCCAAAAAATAATAGTAATCGCCCGTAGCAATTTTCATTGCCGCATTGCGTGCAGACGGCGCACCGCCGTTCTCTTTATGAATAACCTTTAAGCGGGCATCCTTTGCGGCGTATTCGTCACAAATAATACCGCTTCTGTCCTTCGTGCCGTCATCCACAATCAAGAATTCAAAATCGGTGAACGTTTGATTCTGAATACTCTCGATGGCTTTTGCGACATAGTTTTCTACGCCGTAGACGGGCATAATGACTGAAACTTTCGGCATACTACTCTCCTTTGAACAACGCGTCGGTCACGTCAAGTGCGCGCGCGATCACTTTATCCATATCGTAATATTTATATTCGGCAAGACGTCCGCCAAAAATAACGTCTGCTTCTCCTTCTGCCAGTGCAGCGTACTTTGCGTACAACTGCTGGTTTTTCGTGTCGTTGACGGGATAATACGGCTCGTCCCCCACCTGCCACGGCGCGGAATACTCACGGGTCACAACCGTTTTATCGCTGTCGCACGCGGCAAAATGTCTATGCTCGATAATACGGGTAAACGGCGTTTCACGGTCGGTGAAATTCATCACCGCAACGCCTTGGTAGTTATCGGTATCATACGTTTCGGTTTCAAACCGCAAACTGCGATATTCCAACTGCCCGTAACAGTAGTTAAAATAGGCATCGACTGTGCCTGTATACACGACCGTATCCGCCAAAGCGGTCAATTCTTCACGATTTTCAAGAAAATCGGTGCCAAGGCGTATATCCGCACCTGCCAGCAATTTTTCTGTCAGCGCAGTATATCCTGCTTCGGGGATACCCTGATACGGGTCATCAAAATAATTGTTGTCGTAAATAAACCGTACGGGCAACCGTTTAATAATAAAGGCGGGCAGGTCCTTGCAATCTTTGCCCCACTGCTTTTCGGTGTACCCTTTTATCAATTTTTCGTAAATGTCTCTACCAACCAAGCGAATGGCTTGTTCTTCTAAATTTTGCGGTTCGCCGGTCATTTCTGCACGCTGTTCGGCAATTTTCGCTTGGGCTTCTGCCGGGGTATTCACGCCCCACATTTGATGAAAAGTATTCATATTAAACGGCAGGTTATACAGTTCGCCTTTATAGTTGGCAACGGGCGAATTGGTATACCGATTACACGGGGTCAACGCCGTTACAAAATCCCACACGCGTTTATTAGCGGTGTGAAAAATATGCGCCCCGTAACGGTGCACCGTCACGCCGTCTATTTCTTCACAGTATACGTTCCCGCCGATATGGTCGCGTTTTTCCACCACCAGACACGTTTTACCGTGTTGCATGGCTTGATGCGCAAAGGTAGCACCAAACAAACCGCTACCCACTATCAAATAGTCATACCGTTTCATCAAAATCCCCCTACAGTCGGCATTACAGTACCAGTATTCCCAAATGCTCCAACAAAATCTTGACGCCAAGCAAAATCAGAATAACGCCGCCTGCCACAGATGCGCCGACACGCCAGCGAGAGCCGAACACATTGCCGACTTTTACGCCGACAGCAGACAAGGTGAATGTGATCACGCCGATAGCGGCAACCGCAAACAACACTTCCCACAGGGATGACAGCACGATAAGCGTCGCACCCGCCGCTAACGCGTCGATAGACGTAGCGACCGCCATTGTAAACATCACACGCACCGACAACGAAGCATCCGCACATTCCTCTTGACAAAACGCTTCTTTTATCATATTGGCGCCGATAATGCCCAACAAAACAAACGCGATCCAATGATCAAACGCGGTTATGTATTTTTGGAAAGCCGCCATCAAAAAATAACCGATGCACGGCATTAACGCCTGAAATCCACCAAACCAACCGCCTACTGTCAGAACACCCTTGGCGGTCACTTTCTGCATTGCCAGACCTTTGCAAACCGCTACCGCAAACGCGTCCATCGACAGCCCCACGGCAAGCAATATCAATTCCCAAATCGACAAAAAATACACCCCACTACTGTACCCACAAGTAAGATAAGTATAGCATATCTTTTGCCATATAACAAGATGTCGTCGGGAAAATCTTGACATTTTTCTAAGCGCGCGTTACCATCTTTATGAAAGGTTGGATGAAAATGCATAAAACTGATAGCAAGAAAGAAAAACGTATCGTGTGGACCGACCTCAAAGCGGAAATCCGCCAACACAAGGTCACATTCGCCGTATATATCATTCTGCGTGCCATTGTTGTTGTCGCAATGGTGTTATCCCTTTTGCGCGGTGATTATGAAAACCTGTTTGTATGTACCTTATCGCTGATTTTGTTTTTAGTGCCGGCATTTGTGGAAAAGAATTTCGGATTACATCTGCCGTCCGCACTTGAAGTAATCATTCTGTTGTTCATTTTTGCTGCAGAAATTTTAGGGGAAATGCATAGTTTTTATATCAAAATACCGTTTTGGGATACAATGCTACACACCATAAACGGCTTTTTGTGTGCCGCCGTCGGTTTTGCGTTGGTGGATATTCTCAACCGTAATGAAAAGATAAAATTCACGTTGTCGCCGTTGTTCCTTGCCATCGTTGCGTTTTGCTTTTCTATGACAATAGGCGTGTTTTGGGAGTTTTTCGAGTGGGGTGTGGATATTTTGTTACACACCGACATGCAAAAAGATACGGTCATTTCTTCTATTACTACCGTGATGCTGGATACGACCCAAAGCAACATTCCCATCACCGTTGACGGTATCACCGAAACATACGTAAACGGGCAGGCGTTGGGGTTAGGCGGCCATCTGGACATCGGATTGCACGACACGATGAAAGATATGTTCGTTAACTTTATCGGTGCCGCGGTATTCAGCATTATCGGCTTTTTCTACGTCAAAAATCGCGGCAAAGGGAAAATTGCCGCTTTGTTCATCCCACGATTGAAAGAAAAACAGTAAAAAACGGTGTGGCAACAGCCACACCGTTTTTCATTTCTGAAATTTTACGGATTGGTGCAAACACCCGAAGCGTTAAAATTGTAGGTCTTATTGCCAATCTTCATCGATTTGTTTGCGACCATATAACCGCTCGCATCGCAATAATACCAACTGCCGCCGTCTTTGACCCATTTGCTCTTGGTCATAGAACCGTTGGCATCCAGCCAGATCCAGCCTTTGCTGTCCTTTTTCCAGCAGTTGGTGACCGCATAACCGTCTTTGCCGACATAGCACCAACCCTTAGAGTCGGT
>JAZPXM010000007.1:0-5660 GCA_045543675.1 Acutalibacteraceae bacterium
AGTAAAATTTCTTTTGCTTTTTCTTCGGAGAACGGTATACCCGCACCGTTTTCACATACGGCAATCTCGCCTTTTGCGGAACGGAAAGAAACCGCCACTTTGCAAACGTCGAC
This sequence comes from Acutalibacteraceae bacterium, assembly GCA_045543675.1. Lineage (GTDB taxonomy): Bacteria > Bacillota > Clostridia > Oscillospirales > Acutalibacteraceae > URNF01. The sequence goes on from JAZPXM010000007.1 coordinate 114, forward strand.
ATTAGCGCCGCTATACCCGATAGCGCACAGTACACGACCCCAGTTGGCATCTGCACCAAACATCGCCGCTTTTAAAAGTGAAGAACACACAACACTTTTTGCAACCGTTTTAGCGGTAGCAAGGTCATCTGCGCCGCTCACTTTACATTCCAACATTTTCGTTGCGCCTTCGCCGTCAGCGGCGATAGCACGGCAAAGATGCACGGTAATGGTGTTAAGTGCAGTCATAAACGCAGTAAAATCTTCGCCCTCTGCCGTAATTTCCGCATTTCCTGCCAAACCGTTAGCAAGTACGGTCACCATATCGTTAGTGGACGTATCCCCGTCAATACTGAGCATATTGAAAGTATTTTGGATATCGCAAGACAATGCTTTTTGCAACATCTCAGCAGAAATAGCCACGTCGGTGGTAATGAATACCAGCATAGTCGCCATATTGGGATGAATCATACCGCTACCCTTTGCGATGCCGCCGATTTTGCAGGTTTTACCGCCAACGGTAAATTCTACGGCGATTTCTTTCACCGCAACATCTGTGGTCATAATGCCTTCTGCCGCGGCTAAACTGTTATCATCACCAAGACCTGCCACCAAAGCAGGAATACCGTCTTTAATGGGAGTAATATCCAACGGCTGTCCGATAACGCCCGTAGACGCTACCACTACGTCATCCGCCGCAATACCTGTCGCGTCCGCCAACAAAGCGCACATTTTTTCGGCAACTTCAATGCCGTCGGCATTACACGTATTGGCGTTACCGCTGTTACAAATCACCGCTTGCGCTTTACCGTTTGCCAAATGCGCTTTTGTGACTGTCAAGGGAGCGCCCTTGACAAGATTAGTGGTATATACTGCCGCCGCAGCAGCAGGTACATCACTCATAATCAGTGACAGATCCCTTTTGGTTTTATTTTTACGGATGCCGCAATGGATACCGTTTGCCTTAAATCCTTTAGCAGCACATACGCCGCCCGTAATACTATTCATAAATTATCCTCCGATTTGTAAACCCGTGGTCTCATCTACACCGAGTAAAATGTTCATATTCTGGATAGCCGCACCCGATGCACCTTTACCGAGATTATCAAAACGCGCTACAAGCAGTAAGCGGTCGTCATTACCCGTAATGGTTATCTGCATATCGTCTCTGCCCGAGAAAGCAGAAGCAGACAAGAAGCCGTCTTCCGCCGCATTTTCTGTAAAGTGTACAACCTTGCCGGTATATGTTTGTTTATACACAGCGGCAATATCCGCCAAACTGCCGTTTACGTCCTTAGCAAACAGCGGCACGGTCACTTCCATACCGCTGTAATAGTCTCCCACAATAGGACAGAACACGGGGTCATATGTAATACCGCATATCTTTGCCATTTCGGGCAAATGCTTATGGGTTTGCCCCAAAGCGTACTGGCGCGGTGCATCCAGTAACAAATCGCGCTCCGCTGTTTCATACGCGGCAATCATACTTTTACCGCCGCCCGAGTATCCGGTCAAGGAAAAGCAGGTAAGCGCCACGTCTTTATTCAAAACGCCCGCTTTTACAAGCGGTTGCACCAGCGCAACAAACCCGCTCGCGTGACAGCCGGGATTCGCAATCCGTTTAGACGCTTTGATACGGTCTGCACCGTAAATTTCGGGAAAACCGTACGCCCAACCGTCTGCTGTACGATGTGCGGTGGAAGTATCGATCACCGCGGTAGTTGTATTTTCAATCAGCGACACCGCTTCTCTTGCCGCCGCATCGGGCAAACACAAAAACGCAACATCCGCCGCATTTAACGCTTCTTTTCTGGCGGCAGTATCTTTACGTACTGCTTCCGCCAGCGTAATCAATTCCATATCGGTTCTCGCAGACAAACGATCCGCAATACGCAAGCCCGTTGTGCCTGCACTACCGTCGATAAACACCTTTGTCATTATGCCAGCATCTCCTTTACGTAGGCAATCTGCTGTTCAACCGATGCAACAGACGTGCCGCCCGCCGAAATACGCTTTTCAACGCACGCAGAAAGGTCGATATCTGCATAAATATCCTGTTCAAAAAGGTCGCTGAATACTTTGTATTCTTCCAGTGTCATCGTCTCCAGAATTTTACCTTCCGCAATACATTTTGCAACAATTTGTCCCGAAATTTTGTACGCACTACGGAACGGCAACCCCTTTTTCACAAGATAATCCGCAAGATCGGTAGCATTGATAAAGCCGGTTTGCGCCGCTTTTTTCATATTATCGGTACGCACAGTCATAGTGGCTACCATCGGTGCAAATACCGCTAAACACATCTGCACCGTTTCGACGGCATCAAACACACACTCTTTGTCTTCTTGCATATCTTTGTTATACGCAAGCGGCAGACCCTTGAGCGTGGTCAACAAACTCATAAGGTCGCCGTATACACGACCCGTCTTACCGCGGGTAAGTTCTGCCATATCGGGATTTTTCTTTTGCGGCATAATGGAAGAACCCGTGGTATACGCGTCGGACAGTTCTACAAAACGGAATTCCCAACTGGACCACAAAATCATTTCTTCGGAGAAACGGGACAAATGCATCATCAAAATAGACAAAGCACTCAGCAGTTCTACGCAAAAATCGCGGTCGGAAACGCCGTCTAAACTGTTGCGGCAAATATCGTCAAAACCGAGTTTTTGTGCTTCAAATACACGATCGGTGTTGTAAGTAGTACCCGCCAACGCGCAACTGCCGATAGGCGATACATTCATACGGCGCACGCAATCTTTTAAACGGTCGATATCCCGCAAAAACATCATTGCATACGCCATCAGGTGGTGGCCGAACGTGATAGGTTGTGCACGTTGCAGATGGGTATACCCCGGCAAAATCGCCGCTTTATTCTGTTCGGCTTGTTCGGTAATAGCCACCAACAAAGCGCGAACACCGTCGATGATATCAGCGGTTTCATCCCGCAGGTACATACGAATATCCAACGCCACCTGGTCATTACGGCTTCTCGCAGTATGCAGTTTCTTGCCCACGTCGCCAAGGCGCGCGGTAAGTTCCTGCACTACAAACATATGGATACCTTCCGCAGACATATCAAACTGCAAAGCGCCGCTATCCAAATCGTCGAGAATGCCTTGCAACCCGTCAATCAAGGTTGCCGCTTCCTGCTCTGTGATAATACGCTGTGCACCCAGCATCGCAGCGTGCGCCATACTGCCCGTAATATCCTGCTTGTACATTTTATGATCGAAGCGAATGGAAGAATTGAAATCATCCGCTACGCTATCGGTTACACCTGCGGTTCTGCCCGCCCACATCTTTGCCATACATATACTCCTAAAAACACCGATAGTCCTGCGTAAAATCCACGCAGGACCGTAGGTTCATTACTTGTTTTTCGCGTCTACCATTGCCTGCACTTTAATCGGCAAGCCGTAGAGATTGATAAAGCCCGCAGAATCTTTCTGATCGTAGTCACTTTCACCGAAAGTGGCGATTTCTTCGCTGTACAGCGAATAGGGACTCCATACACCCGCGTTAATCATATTGCCTTTGTACAATTTCAGTTTAACGGTACCCGTCACCTTTTCCTGCGTTTTATCTACAAACGCGGACAGCGCTTCACGCAACGGTGTAAACCACTGACCGTTGTAAACCAATTCCGCAAAGGTAATTGCCAAGCGCTCTTTTTCGTGAGCGGTCATCTTATCCAAACAGATAGATTCCAGCACTTTATGTGCTTTGTACAGAATGGTGCCGCCGGGGGTCCCATACACGCCGCGGCATTTCATGCCCACAAGACGGTTCTCTACGATATCGATAATACCGATGCCGTTAGCGCCACCGATTTCATTCAGCTTCAAAATGATGTTCTTCGCAGTCATTTTCTCGCCGTCCAGCGCAACCGGTACGCCCTGCTCAAAGTCGATGGTCACGTAGGTGGGCACATCGGGCGCCTGCAACGGAGAAACACCCATTTCCAAGAAGCCCTCTTTTTCATACTGCGGCTCGTTACCCGTGTCTTCCAGATCCATACCTTCGTGGGACAGATGCCACAAGTTCTTATCTTTGGAATAGTTGGTTTCTCTGTTGATTTTCAACGGAATATTATGCGCTTCGGCATAATCGATTTCTTCTTCACGGGATTTGATGTCCCATTCTCTCCACGGTGCGATGATCGGCAAATGGGGTGCGAAATGTTTGAGTGCCAATTCAAAACGCACCTGGTCGTTACCTTTACCGGTACAGCCGTGGCAGATAGCGTCAGCGCCCTCTTTGATAGCAATTTCTGCAAGACCTTTTGCGATACAAGGACGCGCATGGCTGGTGCCCAGCAGATATTCTTCGTATACAGCGCCCGCTTTCATGGTCGGGATAATGTATTCGTCAACATATTCTTCGGTGAGATCCAATACGTACAGTTTGGATGCACCCGTTTTCAGCGCTTTTTCTTCCAATCCTTCCAGCTCGTCCGCCTGACCGACGTTACCCGAAACGGCGATAACTTCGCAGTTGTTATAGTTCTCTTTCAGCCACGGAATGATAATGGAAGTATCCAAACCACCCGAATATGCCAATACGACCTTTTTGATGTTTTCTTTGTTCATAACCATTGCCTCCAATGAATAAATATACAATATTTTTTATCGGTATGCAGGGATTATACCACGAAAAAGCGGTTTGTCAACCCCAAAAATGAAAAAATATACATTTTCAAAAGACTTTTTCAGCGTTTTTATGTATATTCGTTGTTTTATGCAAAAAAATATACATTTCAGGCGATTCTACCCTACTTGTCACATTTCTAAAAACAACCTTTCTATTTATACTACTTATAATAATAGATGTCAAGACAACAAAGACAAAAAAGTTGATATCCTTTTGGGATTGTCAACACGGGAAGCATATGGTATACTGTTTATAAGGGGGCGATTGCATTGAACAGCAAAGTAACCGTAGTGAATGGTGACGGCAAAAAACTTTCCTGCATACTGTCTTCGGAAGAAGATTTTAAAAAGCAAATAGAAAGTGTTCTGTCTGTTACGCCCGGATACGGTATGAGCGTAGACATCAGCACCGACGTCATTCGGTTGGTGGACTATTTCCACGGTGATACACGCGCTACCTTTACGATTGTATCTATTGAAGATACAGACGAACCTACACGCTTGTATTGGCAAACGGAGCAGTCATAAGTATGCGTTTTTCCGTCAGCACCGAGAAAGTTCATGTTTAAAAGCAAAAAGCACGGTTTCGTTTCACGAAACCGTGCTTTTTTTGGACTTAGGTTGGTTCGGGTTTAAATGCTTTGGCTATTCTGTCATTCCGATAAATGCTGCAAGCGAACCGCGGCTTGCTCCCGTCTTACGATGAGACCAAAAAAGGTCGGGATAGCAGCGTGTACAAAGATCGGTAACTGTAATGTTTTCTGCCTTTACACCCGCCGACAATAGCACTCTGCGGTTCACTTCCCATAAATCAATATGGAATTTATCGTTTCCGTCAGCCGTAAAGCACCCGCCGTCAAACACCTGCATTTTACTGAACGCATCGTACACCGGGGTATCCACTTCGAAACAACAT
>JAZPXM010000008.1:0-20766 GCA_045543675.1 Acutalibacteraceae bacterium
TGCACCGGTTCTACCACCATCTTGGTAGCGGTTGTGAAAGGCAAAGACGTGACTGTTGAAGGCATCAACGCGGCTATGAAAGCGGCTGCTTCCGATTCCTTCGGCTACAACGAAGATATGATCGTGTCTTCTGACATCATCGGTATCCGTTACGGTTCCTTGTTCGACGCGACCCAGACCATGGTTGCGAAGATCGACGACGACACCTATCAGGTACAGGTTGTGTCTTGGTACGACAACGAAAACTCCTACACCAGCCAGATGGTTCGCACCATCAAATACTTCGCTGAAATCTAATTTTAGCAACAACCAAAGGCATATTGCACGAAAGTGCAATATGCCTTTTTCTTTTAGGTCGCGGTGTATCTTTCTGCGAAGTTTTTTAAATCTTCCAACGTGTTGATTTTTACACCGCTTTGAAATACCGCTTCGCGTACAACGGTAGGCAATGTTTCAAAATACGATTTCATCGCATCATCTTTAAAAATTTCACTTTGTTTATGCATTTTTTCACCTCCTGTAATATTATCTGGTTTTTGACACAAAATAGTGTTGGAAAGAAAAGGAGGATATAAAAATGAACGATACAGAAAAATTACTGCGAGAAACCGATGCGGGCTGTAAAATGGCGGTGGCTTCCATTGAGGACGTAATTGACCGCGTGGAAAATGAAAATTTGCACAAATTGCTGAAAGAAACGCTGGAATCGCACAAGCGATTGGGTGACGATGTGGGCGATATGTTGCGCGAATACGGGGAAGAGGGAAAAGATCCCAATCCCATCGCCAAAGGTATGGCAACTATGAAAGTGGATATGAAAATGATGATGAATGCTACCGATCATACCGTTGCTACCTTGATGATGGATGGCTGCAATATGGGTATCCAAAAACTGGCAGAGTATGTCAACAAATACAAAAATGCCGATAAGCGTGCGCAGGATTTTGCAAAACGTCTTATCGATGCGGAAGATAAATTCATGGAAGATTTACGCGCATACGTTTAAAAAAAGACAGAAAATGCGGGGGAAAGCAAGTCTGCCATTGACGATATAGTGCAAAATATGGTATATTTTCCCAAAAGGGGGGTATACCGATGGTGGATATACAAAAGCTGTTAGAGCAAATGACACTTGACGAAAAAATAGGACAGTTAACGCAGTATGAAGCGAACGTATTAGGTTGTGATGGCGGCGATGTGACCGGCCCGCGTACCGAACTGGATTTGACCGAAGAGAATATTAGGCACGTAGGTAGTGTGCTTAACTTCGCGTCGGCAGATATGATGCGCAAAATTCAAGACGAACATTTGGCGCACGATCGCAACAAAATACCAATGCTGTTTATGATGGACGTCATTCACGGTTACCGTACCATTTATCCCATTCCGCTGGCACTTGGTTGTTCCTTTGATACGCAATTGGTGGAAGATTGCTCGCGTATGGCGGCGAAAGAAGCGTCTGCGGGCGGTGTCCAAGTCACCTTTACCCCGATGGTGGACTACGTGCGGGATGCCCGTTGGGGTCGCGTAATGGAAACGTGCGGCGAAGAAGCGATGATAAACGGTATGATGGGTGCGGCAACACGCTTGGTGACACCGATTGCAGTGGCTTTGATGAAGCGGTGGCAGCGGCAAAAGCGGCAGATATTGTTATTCTTTGTGTCGGTGAGCCGCAATCGTATTCCGGCGAAGGTGCCAGCCGCGGTGATATTTCTTTGCCGGGTGTGCAAAATGAACTGGCAAAAGCGGTGGTTGCCGCAAATCCCAACACGGCGATGTTGCTCTTTAACGGGCGTCCGCTAGTGTTGACCGAACTGGTAAAAACCGCGCCTGCTATTTTGGATATGTGGATGCCGGGCACCGAAGGCGGTAACGCGGCGGCAGATTTGCTGTTCGGCAAAGCCAATCCTTCGGGTAAGCTGACGATGTCTTTCCCGAAAGCGCTCGGTCAATGTCCTATCTACTATAACCGCCTGAATACGGGTAGACCCAAAGCACCTGAAAAGGATGATACCTATATCCGTTTTTGTTCTAACTACAACGGTTGCGGCAATCTGCCGTTATTCCCGTTCGGTTACGGTTTATCTTACAGTAAGTTTGTGTATAAAGACCTTGTTCTCGATGCGGACACGATAACGGCAAACGATACGCTGACCGTTACCGTTACGGTACGTAATGACAGCGACGTTGCAGGCTTTGAAACGGTGCAGTTGTATATGCACGACGTTGTGGGGTCGGTTGCCCGTCCCGTACAACAGTTGATTGCATTTGAAAAGGTGTACTTTAAAGCGGGTGAATGTAAAGAAATTACTTTTAAAGTTACCGAGCCGATGCTCCGTTTCTGGAACTTTGAGCAGAAGTTTGTATCCGAGCCGGGCGACTTTGAACTGTCTGTCGGTTGTGCGGATCATCTCTTATTAACAAAAACATTTACATTGAAGTAAAAAGAAAAATCCGACGTGCGAAAACACGTCGGATTTTTTTATGCAAATTTTCTGCGGGATTCTATGACTTTACCCAAAATGCGTACGCTTTGTGTATCTATGCCCGTAAAGCGGCGGGGCGGGTAATAGGGGTTAACACTTTGCAGTTCTATCCAATCGGGACCGAGTGCAATACGCTTGACCAACCCTTCTTCACTGTCTAAGAGTACGACGGCGTATTGCCCGCTTTCGACACTTTCTTGCCTGCGTACCAACACAAGGTCACCATCGTCAATAGACGGGGTCATACTGTCGCCTGCGACCCGCAACCAAAAATATTCTTCACCCGTTTGCAAGGTGGCGGGGTCTACCGCTTCGTATCCAATGATTTCTTCCTGCACCGCACCGCCGATACCGGCGCGTACCGCACCCATAATGGGCAATAGCATACTGCGTTGCTGTGCAATGCCGTTTTCTTCCAACCAATGGCTGCCGTCTGCAACCGCAACACCGCTGCTTTCTCCCATTAACCAGGAAAGCGGCACGTGAAAATGGTCAGCCAAAAACTGTAAGGTAGGCAGGTTAATTTTCCAAGTGTCCCCCCGTTCCCAACGCATCACGGTGGATTTGTTGACACCTACTAACGAGCCGATATACTCTAATGTTTCGCCTGAACGCTCTCTGCATTCCTTCAATCGGCGAGCGGTAATATCATTGGCGGTCATAAAAACTCCCCTTTCTTACACCTACTATATCACATTTTGCAACAAAAATGCAAGCATTTTTTGAAAAAAGTTGCAAAATGCTATTGACAATTGTAAAAAATGCGCCTACAATAAAAGTTGCAAAAAGAAACAAACGCCCGAATGCAACGCAACAGAAATCCGGAAAGGGGTGGTGTGCTTGACGGCAGGAGAATTAAACGACGTGTTAAAAGAGTTGCCGCGCGGATTACCCGTTCTACTGCAAGTACGCCGCGATGTAACGGTAAAAAACGCCGTAAATGACCGTATTGACGGCACTTTAGACGCTGCTTTTCACATTGAAACGGTTGATCTTGACGAAATGTTTTCGCTGGGAAAAGGGTGGCATACAGCGATTTTTTTGGTTGCGGATGGGGAAGTATAGGTGTGTTTCCCGCTTTATTTTTTTGATTTAGCGGTTGCAAAATGCAATTTTAGGAGTGAAAAGGCATGCACAACAAACCGCTGAGCCGTCGTTCACTCGCCAAAATAAAAACGGCAATTGACACGGCAACGGCGTATGCAGATGAGAAAAAGGTGCCGCTGACAGCGGAACGGTTAGCGGCGGCGTTGAGTATGGATATTGCGTTGTTTCGCACGATTGTAGAGGGTCGGTATACCGAGGAAGGGGTTTCACCCGCCGAATTGACGGCAAAGGTGTCGTTAATACAGCACGCATTTGCGGAGGCTACCGCCAGCGTAATGGAACACGCGATGGGACGGGGCAGCAGTGCCAATATGCATATGTTGTACCTAAAAGAAAACGCAGGATACGGCGAACGCGGCGAGAATGTGCTCCCTACGGTGGCGCCGGTAATTTTTGTGGGTGAAGACGAGATACCCGATTGAGGTGAAAGACAGATGATGACCACAGAGGAAATGATTGCAGAATATATGGCGGCGTTAAAAAAACTGGAAAGCCGTCACCGCGCATTATCCGCGGTAATACAGGTATATGATAAACGCATTGTGCTGTTGGAAGAGGAGATGGATGAGATATGGGAAGTGATTGCCGCGCTCAAGAAACAACAGGGGGCACCGAAATATGGCAGACGCAGTAGTGGTGTCTCTGCCGCAGGTGGTGGGCGGGGGTTACCGTCGATTTTGGGACTGTAAACTGCGCTATCGCGTGGTGAAAGGCGGTAAAGCGTCTAAAAAATCCAGCACCACGGCACTTTGGTACATTGTCAATTTGATGAAGTATCCTGACGCTAATCTGCTGGTGGTACGGCAGGTGGGACGCACCCACCGTGACAGTACCTTTGCGCAGTTGCGGTGGGCTATTGACCGTTTGGAAGTGTCACACTTATGGCGGGCGTCCAAAGAGCCGTTAGAACTGCAATATCTGCCGACGGGACAACGGATTTTGTTTCGCGGATTTGACAATGTGGAAAAACTGGCTTCCACCACGGTGGACAAAGGGGCGCTGTGTTGGGTATGGGTAGAAGAGGCGTTTGAAATTGCAAAAGAAGCGGATTTTGATAAGTTGGATCTTTCTATGCCGCGCGGACAGATCGTACCGCCGCTTTTCAAACAAACCACCTTGACCTTCAATCCGTGGGATGAAAACCATTGGCTGAAACGCCGCTTTTTTGACACCAAACGAGCGGATACGCTGGCTATCACCACCAACTATCTGTGTAACGAGTTTTTGGACGACACCGACCGCAGATTATACGATGATATGCGTACGCGTCGCCCGCGACAGTATGCGGTGGCGGGTTTGGGGGAGTGGGGGAAAAGCGAAGGACTGATCTTCGATAACTGGGAAGTGGCGGCATTTGACCCCGATACGCTCAAAGGGGATGCTTTTCAGCACATCTTCGGGCTGGATTATGGGTATACCAACGATCCGACGGCGTTTATCGCCGCGGCGGCGTGCGAGCAGGACGGAGAGCAACGGCTGTATGTGTATGACGAGCATTATGCGCGACGAATGCTCAATGCAGATATTGCGGCGATGCTTACCCGCAAAGGGTATGTCAAAGAACGTATCCGCGCGGACAGCGCCGAGCCGAAATCCAATGAAGATCTGCGGCGGTTGGGAGTATCCCGCTTGGTGGCTGCGGAAAAGGGACGGGACTCGGTGAATGCAGGAATAGCGCGGTTACAGGAATACCGTATTATCGTGCATCCCGATTGTGTACATACCGCGGCAGAGTTAGCGGCATACGCGTGGGAGCCGACCCATGACGGCAGAGCGGACAGTTTTTCCAACCGTCCGCAGGACAGTGAAAATCATTTGATGGATGCGTTGCGGTATGCGATGGAGGACCTGCCGCGCCGCAAGCGAAATTTAAAAATTACAACGACGCGCGGCGCGGTGAGAGCCGCTGACCTGCGTGGAAGTTGGGGAGGGTAACGATGGTAGAAACAGTAGCCGGCATCTGGCTTTTTTTGCTGACATTTGGCGCAGGGTTCCTTGCGGGTCGCTTTTCCCGCGTGCAGCACCGCGGCAGCAGCAAAGCGCCGACAGCGGTGACAGGCGACAATTTCGGTTGGCAGGAATTGCTCAATTTTTTGCAGTATGACGGCAGCGGACGGCTGCCCGCAAACACAAAAGAATTAGGAGGGAAATCCGATGAAGAACAGCATCACGGCGGAACAAATAGCGCGCGAGTACGCACGCGGCATCCGTTATAAGGAAGGCATCGGCAGACACGGTTTATTCCGCCAGAATGAGATAAACGAACGGTTTTATATCGGAGACCAATGGCACGGTGCGGGTTGTGGTGAAGACCGCCCGTTAGTGCGACAGAATATTATCAAACGCATCGCGGATTACAAAATGTCTGTTGTCAATCCCGATGCAGTTGCGGTGACTTACACCGCACAAGGCATTGCCGAAAGCGAAGAAAGTCGCAAGGCGCTGGATCTTTGGCGCGCAGGAGACACGGAAGATGCGTGTGACGGCGATACAAAAGCTGCGCGTACCGCCGCGGCGCTTTCAGATCATTTTGCCGCTACGGCGGAACGGCTGAAATTTGATGATCTGATGCAAAAGGTAATGCAAGACGCCTATATTACCGGCACCGGCATCCTGTATACCTATTGGGATGACCGTTTAGATACAGGTCTTTTTGCAGACACAGCACGGCAGTACCCCATTCGCGGCGATATTGTCAGCGAGGTGTTGCATATTGACCAGGTGTTCCTTGGTGACCCTACCGAGGAGACGTTGCAGGCACAGCCGTATTTGCTGATTGCACAGCAGAAGGATGTGGAAACGCTCAAACGCACGGCACGCCGTTTTGGCGGGAGCGGGTGGAAAAGTATCCGTCCTGATAACACCTATCCCGTCGATGAAGATGCCCCGAAAAAAGCCACCGTTTTGACCCGCTTTTGGAAAGAGTGGGATGAAGAAGGTGTATGTCGCGTGTGGGGTATGCAGGTGGCAGGCGGTGCGGTGGTGCGTCCACCGTGGTGTTTAGGCGTGCATTTGTATCCGCTGGCAGATTTCCGTTGGTGCACGCGCCATGGGTGTGGGTATGGAGAAAGTGAGATTCCGTATCTGATTCCGAACCAGATTGCCATTAACCGTATGCTCACCGCAGGCGTGTGGGCGATGATGATGACCGGTATGCCGATTATGCTGGTCAACGGTGACGTGGTAACACAGCCGGTTACCAATGACCCCGGTCAGGTTATTGCAGTATACGGCAACGGAGAAGATGTGGAACGCGCAATCAAGTACGTGGACCCGCCGGCATATTCCTCTCAGTATAGCGCCGGTATCACTTCTCTTATCACCGATACACTCAATCAGGCAGGTGTCAGCGGCGTCGTGCTCGGCGACGTACGCCCCGATAACGCATCCGCTATCTTAGCGGTAAGAGAAGCATCGGTAAGACCGATGCAACTTATTCGCAATCGCTTTTTTAGCTTTTGTGAAGATGTGGCGCGTATCTGGGCGGATTTCTGGGTGCAGATGTACGGCAGACGACCTTTGCGCCTGTCCACCGCTTTCGGCAGTCGTTATTACGACTTTGACACAGAAGACTGCGATGCATTGCTGTTTACGGTCAAAGTGGACGTAGCGGAATCGGTGACGGGAGATCAGAATACCACGCTGGGTCTTTTGAACAAGATGCTGGAAGATGGGGTCATCACGCCCGAACAGTATGTCAGCCGTTTGCCCGCGGGTAGTATCCCCGGGCAGAGACGGTTGTTGCGCGAACTGCGGGAGAACATCAAAGAAACGAAAGGGGAAAACCAATGAGCGAAACACAGGAAATGACGGTGACCGCAGAAGCGGTGCTTGATGAACAAACAGCGGATGCGTTGGCAGATGGGTTTTTACAGTTGCAACGGGAAGTGCCCGAACTGGAATCGGTTGCCGACCTGCCTGAAGCGGTGTTTACTGCGGCGGCAGAAGAAAACATTCCGTTGCTGGACGCGTATTTGCGCCACCGTTTCAGAGAAGAGCGGGCAGTACTTGCCGAACAACAGCGGCAACAGCGTGCGGCACAAGCGGCGGCGGGGTCGCTGTGTGGCGGCGGCAGACAGGCAAAGCCTGTGTCGGATGCCTTTGCCCGTTCATTTGAACAAGCATTGCAATAACAGGTGAAAAACACCAAGAAGGAGAAAAGAATATGAGTATTGATTTTGAAAATTTTGAATCCACTATGACGGGTGAGTTAGATAAAGCCATTGTGCACAAGCCCGTGACCGGCTTTTTGGCAGACAATGCGTTGCGCGCCAAATTTGTCGGCGGTAAAACCGTACTGATTCCCGAAATGTCTTTTTCGGGCCTTGGTAACTATGACCGCGATACCGGCTTTGTTTCCGGTACCGTTTCGGTAACTGCAGAACCGTATTCGCTGTCTATGGACCGTGGTCGCTCTTTCCAGCTTGACCGCGAAGATAACGACGAAACGGGTATTGCTGACCTTGCGGGTCAGGTAATGGGCGAGTTTGTCCGCACCCAGGTCGTACCGGAAATTGACGCATACGTACTGTCCAAACTCGGCGGATTTGCGGCTACTAAAGCACAGACGGTGGAAGGCACACCCGAAACCGACGCATTTTCTATGTTATCCGAAGCTATCCGCAAGGTGCAGAACGAGGTCGGCTACGATGAGGAATTGGTGGCATTCGTTGATAGCACGATGTGGGGCGCTTTACAGCAGAGCGGCGATATTTCCCGCGTGCTGGTGGCCAGTTCTTTCAAAAAAGGCGCTGTCAGCACCGAAGTAAAATCCTTGAACGGCGTAGCCATTTTGCCTACCCCCGACAGCCGTATGAAGACTGCTTACGTTTTTAATGACGGTGTCAGCAGCGAACAGGTAGACGGCGGTTTTACTCCTGCCGCTCAGGCAAAAAACATCGGTTTGCTGGTTATGCCCAAACGTGCCGCATCTCTCATCAAAAAGACGGAAAAGGTGCGCGCATTCGACCCTGCACACAATCTTAACGCAGATGCGTGGAAATTTGATTACCGTGTATACTATGATCTGTTTATCCGTAACAGCATGGAAAACGGCATCTACGCGTACATCTACTAAAAACCGTGGCGGTCGCAGACTTTTGTCTGCGACCGCTTCCGAAAGGAGACGATACTATGCGAAGCGGAAGAGATATCTTGGTAAGAGCTTTGTGGTTACTGGATTATACCGATCTTCTTGCGGATTTAGACGACATAAAACCGCGCGCGATAAACACCCGCGGCTTAGCGGCGGTCAATCAAATTTACGGGGACTTATGGTACACGGGGAGAGAAGATCCGTTTTTGCCGTTGACTTCGCTGGATGACCCGGTGTTACTGAACGACCGTCAGACGAAAGATGTGATGCCGTATGGTGTGGCAATGTTGTTGGCTATGTCCGAAGGGGACAGTGACAGTCAGCAGATGTATGCCGCTATGTATAACCGCAAACGGGCGGCGGCTCCTATTACCCACCGTCGTAAAGATGTGTTATTTGCCAAGATGCGTGAGGAGGCGGGGATATGAAATTTCCCACTCTAAAGCCGAAAAAAACGGCTTATTTTCCAATAGAAGCGTTACACGGTGGTTGCAATTTGCGCGACGGTAACCGTGTGGCAGACGGACATCTTGCGATGGCGTATAACCTATGGTGGCACAACGGCGCCTTATGTACCCGTCCCGGTTTTTCTACACGGGAAGAATTTTATGTATCGACAGAGTCTGCACAGATCACGTGGAAATTCTGTAACGAAGATACCGTGAAAGGTGAAAATGCGGGCAGACGATTTTTACGTCGGGAATATGATCCCATCACTACGCAGGTGGCGTTGGAAACGGGTATTTTGACATACGACGGCAGATGTATATATGAGGGTGGTATGAGCGGATTGCCTTCGGATATTACGGGAATGGTTATGGAATACCCGTATACGAACGAGGAAAATGTGCTGATATTTTTGTCTGACGGCAGAATTTATGCACAAAACAGCACGGGTGTATGGCGACAGGTGAATGACGAGGCGTACGTCCCGTGTGTACTTGTCGGCGGCGAAGGAGTGAAGCAACTGTGGGATGCACCGCCTACGACGGGTATGCCGTATGAAGGGCGCAATATGCTTACCGATAAATTCACCGCAAAATATACCACGACCGGTACGGGCATTGTGTTTCATATGCCGTATACCGATTTGGATAAGACAAAACCCGTTACCATTTCGATTGCATATCTTGACGGCGGGATCATCAACTATACGGTACCGGCAGGTGCTACAAGTTGCAATTACGCC
Source organism: Acutalibacteraceae bacterium (assembly GCA_045543675.1). Classification (GTDB taxonomy): domain Bacteria; phylum Bacillota; class Clostridia; order Oscillospirales; family Acutalibacteraceae; genus URNF01. The sequence continues at coordinate 9,878 of JAZPXM010000008.1, forward strand.
GCTAACGGATTGAAACCGATCGTGGACCATGCCAAAGGTATTATATATTTTATGAGCGAATCGGGCAGTCTTGCGGCACCTATGGCGGGTGTTGCAAACAATATGACGGTAACTGCATCTAAAGCGTGGACGAATAAAGAAAAACGGTTGATAGCATCTATGTCTTTATGTACATGGTTAGGCGGTTCACAAGCGGGCTGTGATTCCCGACAGTTTGTCAGCGGATCTGCAGATGCCAAAAATCGTATATATTGGAGCGGACAAGGCCAACCGCTGTATTTCCCTGACACAAATTACGTAGCGGTGGGGGATATTAACCAATCGATTACCGCTTTTGGCAAGCAGGACGGTATGTTGGTCATCTTCAAAGAAAGGGAGATATACAGTCTGAGCAAGCCGCAAGGTACCGTTTCCAGTGAAAAGGTGGACGGTCAGCTGGTACAGGCGGTAACGGCGACATCTGATTATTTTCCGTTGACGCAGATACACGGGCAGATCGGCTGTACAGCACCGCGTACAGTGGTGTTGTGCGGTAACCGCTTGTGTTGGGCAGACGGTACGGGCGCTGTCTATACGTTGATAGGGCATACGGTGCGTGAGCTGTCTGCACTGATAGCACCCCACTTGAAAATGCACGGCGTGCAAGCGTGGCGGACGGCAAACGGCGCTTTGTATGAGGGGCATTATCTTTTGCATGTAGAAGACACCATATACGTACTGCGTGTGGACGAGAAAGCGTTTCGGCAATATGCCGGTTCGTATAGCGACAACACTGCCCAGCAGCGGCTTGCTTGGTATTTATGGGACATATCGAGCCCGTATAATGTCATATTTCTGTGCGGAAACGGCAAATCTGTGACCGGATTGGCGGAACGCCGACAGACCGTGGGCGACGGCACACTATATGCAGTACCGTTGTATATACACGATGACGGTGACGAAAGTCATTCAAAAACGTTTGAAAGTTGGGATTTTATTCCCGTATCGCTCATTACGAAAGAATATGATTTTGGGGCACCGTTTACACGTAAGCGGTTGCTGCGTGTGTACCTTAGTCTTGCGATTGAAAAAGGCGGTTGGCTGGATCTAAAGTATCTGCACGACGGTGAAATAAGTGTTAACGAAAAGACTACTGCGGGAGAGCGGTCAGGCGAGTTGATATTAACACCGCACCTGACAACATTTCGATACGGTGGATTTAGAATGTCGGGTTTCGGAAATATAAAATTAGACAGTCTCGCTTTTACCTATCGATAGGAGAATGGTATGCAAAGTAGAAAAGTATACGGCAAATGGCAGAAAAGGGTGCAAAAGGTGCTCTTAAAACGCTGTTTGCGCGACAGACAAAAAACAAACGGGGAAGAGAATGCGGCGGCAAAAACCGCACGGCAACAGGAGATCCCCGCAGAGACTACACAACAGAGGTGAAAAGGATGCCGAAAGTATATTTATCTCCCGCGTTACACGCGGCGGATAACCCGTGTTCTTACAGCACGGCGTGTAGTGAGAACACCCATTGCGGCGCATATATGGATATGTTGATTCCGTATCTGGATGCGTGCGGCATAGAGTGGAAGCGCTCGGACAAAGCAAACAAAGGGGCAGGATACGCAAAAACCATTGCGGAATCTAACGCGTGGAAAGCAGACGTGCATTTTGTAAAACACACCAACGCGTGTGCGGGACACAATGCGCGTGGTTCCCGCATTTTTGTGTGGCCTACCGGCAGGGGTAAGGAACTTGCACAGCAGATGCTCACCTTCCGCGGCGCGTTTTATACCGCGGGCGGTAGGGTGATCGAAAATACCGAACTTACCGAGATCCGTAACACCACGGCGGTGTGCATATACGACGAAATGGTGTTCCACGATAACCCGCAAGACGCGGCGTTTTTGCATAGCCGTATGCAGGCGTTTGCGGAAGCGGATGCGAAAGCGCTTTGTGCGTATTTCAAAATTCCGTTCAAAGACCCGTATGCAAAAGCGGAAGAAACAGGCTTGTATGCTGTGCAGGTCGGTGCATTCAAAGAAAAGAAAAACGCCGAAAATTTGGCGGCAGAACTGAAAAGTGCAGGATACGCCACCTATATCGTACAAAAATAGGGGTGATCGCTTGGAACAGTTAGGCATTACGGGCTGGCTGTCTTTGTTGTCAGCGGCAGGGGTTATTGTAGCGTTGATCTCCAACCTGCGCGGTATGCGCGCCCACGACGAGAAAAAGGCGGCAGAGTTATCCGAAATGCGTTCGGATATCAAGCATATCCGCGGACAGGTGGATAAAAACGACGTGTTAATGGCGGACGTGCGTGAACAGTTGGACGAGGTGCGAGACCGCGTGACCCGTGTGGAAGAATCTACAAAAAGCGCACACAAACGGTTGGATAAATGGGAAGGAAAAGAGATATGAACGTGGAAGGACTGTTACTGGTCATGGTGATTGCCGTGACGGTGGAAGCATTGGTGGAATACGGCAAAAGTGCCGTTGCCGCTGTGGGCGGCGACAAAAAGGCGCTGGTGGTACAGTGTATCGCCATTGTGGTATCCGTTGCGTTGTGTTTGCTGACCGGCGCGGATTTTTACGGTGTGCTTGGCATTCGTTTTGCCTTGGCACCCGTCGGCGTGATATTGACCGGCATTTTTGCTGCCAGGGGCGCTAATTATCTGGCGGATTTGGTCGGCAGATTGCGTAAAATAATAGAGAAATGATGAAAACGCCCTTTTGTTATATGCAAAAGGGCGCTTTTTTATAAAAGAGACCTTGCGTATTGTTTATTTTTAGTATATAATAAAAATAATGCGATATTCTGCCCTTTTTCGGCAATGCTAAAAACAGTATTTTGAAAAGGGCGGTTTTATATGTCGGAAAAAGAAAAACGCGATACCACCAATGAAGATAACGGCTTGCACGGACAGATGAAAGACGTTATTGAGCACGGAACGGTGACCACCGATAACGGCAGGTATACGGTGCATTGTCTTACCATTATCGGACAGATCGAGGGCCATTATACCTTAGCGGGGGATAATAAAACCACCAAGTATGAACACGTTATTCCGCAACTGGTAGCGGTGGAAGAAAGCCCCGACATTGACGGGTTGTTGGTCATTCTCAATACTGTCGGCGGAGATATTGAAGCGGGCCTTGCTTTGGCGGAACTGTTGGCGGGTATGCAAAAGCCAACCGTGTCGCTGGTGCTGGGCGGCGGTCATTCTATCGGGGTGCCGTTAGCGGTAGCGACGCAACATTCGCTGATTGTGCCGAGTGCCACCATGACCATTCATCCCGTGCGTATTAACGGGTTGGTGTTAGGCGTGCCGCAAGCGTTTACCTATTTCCGCAAAATGCAGGGACGTATTACCCGTTTTGTAACGGCACATTCACACATTACGGAAGAGCGGTTTATGGAATTGTGTATGGAAACCGACGAAATGGCAACCGATGTCGGCACCGTGTTAGACGGTGAGACGGCGGTAAAAGAAGGTTTGATTGACGGCGTAGGGTCGTTATCCGAAGCATTGGATATTTTGTATAGTATGATAGACGAAAGACGGAAAGATCCGCGTTGAGGAGGAATTGTTTTGGCAAGAAAAAAAGCAAAAGGGAAGAAAAATGAACGGCCGTGCGCCCGTCATCAAACGGCGGCGGTTATCCTGTTTGCGGTTGCGATATTGCTGATGTGTATGGTGTGTATTCCGGGTGAAGACGGCGGTAACCTGTGGCGGTTTACCCATTTGTTCTTACGGGGCATGTTTGGCGTAAGTGCGTATCTTCTGCCGATATTGCTGGGATACACCGCGGTGATTTCCGCAATGGAGAGACCGGTTGGCAGTATCAGTACGATGGTGTGGCAAAGCGTGTCTTTGCTCGCCATTATGGATAGCGCCATTTACATATTCTCTGCAAATATTGAAAATATCAACTACTTTAAAGGCATTGCCGAAAGTTACGTGAACGGCTACTCTCATTTTTGGAGCAGCGGCGTGTTTGGTACCTTGCTCGGTTTCCCGATGTTAAAACTTTTCCCCGGTGTCGGTGCGAAGATCATCATCATTTTACTGTTGTTTGTGTTTTTGATGTTGGTAACGGGTACCACCATACTGGCGTTATTCCGTACAGTGTGGAAACCCGTGAAAAAGACAAGAGAATCCATCGGTACGGCTATTAACGAGACGGCGGAACGTATGGAAGAAGCGGATGAAGCGGGTAGGGAAGAAATGCCGCGCGCCCGTCGCCGTTCCAAGATCGATATCGATCTTGGCGAAGGATACGAAGAAGAGACGCCCAAACGCGGCAGAAAGAAAGCCGAAAAAGAAGAAACGAAGAAACCTGCTCCCGCAACGGTAGAAGCATTAAAACAAGCGGCGGCGGATTTGGAAAACGACGGCAAGGAAAAAGAAGAAAAACCGCACGCGGCACTTACGCCCGAAGAGGAAGAAGACGGCTACCGTTTCCCGCCTATCTCTCTGCTTGACGAACCGCGCGGCGGCGCAGGCAAAGCGAGCGAAGAAGAAGTGCGCCGCAACGGTGAATTGTTAGTAAGCACGCTGCGCGATTTCGGCATTTCCACCCGTATGTCTGCGGTGACCCACGGTCCTGCGGTGACCCGTTATGAATTGGAACCCAGCGCAGGCGTGAAAATCAGCCGTATTACGGGCCTTGCCGACGACATCACCCTGCGCCTTGCGACCACGGGTGTGCGTATTGAAGCACCTATTCCCAATAAAGCGGCGGTGGGTATTGAGATCCCCAATAAGACGCGTAATACCGTGTGTTTGCGCGAATTGTTGGATACGAAAGATTTTTTGAATTCCAAAGGCAAACTTACCGTAGCACTCGGTAAGGATATTGAAGGCGGTTTGGTGCTGGCTGACCTTGCAAAGATGCCCCACCTGCTGATTGCGGGTACGACCGGTTCGGGTAAGTCGGTGTGTACCAACTCAATGATCCAGTCGGTATTGTTCCACGCCCGTCCCGACGAAGTAAAATTGATGCTTATCGACCCCAAACAGGTCGAATTCGGTGTATACAACGGTATTCCGCATCTGCTTGTCCCTGTTGTGACCGATCCGCGTAAAGCGGCAGGCGCACTCGGTTGGGCGGTAAATGAAATGTTGCACCGCTATAAGATCTTCTCGGAAAACAACGTACGCGATTTGACGTCCTATAACGAACTGGCGAAAAAGAGCGACACGTTAAAAGAAATGCCGCTTATTCTTATCGTTATTGACGAACTTGCCGACTTGATGATGGCGGCGGCGAGCGAAGTTGAAGACTCGATTTGCCGTTTGGCGCAGATGGCGCGTGCGGCGGGTATGCATATGGTTATTGCGACCCAGCGTCCGTCTGTTGTCGTTATCACCGGTCTTATTAAAGCGAATATTCCCAGTCGTCTGGCACTTACTGTGGCATCTGCTGTAGACTCCCGTACCATTTTGGATACGGGCGGTGCAGAAAAATTGCTCGGTTACGGCGATATGCTGTTTATGCCGGTCGGCAAAGCGAAACCTTTGCGTGTGCAAGGCTGTTTTGTCAGCAACCGTGAAGTGGAATCGGTGGTTCAGTTCTTAAAAGACAGCGATAAAACGCCTAACGAATACGATAAAGATATTTTGGACGAAATTGACCGTCAGGCAGCTGCCGCGGGTAAATCTGCCGCAAAGAACAGCGGAGATGATGCGGATGCCGACGACGGCGATTGGGACGAAATGTTACCGCAGGCGATTGAGGCGGTGGTAGAAGCCGGTATGGCGTCTACGTCTATGTTGCAACGCCGTTTGCGTCTCGGCTATGCCCGTGCAGGCCGTATTATCGACCAGTTAGAGCAAAAAGGCATCATCGGTCCGTATGAGGGCAGTAAACCCAGACAGGTATTGATTACCCGCCAGCAATGGCTGGAAATGCGTGCTAACGAAACCGACGGAGAGTGAGTAGAGTAATGGCTTTTTTGCCGATTACAATTGAAGATATGCGCACACGCGGTTGGGATACCCCCGATATTGTGATGGTAACGGGGGATGCTTATGTAGACCACCCGAGTTTTGGTACCGCCATTATTTCGCGCGTGTTGGAAGCAGCAGGATTTCGCGTGTGCATCGTGTCACAACCGCAAACGCCGGCGGATTATCAACGTTTTGGCGCACCGACGGTGGGATTTTTCGTCAACAGCGGCAACATTGACTCTATGGGGGCACATTACACCGCCGCCAAACGGCGTGTTAGTGACGATGCCTATACCGCAGGCGGTAAAGCGGGCAGACGCCCCGATAGGGCGGTTACCGTGTACTGTCGGCAGATTCGCACACTGTACCCCGATGCACCGATTGTTATAGGCGGTTTGGAAGCATCTTTACGGCGTTTCGCCCATTATGATTATTGGGATAACACCGTCCATCCGTCCATTCTGTGCGAAAGCGGTGCGGATATTCTTGTTTACGGTATGGGTGAAAATCAGGTGCGTGAAATTGCCGCGCGTCTGCGTGACGGCGAAACGGTACACACCATTACCGATGTACGCGGTACGGCGGTTGCCATTCCCGTTGACGATTATACACCCCGCCCGTGCGCCGAATGTCCGTCGTTCGAGACGGTCAGGGTTGCGGATGAAGCGGGGAAACGGCAGTATGCCGTTGCCGCACGGATACAGCAAGACGAGCAGGATGCGGTACGCGGCAAAACGGTCATTCAGCGCCACGGAGACGTTATCGTGGTACAAAATCCCCCGATGCCGCCGCTGACCACCGAAGAGTTGGATGCGGTGTATGCGTTGCCGTATGAAAGAAACTATCATCCGTCTTACGAAGCGTTGGGCGGTGTACCCGGTATTGAAGAAGTCAAATTCTCGTTGACCCATAACCGCGGTTGCTTTGGCGCTTGTAACTTTTGTTCTATTGCGTTTCATCAAGGCAGACAAATCACCTGCCGCAGTGAAGAATCGGTGATAGAAGAAGCGAAAAAACTGACACAAATGCCCGATTTTAAAGGGTATATTCACGACGTGGGCGGTCCTACCGCCAACTTCCGTCATCCCTCTTGTGACGGACAGTTAAAAAAAGGGCTGTGCAAAGCCAAAAAGTGTTTGGCACCTGCCGTTTGCCCCGCATTAAAGGCAGATCACAGCGAATATCTGCATTTGTTACGTCGTTTACGTGCGTTACCAAACGTCAAACGGGTGTTTATCCGTTCCGGTATCCGCTTTGACTATTTGCTGGCAGACCCCGACGACACCTTCTTTAAAGAATTGGTAAAATACCACGTGAGCGGGCAGTTAAAGGTGGCGCCGGAGCACTGTTCGGAAAATGTATTAAACGCTATGGGTAAGCAACGGATCGCTACCTATAAGAAGTTCCAAAAGCGCTTTTATGAACTGACCAAAAGTGCAGGCAAGAAGCAGTATTTGGTACCGTATCTGATGTCGTCGCATCCGGGTAGTACCATGCGCGATGCTATTGAGTTGGCGGTGTTTTTAAAGGAAGAGGGATTGCATCCCGAACAGGTGCAGGATTTTTATCCGACACCGGGTACGATATCCACCTGTATGTTTTACACGGGTTTAGATCCGTATACGTTAAAACCGATATACGTACCGCGTACCCCTGCCGAAAAAGCGGCGCAAAGGGCGTTGTTACAGTATTTCCGCCCTGAAAATCGCGCCTTGGTTTTGCGCGCTTTGCGCGAAGCGGGACGGACTGACCTTATCGGTAACGGGCCGCATTGCCTTGTAAGACCCGACACCCCCGCTGTAAAACCCAAGAAAAAAAGTCCCCGTTACAGCAGACGGAAAAGATAGAAAGGAATACAATGATGAATTTTAATATTGCTGTTGCCCAGTCGGGCGGCCCTACCGTTGCTATCAACGCATCGCTCGCCGGTGTGATTCGAGAGGCACGCAGACATAAGGAAATCCATACGGTTTTTGGCTCGCCGAATGGCATTGAGGGGTTTATCAAAAATCGCCTTATCGACCTGAATGAACAAGCGCCCGACGATGAAACGCTGGATATTTTGCGGCGTACCCCGTCTGCAGCACTCGGCTCTTGCCGTTACAAACTGCCTGAAGCGGATGAGAATGAAACGGTATATAAAGCAGTACTCGATTGTTTAGAGAAGAATAATATTCGCGCGTTTTTCTATATCGGCGGAAATGATTCGATGGATACGGTGGTAAAGTTAAGCCGTTACTTTGCAAAGCAGGGTAAAGATATCCGTTGTATCGGTATTCCGAAAACCATTGATAATGATCTATGCTTTACCGACCATACCCCCGGGTTTGGCTCGGCGGCAAAATACGTAACTACCGCTTTACAGGAGATCACCCGCGACAGTACTGCCTATAGTGTGCGCTCGGTGACCATTGTGGAAATTATGGGAAGAAATGCAGGTTGGTTGACCGCTTCTGCCTGTCTTTTACATCAAAACGGTGAAACGGCACCGCATCTTATTTATTTACCCGAAGCGCCGTTTTCGGTAGAAAAATTTTTAAATGACATCCGTGAAGTCCATAAGACCCACCGTTCGGTTATCGTTGCGGTGTCGGAGGGCATAGAGATCTCCGCAGAAGAAGCGGGCGGCAGTTACCGTTCAGGCGCCACCGATAACTTTGGACATCGGTATTTATCGGGTGTGGGTAAATGTTTGGAAGAAATCGTCAGCAGAGAAATCGGCTGTAAAGTGCGCTCTATCGAATTGAACGTTATGCAGCGTTGCGCATCGCATATCGCTTCTTTGACCGACCTTAACGAAGCGGAAGCGATTGCTGCCGCGGGTGTGAATGCGGCAAGAAGCGGTGAAACGGGTAAAATGATGTGCTTTAAGCGTGAATCCGATGCCCCGTATGTTGTATCTTTCACAACGGTGGATGCAGGGAATGTGGCAAACCACGAAAAGAAGTTTCCGCCGGAGTGGATAAACGAAACGGGTAACGGTGTTTTACCGTCTGCTGTTGACTATTTTATGCCGTTGATCGACGGGGAAAGTTATCCCGTTATGAAAAACGGTATGCCGGTACATTTCAAACTGCGTACTTTAGACTAACAAAAAAGATTAGCACATTGTGCTAATCTTTTTTTGTTTTGTTATTGACTTTTTTTGTGATTGCTTTATGATGAAAATAGAAAAACAAAGGAGGGTATGCCCTATGTCGTTTCGCCGTTTCGGTACAATGATCGATTGTTCACGCAATGCTGTTTTAAAACCCGAGAAAGTCAAAGAATGGATTGATATTTCAGCAGACTTGGGTTATAATGCGCTGATGCTGTATACGGAAGATACTTATGAAATAGAGGGGCATCCGTATTTTGGACACTTGCGTGGCAGATATTCGGGAGAAGAATTGCGGGATTTAGACAGTTATGCCGCCCAAAAAGGTGTAGAGTTAATCCCTTGTATTCAGACGTTGGCGCATCTTAACGCTATTTTTGAATGGTCGGTGTACAACGATATACGTGATTGCAATGATATTTTGCTGGCGGAAAATGAGAAGACGTATGCGCTGATTGATGCTATGTTTGCTTCTCTTGCCAAGAATTTTACCACCAAAACCGTACATATCGGTATGGATGAAGCGCATATGATCGGTCGCGGTAAATATCAAGATATACACGGTTTTGTGGACCGTTCGGAAATTTTGGTGCATCATCTGCAAAAAGTATCTGCGCTTGCCGAAAAATACGGATTTACGCTGATGATGTGGGGTGATATGTTTATTCGTCTTATTAACGGCGGCGAATATTACGGTGACTGTAAAGTGGACGATACCATTCGTGCAAAAGTACCGCAGAATGTGCAACTGGTGTATTGGGATTATTATTCCACCGACACCGCACACTACGAAAAACAGATACAAGTGCATAATGCCATCAAAGATGAAACCGTGTTTGCCGGCGGCCTTTGGTGCTGGACGGGTTTCGCACCGCGTAACGATTACAGTATGCGCGCCACCGCAGCGGCGCTTGCCGCTTGTAAAGCGGGTGGGGTGCGCGACGTGTTTTTGACCTTGTGGGGGGATGACGGCGGCGAATGTTCCCGTTTTGCAACGTTACCGTCGCTGTATTATGCGGCGGCTGTACGGGACGGTATCACCGATATAGAAGAAATCAAAGCGGGTTTCTTGGCGAAATACGGTATACCGTTTGAGGATTTCCGCTTGCTCGACCTGCCTGATACCCCGAACGACCGCGCGCAAAGCACCCATAACCCTGAAAAGTATATGCTGTATAATGATTGCTTGATGGGTAAAATGGATGCACTCATAGCACCGCAAGACGGCGCAGAATATGCCGCTTGCGCAAAGAAACTGCGCGCGGTGCAGGCGGGACAGTTTGCGTATTTATTTGATGCGGCGGCGGCGCTGTGCGATGTGCTGGCAATAAAAGCGGATTTAGGGTTACGCACCCGCAAGGCATATCTTGACGGAAATCGCGCAGTACTGGCGGCACTGGTGCCGATGTATAGTGAAACAAAAATACGTATAGAAGCATTTTATACGGCGTATCGCACCCAATGGATGACCGAAAACAAACCGCACGGGTTTGACGTGCAGGATATACGTCTTGGCGGTCTTATTCGACGCGTAGCGCATTGTCAAGAACGTATCGAGCAGTATCTGAACGGAGAAATTTCCCGTATCGAGGAACTGGAAGAGCCGGTTTTGCATTTGCGCGGAAAAGGAGAAAATACGCCCCCTGAAACGGTTTGTCATAACCGTTGGGGTGCAATTGCATCCGCTAACGTGGTGACTTGGTAACAAAAAGCGGTGCCTTAAGGGAGTTGCGGTAAGGGATTGGCAACATTAACCTCCCTCTGACGAGGGAGGTGGATTTTTGCGAAGCAAAAAGACGGAGGGAGAGAAAAAGAAGAACTACCCTTCCGTCAAAACCTACGGTTTTGCCACC
>JAZPXM010000009.1:0-28292 GCA_045543675.1 Acutalibacteraceae bacterium
CAGATAGTCATTGACTTCCTTTGAGGGTGGGAAAGTAAGGCTTAAAAGTCTTTCGGTTTCCTCTTCGATTTGTGCCTTTTTCAAAAGAAATTTATCATATCGCTCTTTTGAAATAAGTCCGACCTCGTAGCCTTTTTCAAGGAGTCTCAAATCCGCATTGTCCTGGCGGAGAAGAAGTCTGTATTCCGAACGGGAGGTCATCATTCTGTACGGGTCACTGCACCCTTTGGTCACCAAGTCGTCGATAAGCGTACCGATATATCCCGATGCGCGATCTAAAATCAGCGGTTCCAGTCCTTTTACTTTACGGGCGGCATTTACCCCTGCCACCAAACCTTGCGCGGCGGCTTCTTCGTATCCCGAACTGCCGTTAAACTGCCCCGCGCCGAAAAGACCGTCCACCGTCTGGAATTCCAGCGATGCCGCCAGCTGTATCGGGTCGATACAGTCATATTCAATAGCGTACGCCGGGCGCATGACCTGCACCTTTTCCAAACCGGGAATAGTGCGTAAAAATTTCAACTGTACATCAACGGGCAAAGACGAACTTAACCCCTGCAAATACATTTCTTCGGTATTTTTGCCGCACGGTTCAATAAACACTTGATGGCGCTCTTTGTCCGCAAAACGCACCACTTTATCTTCAAAACTGGGGCAATAGCGCGGACCGACACCTTCAATTTTTCCGCCGTATAACGGAGAACGGTGTAGATTTTCGTGAATAACCTGTTTGGTTTCTTGGGTAGTCCAAGTAATATGACACGGCAACACGTTTTTGGGCGGCTGTGTCGTTTCAAAAGAAAACGGGATGACGGGCTCTTCCCCCGGCTGCTCTTCCATTTGCGAAAAATCTATGCTCTGTCTCAACACGCGGGACGGTGTACCCGTTTTAAAGCGGCGCAAGGCAACGCCAAGCTCTACCAGCGCTTTAGACAAATCGTTTGCCGCAAACATACCGTCAGGACCGCCTTCAAAGTTGACGTCTCCGATAAAGATACGGCCTTTCAAGAACGTACCTGTCGCCAGCACCACCGTATCTGCCAGATACTGCGCTTCTACACGGGTAGTGAGCAGAAACTTACCGTCTGCTGTTTTTTCAATATCCACCACTTCTGCCTGCCGCAAATCTAAATTATCCTGCAGCTCCAGCGCGTGTTTCATATACGCGGCATATTCGCGGCGGTCGATCTGCGCACGCAAAGAATGTACCGCAGGGCCTTTACCGCGATTGAGCATCCGCGACTGTAAAAGGGTAGCGTCCGCCGCTTTGCCCATTTCGCCGCCCAGCGCATCAATTTCGCGCACCAGATGCCCTTTTGCTGTACCGCCGATAGACGGGTTACACGGCATATTGCCCACCCAATCCATATTGACGGTGAACACCGCCGTTTTTGCGCCCAAGCGCGCCGCCGCAAGACCCGCTTCTATACCTGCGTGTCCTGCGCCAATGACCGCCACCTGATAGCTTTCTTCTAAAAATTTCATACGTTTTCTCCCCTTTGGAGATGTGTTTTTGGCTGTTTTTTGAAAATATCCGCTTTTTCAACTTTTCAACAACTTTTCACACAAAACACACGCGAAACCTACCTTTTTGTGTCGAAAATTTGTTCTTTTTATACTGTGTGTATATTTTAGCCGTTAAGTTTTCACCATTTCCACATACTTTTCCACAATGGAAAAGTATGGAATTACGCGATTTTATGGGGTTTTTCGGGTTTTCCACCGTCTGTTTGTGGGAAAGTTTTTTAATTTAAAAGTTACCCTTTGTAATAAACACTTTACAGCGTGCATTACATATAAAGACAGCGTTTTGCCAACGTGTCTTTCGGCATACTTTTTTTAAAATTATACTTCTTTTTACGAAAGGGGGACGGCAGATGCGCGACAAAAAACCGTTACGTTTTTCTACCGTCGCTTTTTTACTGCTGTTAGTGCTGGTAATGCTTGTTCTTTCCCACCGCGAACAGCATAGACCGGCGCATATTGCACTCTTTGTGCCGATGCAAATCAACTTAGTATCGCCCGCAGATGCCTGCGGGCGATACCGAACTTTTTAAACATTTAGTATATATTATTTTATTATATACTATTAGTAATTAATATTATCTCTTGTTTACAGCGTTTTTATTTTTTGAAAACGTACACAAGGTCATTTTATTATATTAAAACCGCTGTAAACGAGCGCTTTATGTAGTGTTTTTTAATAAAAACTACTGTTTTTTGCCCACATTTTGTGGTTTTGCGCCTTATTCGGCAGGCGTTTCGGTTACCGTGTCTTCTGCTGTGGGCGGCGTTACGGTTTCTTCAACCGTTTCTTCTTCCGGCAATTCCGCACCTTCGTCGGGATTTTCGGTGCCATCATCTACCAAATGGGTGGTTTCTTCTTCGTCATCATGCGGCACACACGCCATGGATACGATACGGTTGCCTTCCCCGATACGCATCACGCGCACGCCTTTAGACGGGCGGTGACACAAGCGCACTTCTTCGGACAAGATACGGATAATAACGCCGTCCGCGGAAATCAGGATAACATCTTCTGTGCCGTCCACCATTTTGATACCTGCGACTTTACCGTGGGTCGCCGTATGGTAGTTGGTGATACCCTTACCTGCTCTGGACTGGATACGGTAATCATCCAGATCACTGCGTCTGCCGTAACCCGTTTCGGAAACGGTCAGTAAGGTCTGTCCTTCCTTACACAGTTCCATACCAACCACTTCGTCGCCTTCACGGAGAGAAATTGCGCGGACACCGCGTGCGGTTCTGCCCACAACGCGCGCATCATTTTCATCAAAGCGAATGGCCATACCGTCGCGGGTGGCTACCAGCAAGGTCTGCTCACCGTCGGTGAGATGTACCCAAGCCAATTCGTCACCCTCATCCAGATCAATGGCAATCAAGCCGTTTTTGCGGATGTTGGCGTACGCTTCCAGTTTGGTACGTTTGATAACGCCTTTACGGGTAACCATACACAGATAACCGGATAGATCGTCACCCTCTTTTCGTATAATCGCGGTGACTTTTTCTTCTTTTTCAATCGGCAGAATATTCACAATATTCATACCTTTTGCGGTACGCGCACCCTCCGGCACTTCATACGCTTTCAAGCGATACACCTTGCCGTAAGACGTGAAGAAGTAGATATAATCGTGAGAGCTGCACGCAAACATCGTGTTGGTATAGTCTTCTTCTCTCGTACCCATACCCACAATGCCCCTGCCACCGCGGCGCTGTGCGCGGTAGGTATCGGCGGGCTGGCGTTTGATGTAACCGAGAGAGGTCATGGTCAGCACGCAATCTTCTTCGGGGATAAGATCTTCAATATCCACTTCGCCCGACACAAAGGAAATTTCGGTACGGCGCTCATCACCGTATTTATCCCGCATACGCAGACATTCTTCCTTAACGATAGCGCGGACTTTCTGTTCATCGGCAAGAATTTCTTCCAGTTCGGCAATGCGCGCGCGCAACGCCGCCAATTCGTCTTCTATCTTCTGTCTTTCCAGACCGGACAACTGGCGCAAACGCATCTGCACGATTGCTTCCGCCTGCACTTCGTCAAAGCCAAAGCGATCCATTAAGCGCGCTTTCGCGTCCGGCGTATCCGCCGAACCGCGGATAATGCTGATAACTTCGTCAATAAAATCAACCGCCGTATGTAACGCTTCCCAAATATGCGCTTTTTCTTTTGCTTTACGCAGTTCAAACAGACAACGACGGGTAATCACTTCCTGCTGGAACTTGATATACTCTTCCAATATCTGTTTCAAATTCAAAATACGCGGTACACCGTCCACAAGACACAAGAGAATCACACCAAATGTGCTTTGCATTTCGGTATAAGCGTACAACTGGTTCAATACCACCTGCGGTACGGCATCCTTTTTCAGGTCGATGACAATGCGCATACCTTCGCGGCTGGAATGGTCCACCACGTCGCGGATACCTTCCACGCGTTTGGAGTCTACAAGGTCGATAATGGATTTGACCATCTTCAGTTTATTGACCTGGTACGGAATTTCGCTGATAACAATACGGCTGTGATTACCGTGTTCTTCAATTTCCGCTTTGGAACGCACAATAATTCTGCCGCGACCGGTCGCATACGCCGCACGGATACCTGCACGACCCATAATGACACCGCCCGTGGGGAAATCGGGACCTTTGACACATTCCATAATGTCCGCCAATTCCGCTTGCGGATTATCGATCAACAAACAGATAGCATCCACCACTTCGCACAGATTGTGCGGCGGAATGTTGGTCGCCATACCGACGGCGATACCCATAGACCCGTTCACGATAAGGTTGGGGAAACGGGACGGCAGTACAACCGGCTCTTGCAGACGGTCGTCGTAGTTGCCGGTAAAATCAACCGTTTCTTTTTCGATGTCCGCCAGCATATCCAGCGACATTTTGCTCATTCTGGATTCGGTATAACGGTATGCAGCCGCAGGGTGACCGTCGATAGAACCAAAGTTACCGTGACCGTCGATAAGCGGATAACGCAAAGAGAAATCCTGCGCCATACGCACCATAGCATCGTACACGGATGCGTCACCGTGCGGATGATAACGGCCAAGCACCGCACCGACCGTATCCGCGCACTTACGGTACGCTTTATCGGGGGTCAGACCGTTTTCGTGCATGGTATACAAAATACGGCGGTGTACGGGTTTTAAACCGTCGCGCACGTCCGGCAATGCACGGGACACGATAACCGACATAGAGTATTCCAGAAAACTCTTTTTCATTTCCTTTTCCAGGTCTACCGGTACCACCTTGGTCGGTGTCTCGCCACCTGCAGTTTCTACGGGGGTGTTTATTTCATTTGTCATTTTCTGCTCATCCATTCTTTACTGATTCCCCTTCATTTTATCATTCACCGTACTGCGGAAGAATTCCATATCCCCCACGCAGCGTTTCGGAATATATACATACTGTCTTTTATTATACATCTCCACGGCGGTTTCACTTTCCACCGCGTGTGCGATATCTTTCCATTGTAAAACAAGTTTTTGCGGTATCGCTTCGCTCTTTTTTTCTACTACCACCGCACGTTCGTTGAGCGTGACGGTGATGTTGTTTTCCGCGCGTATAGTATGTCTATACCGCGGCACCCAAAACAGGGCTTTGACACCTGCAAACAAGGCGATCGCAACCCAAAAAGCAATTGCGGCGGCGGAAAAACCGTTATCTATTCCAACCGATACCGACAACAAAAAGCAAAACAAGAACATAAGCGGTGCAGAACGGTAAATATCCCGCTGTATCACCGTTTTCATCAAGGCGGTTCTTTCGTTTTCGTCGTACTGTACCGCAAACGTATATAAAACGGTAGGCGGTGTAACGGGAGAAAGTTCCATGCGTGCGGTGGCTGACGGCTCTAACCTTGCTTTTACCACGTAAAAACGGGGATTGATATTTCGTTGTGCCGTCATACGCACGTCTGCCGCATCCTGCGTCGTTAAACAACGGGCAGGTAATACGATACCTTGTCCGAAACGGTTAACAAAAATCAACATCTCCCGCCGTTCAATGCACAGCAGGTCTTTGCCGAAAGGTAAGGTTACCGTGCCGCTTTCGGTCACTTTGGTAATGCCGTCGGTATTGACGGTTACCATACCGTCAAACACTTGACCGCCCGCAACAGCGTTTTCATATTCCTTTGCATACCGTTTGTTTTCTGCTATTTTCGGTATAAGTATAAACCCTACAAAAAGCAACACAAAAAACACCAGTGAAGAGATGACCAACGGTTCTTTTAAAACAGTAAAATCACTTTTCACAAGATCCCAGACGGTAAACGCCAAAAATATAAAAATCGCTAACGTTACAGTCTGATAGATCCGTTTTCCCGAAGTGAATTGTGCCACCGTTTTTTGAAACAGTACATATTCGGTTTTGTTCAGTCCCACCCCAAACGTTAAGGCGGTATCTTTTTTCATTTCTCTTTCCATATCTCTTATCCTTTATGGAACAACCGATAGATCCATGACGCATTTTTTAAACGTTTTTTAACTTCTTTTATTTGCTTTGCAGGTATATCGCTTTTGGGAATGACCAAATACCCACGACGGTCTTTTATAAGCAGAAAAAAGTCTTTTTTCTCTACAAAACACGTGTAATCCGCAAACAGCACGTCGGTAAAAACCAATTTTGACGTTACGGACAAAGAATGTGCATACACGGTGATCGTCCGTTCGCCTGCTAACATATATTTTTCCAAGTAATAACGGCGTCTTTTGTTTACATAGAGTATAACTATTAAAAAATATACAAAAGGTAAAAATACTCCTATACCGCAAAACAGCATTTTTAACCGCAAAAGATCGTTATTTTGTTTTACCAGCAACAAATACGCCGCAGAACCGATAAAAAACAATGCTATAAAAAATACAAGCGGCCAGAAGCTAAGAATACCGCGACGGTACTGTACACAAAACCACGCTTTTTCGTGTTGTTGCGGTGTGCAGTTTACAGTAAATTCGTATTTTTGTTTATTGTTCATAAAACATTCCTTAAATATCGAGATTTTGTACGTACTGTGCGTTCTTTTCGATAAACTCTTTACGCGGTTCCACTTTATCGCCCATCAAAATAGAGAACGTCTCATCCGCCGCAATAGCATCGCTTAAGGTCACTTTGAGCATCGTACGGAAAGCGGGATCCATAGTGGTTTCCCACAACTGTTCGGGATCCATTTCACCGAGACCTTTATACCGCTGTACATCTGCGTTGCCGCCGAGTTCCGCAATATACGCGTCTCTTTCTTCGTCCGAGAAAGCATACCGTACCTGCTTACCCTTAAACACTTTAAACAGCGGCGGTTGTGCGATATAAATGTGTCCTTCATCCACCAACGGACGCATATAACGGAAGAAGAAAGTGAGCAACAACGTACGAATGTGCGAGCCGTCCACGTCCGCATCCGCCATAATGATGATCTTGCCGTAACGGAGTTTGGAAATATCAAAATCTTCACCGATACCGCAACCGAGTGCGATAACAACCGGCAACAATTTTTCGTTGGTATACACTTTATCGATACGTGCTTTTTCAACGTTCAACATTTTGCCCCACAGCGGCAGGATAGCCTGATAATTTCTGTCTCTGCCCTGAATGGCAGAGCCGCCGGCGGAGTCACCTTCGACGATGTACAGTTCGGTGCGTTCGGCGTCCGTCCAGATACAATCCGCTAATTTTTCCGGCATACGGGTAGCGGAAAGTTTCTTATTATTCCGCGCGTTTTCTCTCGCTTTTTGTGCGGCTTCGCGTACACGGGCGGCATTGATACATTTATCCAAGATCGCTCTGCCCACAGCGGGATTTTCTTCTAAATACGGTACCAATTTTTCGTTGAGCAACTGGTTTACCAGCGTACCCATCGACGTGTTGCCGAGTTTTGCTTTTGTCTGCCCCTCAAACTGCGCATCGGTCAGTTTTACGCTGATGACCGCTGTAAGACCTTCACGCACGTCGTCGCCTTTTAAGTTGGAATCGTTTTCTTTTAACAGCTTATACCGACGGGCATAATCGTTTAAGATACGGGTAATCGCCTTTTTAAAAGCATCTTCGTGGGTACCGCCATCCACCGTGTGAATATTATTGGCAAAAGAAATAATGGTTTCATTATAACTGTCGTTATACTGGAACGCCACTTCCGCAATGGCATCGCCTTTTGCCAAAGACATATGCACCACTTCTTCGTGCAGCGGCACGTTACCGCGCACTTTGTTCAGAAACTCTACAAAAGAAGAAATACCGCCCTCATAACAATATTCTTCTTCCACAATATTTTCGCTGTCTCTGCGGTCAGCAAGGGTAATTTTTAAACCCGCGTTCAAGAACGCCTGCTCGCGGAGACGTTTTTGCAATACTTCAAATTCATATTCGGTGGTTTCGCTGAAGATCTGCGCATCCGCTTTAAAACGAATGAGCGTTCCCGTTTCGGTGGCATCCCCGATAACGGTCAGGTCATTCACGGGGGTGCCGCGTTCAAAACGCTGTGCATGCACCTTGCCGTCGCGGGAAATTTCCACTTCCAACCATTCGGACAAGGCATTAACAACAGAAGAACCAACGCCGTGCAGACCGCCGGATACTTTATAACCGCTGCCGCCGAACTTACCGCCCGCGTGCAAAACGGTCAATACAACCGTTACCGCAGGTAAACCCAACTTTTCATTCATATCCACGGGAATACCACGGCCGTTATCTCTTACCGAGATAATATCACCGGGAAGAATGTCCACCTCAATATGGGTACAATATCCCGCCAACGCTTCGTCGATAGAGTTATCCACGATTTCATACACCAAATGGTGCAGCCCGCGCGGACCGGTAGACCCGATATACATACCGGGTCTCTTTCTTACCGCTTCCAACCCTTCCAAAACTTGAATTTGGCTGGCGTCATACGCAGTATCGTCGGGACGGGTCATCTCTTCTTCTACAGTTTTTTCCAATTCCATTTCGGTTGCCATACGTTTTTCCCCTTTATATAATCTTCTTACAAATGTTGCATTTTCTGTTTTGCTCTGCCACGTAACGTTGCGGCGGATATCTGCGAAATGTATACCGTTTCATCACCGTTATGCGCGCACACAATAAAAGATTTCGGCAGTTCGGGAGAGACGTTTACCACCCTGCCGCCTTTTTGTGCATCCGCTAAAAATTGCCGTGTCAGTTTCGATACCGTGGTGTTTTCCATATCAAAAATACCGATAATGTCACGCGCACGTACCACCACGTCGTTTCCTAAATGTAAATACATATATTTTCCTTTACAATTAGTATAAAATTATAAAATTTCGCCGTTTTGTATATGAAATACCTTGCCGCCTGTCTGCCTTTCGATAGCAACGTGGTCACAGCAGGTAATCAGCACCTGCCAATCGTGGATATGGTTTAAGATATAATCCTGTCTGCCGATATCCAGTTCGCTCATCACATCATCCAACAGCGCGATAGGTTGTTCCCCTGTAACTTCTTTTAACAAGGTTGCTTCTGCCAATTTCAGCGCCAATACACACGAACGTTTTTGCCCTTGCGAGCCGAAATCTTTAGCGGAAATACCGTCTAACGTGATCAGCAGGTCTTCCCTGTGTGCACCAACGGTAGAAAAGCCCGCTGCCATATCCTGTAACCGTGCTTCCGCGATTTTTAAACGATACTGCTCATACAGTTCCAAAAGCGATTCCGACGGGGTCACAGCGGTCTGCAGGGCAATGCCCAACTGTTCTTTACCGCCCGAAAGACCATTATACACAGCGGCACATTCGGGTAACATCTTTTTGATATACTTTAATCGTGCAAAGGTGACCTTTGCAGCGGCGGTGGCCAACGCTTCGTCCCAGACGGAAAGTTGACCGACGATGCTGTTTTTATCGCCGTCTCCGCTTTTGAGCAATTTTAATAATGCATTGCGCTGGGTCAGTATTTTGTGATATTCCGCTAAAATTTGGATATACGCGGGACGCAACTGACAGTAAGCGCTGTCAATAAATCGCCGCCGTTCTTCCGGTGCACCCGATACCAGATTTAGGTGCGCGGGGCAGAACACCACCGCACAAAATCTGCCGGTAATGGCGGTAGGCGATTTTTGTTTTACACCGTTTAGGGTCAAAGACCGCCGTTTTACGATCTCGATATCCGCCGTTTGTGTCCGTTCCCCTGCAAAGAAACGCGCGGAAAGCGCCGCTTTTTCTCGATGAAAGGTGATAAGTTCGCTGTCTTTCGCGCCGCGGAAACTTTTCCCGCCGGTAAAGATCCAGCACGCTTCCAACACGTTGGTTTTACCCTGCGCATTATCACCGTACAGAATATTTACCCCGCTTGACAGGTCTATTTTTCCGTCTTTCAGATTACGAAAGCCCGAAAATGCCAATGATTCAATTCGCAATGGCTATCTCTCTCTTTTCGTGCGGTACGGTAACCTTGTCTCCGTCACGCAATTTTTTACCGCGCATTTCGCAGACTTCGTTATTTACAAGAATAAGACCGCTTTTAATCATGATCTTCGCTTGTCCGCCGGTGGACGCGACCCCCGTTAATTTCAAAAGGTCGTCCAAGCGGATAAATTCGGTATCTATCTTGACAGTTTCCATTATTTTTTCAACCTCACAGGCAATACCAAGAACAAGAACGCATCACCCTCAGCAGGCATAATTTTCATAGGAGACAGCGGGCCGCCCAATTCGATGCGAATTTCGTCCGTTTCGCTGTTTTTCAGCGCATCTAAAAGGAAACGGCTGTTAAAGCCCATATGTTCTTCATTACCGTTAATTTTCACGTCTACAACGTCGCTGGCACTGCCAAGCGGGGTGGAACAGGAGATCTTAATGGTATCGTCGGTAAAATCGCACACAAGCGGCGATTTCATACGGTCATTGATAACCAAAGACGCACGGTCTACCGCCTGCATTAACGCCCTTGTATTGGCAAATACGGTGGTAGTAACGTTTTTCGGAATAGTTCTGCCGTAATCCATAAAATCGCCGTCTAACAAACGGGAAATGACCGCATACCCTTTTACGCTCACCACAAGATGACGTCTGCCTACGGCAAAGGATACAGGCTCATCATCGTCGTCCATCAGTTTTAACAATTCCTGCAAGCATTTACCGGGAACAACAAATTGCATATCGTCCCCGATATTCACCGCTTCGGAACGGATAGCCAAACGGAAACCGTCAACCGAAATGAGTTTTAAAATACCGTTTGCCAATTCGAATTTGGTACCGCTGTAAATGGGACGCGGGTCATTGGGCTGTGCTACAGCAAAAATAGTTTGACGGATCATACTTTTGATCACTTGCTGTGACAACGTAAAACCTGCACCGTCATCTACTTTCGGCAGTTCGGGAAAATCTTCCGAAGAAATAC
Organism: Acutalibacteraceae bacterium; assembly: GCA_045543675.1. Taxonomy (GTDB): domain Bacteria; phylum Bacillota; class Clostridia; order Oscillospirales; family Acutalibacteraceae; genus URNF01. The sequence continues at coordinate 10,891 of JAZPXM010000009.1, forward strand.
CCGTGATGGTAAAGCTGGTCACATCGCTTTGAATAATGGTATTACCCTTAGGATCGGATGCCAACACCACTTTTTCACCCGGCATTTTACGGACGATATCGCCAAACAAACGGGAGGAAAAAACGATCTCACCCGTTTCTTTTACCACAGCTGGTACGGTGGTGGTGATACCCAATTCCATATCGTAACCTGCCAGGTACACGGCAGACGACGTTGCACGCACCAAAATACCTTCCAGCGCAGGAATGGTACTTTTGGCGGCTACGGCACGCTGTACATTGGAAACGGCTTGCACTAACTCTTCTAAGGAACACATAAATTGCATATACACGACTTCCTTTCAGTGGAAAATAAAATACTTGTGTCAAATAGATATATATATATTTCTCTATTTTTCAGTAGTAGCAGTAGAGGGTGTGGAAAATGTGGAAAACTGCCCAACCCCGCACAATGTCTACGTTTTTATGTAGGTAATTTTTCATTTTGCGTTGTGGAAAAATTCGAAAAACTTTTTGGAATTTTTTAGTTTTAAACACCGTTGTGGAAATTTCTTTAAAATTCTTAAAAACTTTGTGAAAAGAAACAGACGGAAAAACGGATATTTTCAACAAAGCTTTGTGAAAACAATATGGAAAACCTGTTGATTATTTGTGTAAACTTCAAAAAAGTATGTTTAAAACACAAACGCCCCGTTTTTTTGTGAAAATGTGGAAAATTTCTTTCACAGAAAAGACCCAATATAATAAGGTATTTAATTATAATATATAGGAACGGACAAGCCGTTCGTATATATCAGCAGAAAACGCCTTACGGATTTTCACTTAAATTTTTAATGATATCGGTCACCAAAATGTTAAATGCAGGATCCTTTTTCATTTTTTCTTCGATCTTTTTCAGCGCGTACACAACGGTAGAGTGATCGCGGGCGCCGAATTCTTCACCGATACTTTCCATAGAAAGACCGGTCATGGTACGGATAATATACTGCGCAATCTGGCGCGCCAACGAGATGGGCGCACTGCGCTTGGGAGAACGGATATCTTCCACCGTCACCTGCATACTGCGGGCAACTTCTTCAATAATTCTGTCCGTTTTAATGGAAACGGGCTGGTTATCGGTACGGATATCCCGCACCGCATTCTGCGCTAAATGCAGGGTGATCTTTTCGCCGCCCAGCATATACTGCGCGCGTAAATTCTTAACAACGCCTTCCAACTGACGCACGTTGGTTTTGATTTGGGTAGCGATATATTCCGCCACTTCGTTGGATATCTCAAAACCCAGCGACTCCGCTTTTTTCTGCACGATAGCAATACGGGTCTCAATGTCCGGCGGCTGAATGTCCGCGGTAAGACCCATCTCAAAACGGGAACGTAAACGGTCGTCTAAATACGCAATTTCTTTGGGCGGACGGTCGGAGGTTAACACGATCTGTTTATTATTGGAATGTAAGTAGTCGAACATATGGAAAAATTCCGCCTGCGTACTTTCCTTGCCGCTTAAAAACTGAATGTCGTCCACCAGCAAAACGTCCACCGCGTGATATTTCTGTCGCAGTTCTTCCCCGTCACCGCTGCGGATCTTTTCAATGATTTCGTTGATCATGGTCTGACCCTTGATATACAAAATATTGAAATGCGGATTTTTTCTGCGTATCTCATTGCAGATGGCATACATCAAATGGGTCTTACCAAGGCCTGTCCCGCCGTGAATAAACAACGGATTGTATTGCCCCGCAGGATGCCCTGCCACCGCCTGCGCCGCCACATAGGCAAAACGGTTCGACGGACCGATAATAAAGTTTTCAAACTTGAAATTACTCTCAAAATCGGAAGATGTTTCGGAAAGTTTGGCAGACTCTTCGTCTCTCGGTAAACTTTCTCTGGCATATATGGTAAGCCCTAACGGAATACCCAACACCTGTTCAAACGCCGCAATAATTTTCGGACTGTAATGCTGTTCAATGGTATTTTTCTGAAATTCGGTCTGTACCAGACATACCATCTTACCGTTTTCAATCGCGGCGGGCTCGATCTGGTTGAGCCACACATCAAAAGCCGTCTGCGAAAACTGCGCCGTTTTCTGCAGATAGTCTAAAACTTTCGCCCACGCTTCATTGATTGTTTCCATAACATTTCTCCTATGTAAAAAAGCAAATACTGTTCAAAAAGGGTATACATACCTATACTATAATTATAACATATAAAAATAAAAAACACAAACATTTTTATTGAATTTTCTTGTTATTTTTCAAAAAAAGTAAAATTCTTAAATAACGCCCCGAAAACCGCAAAAAAACGGCTTTTTAGCGAAAAGAAACCGCAAAAAAACAAGGGCAGAAGCCGCATTTTTGTGAAAAGTCACGGAAATGCGAAAAAAATAAAAAAAACTTGACTTTTTATATAGTATTGTTTTATAATACATCTTTGCAAGGTAAAGTGTCTCTTTTGATACAATTATTTGACCGTAGCGAAAGGAGGACGGAAATATGCTTCGTACCTATCAACCGAAAAAACGTCATCGCAAAATGGAACACGGTTTCCGTAAAAGAATGTCTACTGCTAACGGCCGCAAGGTGCTTGCTCGCAGAAGAGCAAAGGGCAGAAAACAGCTGACCTATTAAAAACATTAAAAGACCACGCAGGTGGTCTTTTTTTGTAAGTAGGAAAAAGGAGGCGTCTTTTATGAAGGAAACGGTACTGCGGCAGAATACGCAGTTTCGCACTTTGTATTATCGCGGCGCCACCCGCGCCGACAAACTGATCATTGTGTTTGCGCGCAAAAACCATCTACCGTATACCCGTACGGGTATCACCACCGGCAAAAAAGTCGGTAACGCCGTCAAACGCTCCCGCGCGCGCCGTGTCATTCGCGCGGCGTATCGGGAATTGATACCTGAAGTCAAAGCAGGGTACGATCTGGTGTTTGTGGCGCGTACCGCCACCGCGTTTTGCAAAAGCGGTGAAGTGACCGCCGCTTTGCGGCGGGTGTTGTGTGAATTGGATGTGATAGACGGATGAAAACCGTTTTACTTTGCTTGATCCGTTTTTATCGCCGCCATTTGTCACATTTTTCGCACGGGTGTTGTCGGTTTTCCCCGACCTGCTCGGCGTATGCGCTGGAAGCCATAGAAGTGCACGGCGCATTCAAAGGGACCGCACTGAGTATTTGGCGGCTGTTGCGGTGTAACCCTTTATGCAAAGGCGGGTACGACCCCGTACCGCCGAAAAAAGAAAAAGCCAAAAAATAACACCTGACCGTTTACCACCACTTCTTCTCCTTCTGCGTAAACGGTTCACGAAAAAAGGAGGAACCCCACTATGATGAAGATTTTCGGCATCTTTGCCGGACCGCTGGGCTGGATTATGTCCTTGTTCTACGACTGGATGGGCAGTTACTTTTTGACCATCTTGGTGTTCACGGTAGTCATCCGCTTGGCAATGTTCCCGCTGTCCTTAAATCAGCAAAAACAGCAGGCACAACGCGCAAAATTGGCGCCCCGCCTGGAACGTCTGCAGAAAAAATACGGTCAAGACCAGCAGAAATTGATGGAAAAACAGCAGGAGCTGTACCAAAAAGAAGGTATTAAGATGACCGCGGGTTGCCTGCCGATGATCATCCAAATGTTGGTGCTGATGAGCGTTATCGCGGTGATTTATAAACCGCTGACCTACCTGCAGGATATTCCCGCAACCGCTATTGACAGCAGTATCACCGCGCTTACCGAAATTGAAATTGAAAAAGATAAGCCGCTTGTGACCGCCGCTGAAGCCAAAAATGATTATTATAAGGAATTGACCCTTTTAAAACACGTGGAAAATTACCCCGCGGAAGTGAAAAAAGCACTTTCCACCGCGCAGGTCACAGACGTAGATGCTACCTATAACACCATGGTAGAGACCCAAAAAGAGTTCAAGGTGTTCGGGCTGTCCTTGCTGGATACCCCGTGGACCGGCAGTTTTACGGGTATCAGTTGGTTGTGGCTGGTTGCTATTCTGTCCGGTCTGACATCTGTGGGCGTGTCGCTTATTTCGATGCATTATACCAAGAGTTCCATGCCGCAACAAGCGGGCGGCTGTTCACCGAACGCGATGATGCTGATGATGCCCTTAATGTCTCTGTTCATTTCGTTCGGCGTACCTGCCGGCGTTGGTTTGTACTGGATCTTGTCTAACCTGCTGGCTATGGTGCAGACGGTGGTATTAAATAATATTTATAACCCCACCAAGATTCGCGAACAAGCGCAAAAAGAATACGAAGAACGCCGTAAACGAAAACAAGAAGACAAAAAACGTCTTGCGGAATCCCGTGCAAGAGAAGAAGCCGCGCTGAAAGCGGAAAAAGAAGAAGCGGAACGTAAAGCCGCCGAACAAAAGAAAAATAAAAAAGCATCTGCCTCCACCGACACCACCTCCGCAGATGACGGAAAGGAAGAAAAATAATATGGCAAAAGAACTCGTAATGAAAGCCGCAACCGTCGAAGAAGCACAGGCGAAATTGGTGGAAGCGTTGGGCGTCCCCGCCGCATCTATCCGTTTTGAAACGCTTACCGCACCGCAGAAAAAAACCTTAGGTTTGTTTGGTGGTGCGGATGCGGAAGTGAAAGGTACCGTTGTAGACGGTGCAGCCGAAGCGGCAAAAGCATTTTTGGAAGACGTACTCACCGAAATGGGTGCTGCCGACTTTACCGTGACCGTCAACGAGACCAAAGATACTTGTCTGATGGTGGTAGAAGGCGAAGATTTAGGGTTTATTATCGGTCGCCGCGGTGAAACGCTGGATGCGTTGCAGTATTTGGTTGGTCTGGTTGCTAACCGCATAGATAAAGACTATTGCCGTATCAATATCGATATCGGTAACTACCGCGAAAAGAGAGAAAAGACCTTGGTAGCGCTCGCCAAGAAAATGGGCGCGCAGGCAGCCAAAACCGGCCGCCGTTGCTCGTTAGAGCCGATGAACCCGTACGAACGCCGCATTATCCACACCACCGTGCAGGATATTGACGGTGCCACCTCCTGGAGTGTGGGCAGCGACAGCGCCCGTCACGTGGTTATCGGTCCTTCGGACGATAATCCCGTAAAACAGCAGCGCAATTCCCGTCGCCGTTCGCGCAAAAACAATGACGGCGGCGCCCGCACCGAGCGTCCCGCACGCCGCGAAACCGAAGTAGCGGAAGGCAGACCGGTACGTCAGTTTGTACCGCGCAGCAATCCGTTGCCGATGGTTGACGGCGCTACTCCGCCGCAGAAAACCGAATCGCAGGCAGAACAGTCTGCATTCCTGTACGGCAGAATTGATCTGTAATAAAACCCCCCCGATAAGTGAGTTGCGGGTAGGGATTTGATGACAATTATACCAGCAACGTAGGGCAGGTATTCCCCTGACAGGGGAAATGTCCGAAGGACAAAGGGGTGCCTGTCTTGGGGAAGATTACTCCTGCCGTAACGGTATCTAAAGCGGGACGATGTGGGCATCGTCCCCTACAAATCCTATGTAAAAATCCACAAAAAGATAAGAGAGAATGTAGCACGTATGATACATTCTCTCTATTTTTTTGTAGACATTTTTTCTTGCCTCCCCTTGTCAGGGGAGGTGGCAAAACCGTAGGTTTTGACGGAGGGGTAGTTCTGCACACACAAGGAATATATTTCGACTACCCCTCAGTTTCACTCGCTTAAACGCTCGTTCAACAGCTCCCCTGACAAGGGGAGCCAAGAGCGCTACTCGCCCTGACAAGGGGAGCCGAGAAAAGATGTGTTTTATACCCTTGCCTCCCTTTAGGCAAGGGAGGCAGTATACTTTGTACGAATTCAAAACACCACGCGCACCGTGGTGGCTTCGCCTAAGGTGCTTTCCACCGAAACGGTGGCGTTTAAGAAACGGGTGGCGTGTTTTACAATGGACAATCCCAACCCCGTCCCGCCGATTTCTTTGGAATGGCTTTTATCCGCGCGGTAAAACCTGTCAAAAATATGCGGTAGGTCTTTTTCCGAAATACCAATGCCCGTATCTTTGACCTTCAGTTCCACGCCGTCTACGTACTGGCGGATAGACACAAACACCTGCCCACCGTTTTTGTTATATTTGATGGCGTTGTCACACAGGTTGTACACGATTTCTTCCACGACCTGCTCTGCCCCGCGCACCGTCACCTGTTCTCCTGTCAGCGAGAAGGTGACGTTTTTCTGCTTTGCCGTCATTTCCAAATGGGAGATAACCCCCTCACACAACGCAAAAAGGTCGATATCTTCGATAGTGACGTCCACTTCCTTACTGTCTAACTGGGACAGTTTGATGATGTCCCCCACAAGGGTGGTCAGCCGTCTGCTTTCGTCATAGATTTTTCCTGCAAAACGCGGCACATCCGCCGGTTCCACCATACCGCTTTTTAAAAGTTCCGCATATCCCGAAATGGAGGTTAACGGCGTTTTCATTTCGTGAGACACGTTGGCGGTAAAATCCCGTCGCATCGCATCCTGCGCGGCGTGTTCTTTTGCCATCTCTTCCATTTGCTTTCTTAACAGACGGTTTTGCTGTCGAATACGGTCGATAAGCGGGGACAGTTCCGCATACAGCGCTTCCCCGTCGGGATCCGAAAGATTTAAACGGTTAATGGGCGCGGTAATACTGTGCGCCACCTTAGACGACAGCCACAAAGAAAGCAACAGCGCACCCGCCGCAATACAAACGGCAGGGATAAGCAATTCCGCAAACAGCGCCATCGGCGGTTTTTTATACACGTATACGAACATCCCGTACACCGCGGCAAACGCCGCACACAACACGGTAAAAGAAACCGAAAAACAACTCCAAAAAATCTTTTTTCTCATACGTTACCCTACTTTATACCCGATACCGCGTATCGTTTCTACCAGGTCTCCCGCTGTCCCTAACTTTTGGCGCAGGGTGCGGATATGTACGTCTACCGTGCGGTTTTCCCCGTCAAAGGCGTATCCCCACACGTGGTTTAAAATCTGGTCGCGGGTCAAGACCTGTCCGCGATTTTCCAGTAAAAAACACAGCATTTCAAACTCTTTGCGGGTCAACGTTACCGCCGCACCGTCCACCGTGATAATATGCTTTTTGGGACATACGTATAACGACCCGACGGTGTAATCTTCGGTGGGTTTTTGCACGCCGCGCAACCGCGCTTTTACACGCGCGACCAGCTCCATAACCCCAAACGGTTTGGCAATATAGTCGTCAGCGCCGTATTCAAACCCGCGCACCTTGTCGATTTCGGACGCTTTGGCGGTCAACATGATCACGGGGATATGTTGGGTGTCGGGGGTGGCGCGTAACGTTTGTAAAATAGAAAGGCCGTCCTGCTCGGGCAACATAATGTCCAGCAGGATAAGGTCTGGTTTTTGCTGTTGCATCTGTTTCCAAAACAATGACGGCACCGCAAAGCCTTGCGCAGGCAGCCCCGTACTGTTTAGGGTGTATACCACCAGCTCGCGTATATTGCTGTCGTCTTCGATAAGATAGATCATAGTTCCACTCCTTATATTTCACAATCCCCCAGTCTCGCTGTCGCTCGACAGCCCCCTTTAGGCAAGGGGGCCTTTGCGGAGAAGGCTTTGCTATACTATATCACAAAAATGCCGAAAACGCAAATCAAAAAAAGGTTGCCTTTATATACGTATATATGCTATACTACATTATAATTATAAACCTTTGGAGGGTACATATGGAAAGAGAAAAGTTGGGGAGCCGTCTTGGTTTTATCCTATTGTCGGCAGGCTGTGCTATCGGCCTGGGTAACGTATGGAAATTTCCGTCTTTGGTTGCGGCATCGGGCGGCGGTTTCTTCGTGTTATTTTACATCCTGTTTTTGTTCATTTTAGGGTTGCCCGTGATGACCATGGAATTTTCCCTTGGTCGTGCGAGCCAGAAAAGCCCCGTAAAAATGCTGCAAACGCTGGAAAAACCCGGTCAGAAATGGCATTGGTACGGCTATTTCGCTATGGCGGGCAACTGGCTGTTGATGATGTTCTATACCGCCGTTTGCGGGTGGATGTTGCAGTATTTTATCAACACCGCAAAAGGTGATTTTGTCGGCTTGGATGCCCCTGCTGTCAGCGCGGCATTCGGCGCAATGACCGGCGAATGGAGCACAATGCTCATTTACACCGTTATTATTATCATTGCCGGTTTTTTTGTCTGCTCGTTTAGTTTACAAAAGGGTTTGGAACGTGTTACCAAATATATGATGCTTGCCCTGCTTTGTATTATGGTAGGTCTTGCCGTGTACAGTTGTTGCCAACCCGGCAGCGGCGAAGGCTTAAAATTCTACTTGATGCCCAGCGTAGAAAATATGCAAAAAGCGGGCATTGGCAGGGTCATCGTCAACGCGATGAACCAGGCGTTCTTTACGCTGTCTTTGGGTATCGGCTCGATGGCAATTTTCGGCAGTTACCTGAAAAAAGACCATTCCCTGTTGGGCGAAGCGGTCAACGTCGGTATTCTGGATACGTTTGTGGCGATTACGTCGGGTCTTATCATTTTCCCCGCTTGCTTTGCGTATAACGTGCCGTTGGTAAACGATAAAGGCGAATTGGCGGGCGGCCCCGGCCTTATTTTCGAAGTGTTGCCCAATCTTTTTGCCAACCTGCCCGGCGGCAGAATTGTCGGCAGTTTGTTTTTTATGTTCCTGTTCTTCGCGGCGTTTTCCACCGTGTTGGCGGTATTTGAAAATATCCTTGCGATGATGATGGATCTGACCGGTTGGTCCCGCAGAAAGACCTGTCTGCTTTGTTGTCCGCTTATGCTTGTTTTGTGCTTACCTTGCGTGTTCGGCTTTAATTTACTGAAAGACATTACGCCTTTGGGCGCCGGCTCTAACCTTATGGATCTGGAAGACTTTATCGTTTCCAACGTGCTGTTGCCGGTTGGCTCTTTGGTGTTTGCGCTGTTCTGTACTTTAAAATACGGCTGGGGATGGAAAAACTTCAAAGCGGAAGCCAACGAAGGCAGCGGTATCAAAGTACATAACTGGATGCGCGTGTATATGACCTATATCCTGCCGCTTATCATTTTTGCGTTGTTTGTCGTCGGCATTTGGGACAAATTCTTCAAATAAGGGGTAAAAAAGATGAATTTCAGTGTAAACAGCACCTTTCTCTACATAGTGGCAGGTGCGGTGATTCTGTTTGTATTGGCGCAATCTTTCTTTTTCCTTATCCGTGCGTACCGTCGCGGCAAGGAACTGGGAATGGCCCCCGCGACCTTGCGCAAAACGGTGGTATCCACCGCCGTTTTTACGGTTGCCCCCGCAGTTTCTATTCTTATCGGTATTATTACGCTTTCTAAATTCTTGGGTATTCCGTTGCCGTGGATCCGTATGAGCGTTATCGGCGCCTTAACGTACGAACTGCCCGCGGCAACCGCGGCGGCAAACGCTTTAAACGTTACCCAGTTATCCGAAATGATTACCGACCCGAAGGTGTATACCGCTATCGCGTGGGTAATGACCCTTGGCATTATGCCGTCTATCGTGCTGCCGCCCATTCTGATGAAGAAGATCCGCGGCGGTATGCTGAAACTCAAAAACCGCGACAGCAAATGGAGCGATATTTTTATGACGTCGCTGTTTTTGGGTATGATCTCCGCATTTTTGGGATTGGTGTTTGCGGACGTCGGTAACGGGTTGAAAGGCTTTATTCCGCTGTTCGTACTGCTCGTTTCCGCGCTGTTAATGGCGGTTTGCGGTCTGCTTATCAAAAAATGCGGTATGAAATGGCTGGAAACGTACGCTATGGCGATCAGTATGGTGGGCGCGATGGTGTTCGCCGCAGTGATCACGCCGTTGATAGGGGGTTGAGAATATGCGTGACTATATGAAAGAAACCGATAAATACGGTAAGATATGGATATGGACCGCTGTTTTTGTGGTATTGATGGTGCCGATCGCTATCTGCGTTGCGTATAATGCCTGGCCGCCGATTACCGCCGTGTTAAAAGGGCTTTTGGGCGTGGCGCCGATCTTCTGGACGGTTGGTGTTATCGAAGTTATCACCTATACCCCCATGCTGGGTGTGGGCGGCACCTATTTGTCTTTTGTGACAGGTAACCTGACCAGTTTAAAAGCGCCTGCGGCGCTTACCGCCATGGAAAACGCCAACGTAAAACCCGACTCGGAAGAAGGCGAAGTGGTTTCTACCATTGCGGTAGCAACGTCTTCCATTGTCACCACCTTGGTATTGGCGTTGGGCGTGGCGATTTTGAGTTTCTTGACCCCCGTTTTAGAGCATCCCGCTTTAAAACCTGCGTTCGATAACATTCTGCCGTCGCTGTTCGGCGGTTTGGCGGTGGTGTACATCAGTAAGAACTGGAAACTGTCCTTAGCACCGCTTATCTTTATGGTGGTACTGTTCTTGGCGGTACCGTCTTTGGCGGGTTCGGTCGGTGTGCTGGTACCCGTCGGCGTGTTGGTGGCGCTGGGCGCCGCGCGCGTGATGTACAAAAAAGGTTGGGTGTAAGATGCAAATTGTACTCGGTCTTGTCGCGTTACTCGTTTTGTTTATTGCCGTTATCTGTATACGGGCGGCACGTTTCCGTCCCGCAAAAGAAACGCCGGTCACCCCCGTACCCGTTGCGGTGGATACCGAGAAGATCACCGCAGATATGGTGGCAATGATACAATGTAAAACCGTGTCTTACCGCGACGAAAGTCTGGTGGACCGCAAAGCATTCGAAAAATTCGAAAAACTGCTGTTTGACCGCTATCCTGCGGTGGCAGAAGCCGCCGATTTCAAAAAAATCGGCAAAACGGGTCTGCTTTTCCACATAAAGGGTAAAAGCGATACCGCACCGTCGGTGTTAATGGCGCATTATGACGTTGTGCCTGTGGACGCGGACGGTTGGGAAAAAGATGCGTTTGCGGGAATCGTGGAAAACGGCGTTATTTGGGGTAGGGGCACGTTAGATACCAAAGGCACCCTGCTTGGCGTGATGCAAGCGGCGGAGTCTGCGTTAAAAGACGGGTTTGTACCCGAAAACGACCTGTATCTCGCCTTTTCGGGCGAAGAAGAAATTGACGGCGATACCTGCAAAGATATTGTCGCGTATTTAGAGCAAAACGGTGTCACCCCCGCCCTTGTTTTGGACGAAGGCGGCGCGGTGGTGGAAAACGTGTTTCCCGGTGTAAAAAGCGCTTGCGCCGTTATCGGCATTGCGGAAAAGGGAAGCGTGTCGCTGGATATGGCATTAACGTCCAACGGCGGGCACGCGTCCACGCCGCCGCCCAAAACGGTTATGGGAAAACTGTCCAAAGCGGTGGTGGATATTGAAAGCCACCCGTTCCCCCGTCGTTTGACCCCGCCTGCCGCGGGGCTGTTTGACACCTTGGGCAGACGGTCCACCTTTTTGTACCGCCTGATTTTTGCAAACCTGTGGTGTTTTATGCCGCTGCTCGATTTGATCTGTAAACTGTCCGGCGGCGAATTGAATGCGTTGGTGCGCACCACCGTGGCGGTTACCCGTATGCAAGGCAGTAACGCGTATAACGTGTTGCCGCCGAAAGGTACAGTCGGCTTGAATGTCCGTCTGATCGGCGGGGACACCATTGACAGCGCGGTGGAGTATATTAAAAAGGTTATAAAGAATGATGATATTGCCGTGTCGGTGGTGGGCGGTATGAACCCGTCCATCAGTTCGGACGTGACAAGTCCCGCGTGGCAGAAAATTGAAACCGCGGTGAAACAGACGTTTGATAACACGGTGGTAAGTCCGTATTTAATGATGGCGTGCAGCGATTCCCGCCATTATTGCCGTATCACCGATAAGGTGTACCGTTTTTCACCGATGCGGTTATCCAAAGAAGAGCGCAAAATGATTCACGGCAACAATGAACGCGTTCCCGTAGACACGTTGGCGGATACGGTGGCATTTTACACGCGGTTGTTGAAGATGTTGTGATAAAACAAGAAAAAGAATTGCCCACATCGTCCCGTTTTATGCCGTTTGCGGGCAGTGGGGAAGGCCTGCCCCTACGATATCATTCGTTGTGCGTGATTGCCTTCTCCTCAAGGAGAAGGCACGCCTATGTAAAAATCTGTAAACCTAAGAGAGAATGTATTGCGTGTGATACATTCTCTCTGTTTTTATTTCTATGACCACCCGCCGTGTGCAGGGTTTTATTTTACAAACATTTAACGGTTTTTTGCTTCCGTTTTTAACAAAAAAAGTGCACACTACTTTTGGCAAAAGAAAGGAAGCGAGAAAAATGGATATTTTTAATGTACTTTCCCTGTTAGGGGGATTAGGGTTTTTCCTGTTTGGTATGCACGTGCTGTCCGAAGGGTTGGAAAAAACCGCAGGCAGTAAGATGCAGAGCATTTTACAAAAAATCACCGCCAACCGTTTGAAAGGTCTTGCCGTGGGTACCGTTGTCACCGCGGTTATTCAGAGTTCTTCCGCGGTGACGGTTATGCTGGTGGGTCTTGTGAATGCGGGGCTTATGAGTTTGACACAAGCTATCAGCGTGACAATGGGTTCCAACATCGGCACCACTATGACCGCGTGGATATTGTCGCTGACGGGTATTTCTTCGGACAACGTGTTTATGGCGTTGTTAAAACCCGTTAACTTTTCTACGATCATTGCGTTTATCGGCGCGTTTTTGCTGATGTTCTCCAAAAAAGACAAACGCAAAAACATCGGTATGATCTGCGTTGGCTTTGCGGTATTGATGTTCGGTATGGATATGATGTCGGGTGCCGTAAAACCGTTAGCGGATATGCCGCAGTTCGTCAGTGTTCTCACCGCGTTCAAAAATCCCATTTTAGGTGTGCTGGCAGGCACGGTGTTTACCGCCGCCCTCCAGAGTTCTTCGGCGTCGGTGGGCGTGTTGCAAGCGTTGTCCTTGACGGGGGCTGTTACGTACAGCAGCGCCATCCCGATCATTATGGGTCAAAATATCGGCACGTGTATTTCCGCTTTGATGGCGGTGCCGGGCACTAACAAAAACGCCAAGCGCGTGGCGATCGTGCACGTGCTGTTTAATGCGATCGGGTCGGTTTTCTGGTTGATACTGTGGAGTGTTGTCAAAGTTGCCGTTCGCCCGGCTTTTGCGGATATGGCTATCGATCCGGCGGGTATTGCGGTGGTACACTCGATATTTAACATTGCCACCACCGTGATGCTGTTCCCCGCGGCAGGATTGCTGGAAAAACTGTCCCGTATGATAGTCAAAGGCGAAGAAAAAGACGCATTGCCGGAAGTGGTTATGGACGAATTGTTGATGACGGTGCCTGCTGTTGCGGCGGCACACGCGTACGACACCACCAAAGCGATGGCGGAAATTGCCGAACAAACAGTAACCGATGCGGTAGGGCTGGTGTTTGATGCGTATACGGCGGATACCGCACAAGAAGTATTGCGTAAAGAAAAAACATTGGATATGTACGAGGATACGCTGGGCACGTATCTTGTAAAACTGTCCCGCTGTAATTTGAGCGATGCGGATGCGTTGACCACTGCTATGTTATTGCACACCATCAGCGACTTTGAACGCATCGGTGACCACGCCAACAATATTGTCGCTACCGCAGAAGAAATGCGGGCTAAAAAGATTGAATTTTCCGCGGAGGCGGTTGCAGAATTACGCGTAATGACCGCCGCGCTCACCCGCATTTTACACAACACGGTAAAAGCATTTACCGCAAACGATCTTGCCGCCGCAGCGGATATTGAACCGCTTGAGCAGGTGATCGACACCCTTATTGACACGGTACGCACCCGTCACATCACCCGATTGCAGGGTGGTAACTGTACGATTGAACTCGGTTTTGTTTTGACCGATTTTCTGACCGACTGCGAACGGATTTCCGACCATTGCTCCAACGTCGGTGTGGCGCTGTTGGAAACCGCGCACGGTACGTTTGATACCCACGAGCGGTTGCGCGCCATCAAAGATAAGAGCAGTCAAGCATATAAACAGGCGTTTGAGCGCTATAACGCAGAGTTTGCGTTGTAAATATTGGCGGTGTGTGCTGATTTAACAAAGATTTAACATTGTTCCCCCTTGTAAGAAATTGGTTTTTAAGATATGATGAATATGTCTATACATGTCTAAAAAGCGATTTTTAAAAACAAGGGGGACGTTTTTGTGACAATTTTCGATTTTATCGCCTTTTGCGGCGGCTTGGCGTTTTTTCTGTACGGTATGCACGTACTGTCGGCAGGCCTTGAAAAGACTGCAGGCGGAAAAATGCAAAGCATTTTACAGAAGATCACCGATAACCGTTTCAAAGGGCTTGCAGTAGGTACGGTGGTAACGGCGGTTATCCAGAGTTCTTCCGCAACCACGGTTATGTTGGTTGGTTTGGTTAACGCAGGCCTTATGGCGTTTCCGCAGACCATCAGCGTGGTAATGGGCTCTAATATCGGTACTACCGTAACGTCATGGATCTTATCCTTGTCCGGTATTTCTTCGAGCAACCTGTTTGTTCAATTGTTAAAACCCGCCAACTTTTCTCCCATTATTGCACTTATCGGCGCCTTTTTATTAATGTTCTCCAAAAAAGAAAAACGCCAAAACATCGGCACGATCTGTCTCGGTTTTGCGGTGTTGATGTACGGTATGGAAGTGATGTCGGGTGCGATGGATCCGCTCGCCGAAAGCGAGACGTTCCGTAGTATTCTCATCGCGTTCGAAAATCCGTTTTTAGGCGTGTTGCTCGGTACGTTGTTTACGGCGGTTATCCAAAGTTCTTCCGCATCTGTCGGTATTTTGCAGGCGTTGTCCCTGACCGGTGCGGTCACGTACGGTAACGCTATTCCGATTATTATGGGGCAGAACATCGGCACTTGTATCTCCGCTATTATGGCGTTGCCGGGCACCAATAAAGGCGCTAAAAAAGTGGCGATTTCCCACCTGCTTATCAAATGCATCGGTATGGCGATGTGGATGATCGCGTGGGTGGTTGTGTATTATTTGGTAAGACCCGCGTTCGCAAATTTGGCGGCTGACCCCGTGTCTATTGCGGTTATGCACTCGATATATAACATTGTGAATACCGTTATTTTGTTCCCCTGCATCGGTCTTATCGAAAAAATGTGTAATAAACTGGTTGGTGCCGAAGAAGAAAACGCTATCCCCGAAGTGGCGTTGGACGAGCGTCTGTTTACCATGCCCGCTCTTGCTGCGGACAAGTCGTACGACACCACCGCCGAAATGGCACAAGGTGCCGGCGAAACGGTAAAAATGGCGTTCTCCTTATTTGATAATTACGACGACGAGATCGCTGCGGCGGTGTCCCGTTTGGAAAAAACACTGGACATGTACGAAGACAAACTCAGTACCTATTTGGTGTCCTTGTCCCGCTGTGACCTGTCCGAAACGGATGCGCGCACGATTGCAATGCTGTTGCACACCATCAGCGACTTTGAACGTATCGGTGACCACGCAACCAATCTGATGCATACCGCCACCGAAATCAAAAACAAAAACATTGCTTTCTCCAAGGAAGCCAACGCGGAATTGCACGTATTGATCGCGGCGGTACAAGAAATTCTGCATAACACCGTGACCGCATTTGCGGAAAAAGACCTTGCCGCGGCGACCGAGATCGAACCGCTCGAACAGGTGATCGATACCCTTATCGATACCATTCGCGGCCGTCACATCGTGCGTTTGCAGAGCGGGAACTGTACTATCGAACTCGGTTTTATTCTGACCGATTTCCTGACCGACTGCGAACGTATTTCCGACCATTGTTCCAACGTCGGTGTGGCGCTGTTGGAAACCGCGCACGGTACGTTTGATACCCACGCGCGCTTGAGAGCCATCAAAGCAAAAGGCAACGAAGATTTCCGCCAGAGCTACGCAGGCTATCTCAGCAAATTCTCGTTGTAAAACAAAACCCCGCCGTATGGCGGGTGGTCATAGGAATAAAATAGAGAGAATGTATCATAAGTGGTACATTCTCTCTTGTCTTTTTGTAGAAATTTATGAGGCATTGTAGGGAAGGGGCTTGCTCCTTCCGTTTGTCGAACATAGCACATTGTTGTGTTAACGGCAGGAGTAATCTTCTCCAAGACAGGCACCCCTTTGTCCTTCGGACATTTCCCCTGTCAGGGGAATACCTGCCCTACGTTGCTGATATAATTGTCATCAAATCCCTTACCGCAACACCCGTACGGCGGGTTTTTGTATATAATCCCAACATTTGGTATTGCACAAACTGACAAAATCCGCTATAATGTGTGTAACCGTGACAGTTTACAGATTTGAAAAGAGGTTTTTTGTATGCGATCCAAAGCGTTTCGTTTAACGGCGGTCTTGCTGGCGGCGGTTTTATTGTTCTCACCGGTCGGTTGCGGCGGTGCGGAACAACCCGATACCACGGCGACTACCACTGCCACTCCCACCACCGTCACCACAACGGCACCTCCCGTGCGGTATATAAACTTGTTAACGGGTGAACAAAATTTAGAAACGCCCCAAAACCGCCCGATTGCGTTTATGATAGGCAACTCAGGGTACAGCGGGTATTTGCAACAGAAAAACATTGACAAAGCCGATTTTTATATGGAAGCCGAAACCGAGGGCGGCATTACGCGTATTATGGCGGTATTCGGCAGTATCGAAAATCTGCCCGACGAAATCGGCCCCGTGCGCAGTGCGCGCACCCATTTTGTGAAAATGGCGAAAGCGCTGGACGCTATTTACGGTCACGTTGGCGGCAGTACGTTGGGCAAACAGCTCATCCGCACGTTGGGTGTTAGAGACCTTGACAGTTTGACGCAGGTAAGTGCAGAACTCAAAGGCACTTCTAACGGCCGTTGGGTAGAGCATGTAAAAGTGTTCCCGAAAAGCAAAGTGACCGCCGCGATTACACAGCGGAAACTGGCGACCACCACCACCACGAAATCCCCGTATGCATTCGGTGATAAAAAAGGCGACGGTGTCGGTAATGCGGTGCAGGTGGCAATGTCCGGTTCGTATTACAGTTCGTTTACCTATGATGCGGCAAAAGGGCTGTACGTAAAGCACCGCGGCAACCTGACCACCCCCGTACACACGGCGTATGACGGCGACCCGATAGCGGTGAAAAACGTTATCGTGATGTACGGTAACCGTTTCCAGGAAGACGCCGAGCACATCAGTTTCACCTTGTCGAGCGGCACGGGAGTATTGCTCGTAAACGGTACCAGCCGTGAAATCAAGTGGTCGCGCACCAATTCGCAGTTGACCTTTACCGAAACCGACGGCACCCCGCTTACCGTGGCGGCAGGTAAAACTTACGTATTGTTAACCTCTGCGGGTCTCAAATCCGGAACGGTTATCAACTAAACGGCATAAAACAGCACACAGGGTTTGCCCTGTGTGCTGTTTTTATATACGAAAACCCGCCGTACGGCGGGTGGACATAGGGATAAAAATAGAGAAGATACAC
>JAZPXM010000010.1:0-9561 GCA_045543675.1 Acutalibacteraceae bacterium
ACCAGACCGGTGTGTTTGATCTTGCCGCCCAAGGCAAACACTTTGGTGCCCTTGGATTTTTCGGTACCCATGGAAGCAAACCATTCGGGACCGCGCAGGATGATCTGAGGAATGTTGGCAAAGGTTTCCACGTTGTTTTCAACGGTGGGTTTGCCGTACAGACCTTTAACAGCCGGATACGGCGGACGCGGACGGGGTTCGCCGCGGTTACCTTCGATAGAGGTCATCAAAGCGGTTTCTTCGCCGCAAACGAACGCGCCTGCGCCCAAGCGGATGAAGAGGTCGAAATCAAAACCGGAACCGAAGATGTTTTTGCCGAGCAAGCCGTATTCACGCGCCTGGTCGATAGCGATCTGCAGACGGGCAACAGCAATCGGGTACTCCGCACGTACGTATACGTAACCTTCGGTAGCGCCGATAGCGTAACCGGCAATAGCCATAGCTTCGATAAGGCTATGCGGGTCGCCTTCCAAGACCGAACGGTCCATAAATGCACCCGGGTCACCTTCGTCGGCGTTACACACAACGTATTTCTGGTCAGCTTTGTTAGGAGCGGTCAACGCCCATTTACGACCGGTGGGGAAGCCACCGCCGCCACGGCCACGCAGACCGGAATCGGTAACCACCTGAATAACTTCTTCAGGGGTCATTTCGGTCAACACTTTACCCAAAGCGGCATAGCCGTCCATCGCGATGTATTCGTCGATGCTTTCGGGGTTGATCATACCGCAGTTACGCAACACAACACGGTTCTGGGCTCTGTAGAACACGGTGTCGTTCAAAGATACGGTACCTTCTACGGGTTCATCGGAACCGGTATCCGCATATACGAGGCGTTCCACAGGACGACCTTTCAACAGATGTTCGGAAACGATTTCCGCGACATCTTCGGGGGTCACGCGGCTATAGAAAGTGCCGTCGGGATGCACGATAACCACGGGGCCGAGTTCGCAAAGACCGAAACAACCGGTCTGTACGATTTTGACTTCTTCGGAAATGCCGTTCGCTTCCAAAGCGGTCGCAAACGCTTCCTGAATTTTGTTACTGCCCGAGGAGGTACAGCCGGTACCGCCGCAGATCAGCACATGTGCACGAATCATACTATTACCTCCTCAAAATTACTCTTTATAGTTGGCGAGAGTGAATTCCGCAACCGGCTTACCGCCTTTTAAGTGCTCTTCCACTACGCGTGCAACCTTATCAGCGGTCATCTTCACATAAGTGACCTTTTCTTTACCCGCTTCAAACACTTCTACAACGGGCTCAAACTGGCAAACCCCGATACAACCGGTCTGGGTAACGGTGACGTTCGCCACAAGACCCGCTGCATTTACCTGCTCGACAAAAGCGTTCAGAACCGGACGCGCACCCGCGGCGATACCGCAAGTAGCCATACCGACTACAACACGCTTGTCGCTGCTGCCTTCACGCAGCGCAACTTTGCCTTGCATTCTCTCTTTGATTGCCTGGAGTTCTGCTAAACTTTTCATACAAAATCTTCCTTTCGTCAGAATATGATTACTGTTTTATGTTCATAAGTTCTCGTACCCTTCGGCAAGAAAACCTTGAATCCATTGTAATACTTCAAAGCTGTCCAACGGGACACCTTCAAGAATTTCCCGCAGTTCACGGGTATCCATCCGCACTTCGTTTTCGCCTTTTGTATGCACAAACAGAAAATCGGTATCGGGATGCCCTTGCACCAACGTCATCACCGTCGCGGGGATGTCCCCTATCGGCGGGCAGTCAATGTGGTCGGTGTAAAAGGTCGCGGTCACTGCGGTACCGTGCTCGTCAGGGTAGGTACCTTTGTCACGGGATACGACCGTTACGTCACCGCCCGTTTGCTGCGCTTCTAATTTTAAAAGCGGTAACCCTAACCCCACCGCACGGGTGGTGCGGGTGGTGTAAAACGGGTCGGTCACCCGCTGTACCGTTTCGGCATCCATACCGCAGCCATCATCCCGAATGGTGATGGTGAGTGCGTTTTCCCGCTCGGTAAGCAAAATTTCGGTAAGGGTTGCCCCTGCTTTCACCGCATTTTCCACGATGTCCAGAATGTTCAAGGATAACTCTTTCATTCTTTCCCTCCGAGCCACGCTATCAAGCGTTCACGCACCAACTGACTGCTGTACGGTTCGTCTTCCAATTCCACAAATCTGTCTTTATCCCGTATATCCCACAAATAATGGGCATCGCTACCCACCGTCACGCGGCATCCTTGCGGTATCTGTTGTGCAAACGCCGTTTCCTTTTCCCCGTCGTGCAGTTCTACTGCAGTAAACGGCAGATCGGGCGGCAGAGCACCCAACGTCGCAATAATGCCATTCGCATCACGGTCAATGTGTGCCGGATAGCACACGCCGCCGAAATGTTCGGTAAGCGGGATACATTCTTCCAGCGACACGGTGGTGGCGTTGGAAAGCAGATAGGGTTCTTCCCCGATCTTTTCATCGTTTTCATCCAGTATCCACTGGTCGCCGAAAATGTCGGGGCGGTTTTCTATCAGCACACGGCGGGTCTCGATTTCTTTATCAAAATCCATCGCCTGCTCTAACGTGGGGAACAAACACACCATATGGATATCTTCCGCGGTGGTCAGTTCCATACCTGCTATAGGGATGATACCTTGTTTTTTCGCCGCCGCGAAAAACGCGGGACAGTTTTTACAGGTATTGTGGTCGGTAAGCGCCATAATCTGCAATCCTGCCAACGTCGCCATACCCGCCAAATTGTTCGGGGTGTTGTCGTTGTCTCCGCAAGGAGATAAGCAGGAGTGGATATGCAAATCGTAATAGTAACGGTTTTTCATAAGCAATCCCGTATCTTCACAGCCGTTTCATACGCGGCAAGGTCAGACAGCAGAATGTTGACCCCTTTTTGTTCAGCCAACGCCGCCACGCCGTCGTCGGGGGTAACCCCCTCCGCCAAAATGACGGTAGCCGTATCTGCAAGGGTCGCAACCGCTACAATATTTTGGTTGGACATAATGGTGATCCACGCGTCATCTGCTTTCGCGCGTCCCATCACCCAACTGAGCAGGTCGCCTATGTATACGCCGCCGATCTCACGATCGCCGTCCGGTAAAGCCGCCGCTTTCAGCATAGCGGCATCTGCCAGTTCACGTACAGTCACAGGTTACCCCTCCTTTTTACTGTTTGCCACAACACACGCCTTCACGTTTGCTCTGCCCCGCACCACATCTTCCGCAAAAGCACGGCAGGTGGGTGCGCCGCAAGCGCCGCAGTCCAAGCCGGGCAGGTCGGCGCGCAAACTCTGGATATCCGCCAGCATACGCATCGATTCCGCTATGTTACTGCTCAGTTGCGCTATCGGTTGGTATGCGGGGAGTTCGTTAAAGAAATAGTGTGCGGGAATATATTGTTCGTCCGACGGCAAGAAATTCTGCGACACCGGTAAAAAGTGTCTTAAATTCTGCAGTCGTGCTTTCGCAATAAACGGATTTTGTACGGTGAGTACACCGCCGACACAACCGCCCGTACAGGCGTTGAGTTCTACAAATTCCAATTGCGGAATATTGCCGTTTTCGATCTGGTCTAACACGCGGATGACGTTTTCAATACCGTCCGCCGCCAGATAACTGTCGTTGAACAGCGCCGCCGCTTCACCGCCGCTGGCCGCCCAACCGACACCTATCATACCCGATTCGGATAACTGTGCGGGCAGATCGTCCGGCTTCATTTCATTAATGAGCTTAAAGTACACATCGCTTATCGGCACCACCGCGTCCACCTGACTCATATAATCCCCAAAGCCGTTCTTTACGTAACTGGCTTTCGCGGGACACGGAGACAGGAAACACACGCCGATGTCTTCCGGTTGCAAGGCGGGATTTTCTTTCATCGCCTTTTCGCGCGCAAGTTTTGCCGCTACTTCCATCGGCGGCAACATCCGCATCACGTTATCTTCCAACGACGGAAAACGCAGGGAGATCAGTCGCACGATAACGGGGCACGCGGCGCTGATAACGGGTTTTTTGACCCCTTCGGTAGCGAGATACAAACGGGTATAGGCAGAAACCATTTCCGCCGCCTGCGACACTTCGTATACCTGGTCAAACCCCAGTTTCAACAGACCGCTCAGTACATAATCCACGTCGTCAAGATTGTCAAACTGTCCGTACAGCGCAGGGGCGGGCAATGCGATCTTCCATTTAAACCCGTCCATCGCATCCAGCGTGTTGCACACCGCTTTTTTGGCTTTGTGCGGACACACGCGGATACATTCGCCGCAGTCGATACACCGCGATTCGTTGATAACGGCGTGACCGTCACGCACGCGAATGGCTTCGGTGGGACAATGTTTCAGACAGGTGGTACATCCCGTACATTTTTGCGGATCTAAAAACACCGAATGTTCGTATGTATGCATTCTCTGTCACCTACCCAAAGTTTACCCGCATGGTAATGCAGGTGCCTTTGCCGACTTCGGACTGGATGTCCATATGGTCGGTGTAGCGTTTCATATTCGGCAAACCCATACCCGCACCAAAACCCAGCGAACGAATCGCATCGGGTGCGGTGGAGAAGCCTGCTTGCATCGCTTGCTCGATATCCGCAATGCCGGGGCCGTTATCGGTCAAGATGATCTCAACGGCATCTTCCATCACGCGTACTTCGGCGTGACCGCCGCCCGCGTGAATCACCATATTGATTTCGCCCTCGTACATCGCAATGGATACACGGCGGATAATATCAGGGGAGAGTCCTAACTGGCGCAGATTTTTCTTGACCTGCACCGACGCCTGCCCTGCAGAAGTGAAGTTTTCGCCGTCTACATCAAAGTGGAACGAAAGGACTTCACTCATACGCCCGTCTCCTTCACCTTGTTGCCGACCAGCCCGCTCTTGTACAGAATGCCGCACGCTTCATACATACGTTTGCGGGTTGCCAGCAGTACAAGACCGCTTTCTTCCGCCAAACGTATCATTTCGGGGGTGGGCTGTTTCGAACGTACAAACACGATACACACCATATCCATCATTTCCGCCGTGCGAATAACCTGCGGATTGACAAGACCGGTGAGCAATACCGCCTGGTCTTTCACGTAAGCGAGCACGTCGCTCATCATATCACTGCCGCAAGCGGAATACACGTGTTTGCCCAGGTTTTCTTCGCCCGCAACCACAGTGGCGTCCAATAGATCACGAATGGTACAAATTTTCATACTTTACGCTCCGTATTTAGCAAGAATACCGGGGATATCATCCACACCCAGACGGCCGTACACTTCGTCGTTAACGGTCAGAACGGGAGCGAGACCGCAAGCACCGATACAACGGCAAGCGGTCAGGGAGAATTTACCGTCGGCGGTACATTCGTCAGCACCAATGCCGAGGATCTCGGAAATTTTGTCGAACAGATCGCCCGAACCTTTTACGTAGCAAGCGGTGCCCAAGCAAACGGAGATGTTGTACTCACCTTTGGGGGACAGCGCGAACTGCGCATAGAAGGTCGCCACGCCGTAAACTTTTTCCAGCGGAACGCCCATACCGTCAGCGATCATCTGCTGTACTTCGATCGGGAGATACCCGTAGATGTTCTGCGCATCCTGCATAACGCCCATCAGACGGCTTTTGTCGTGCTTGTTCTCGTCGATGACCTTCTGCAACTGCGCGGCCTGTTCGGGTGTACCCTTGAAGGGCAGCGAACTGATTTTTTTCTGCATATTGCCTTTCCTCCTTGTCTTTCGTACGCTTTTTTATGCAGTTTTCTGCATATAGCATACACCACCGTACATTATAGCAGAGTATTTATAAAAAAGCCAGTAAAAATCGTTATTTTTTTAACGATTTTTGTGTTTTTTTGCATTTTCGGCAGATTAGCCGAAAATCCCGTCCCGTTTTGTACAAAAACAGCGGATTTTGCAGGTTTTGCGGCGCCGCCCCTACGCACAAAACCATATACGTGCGTAGGGGGACGATGTCCACAGCTCCCCTTGCAATTTTTTAACAGAAAAACGGCGTGTCTTTCGACACGCCGTTTTTGCTGTTTTATTTACGGGTTTGTGCAAACACCCGAAGCGTTAAACTTGTAGGTCTTATTGCCGATCTTCATCGATTTGTTTGCGACCATATAGCCGGAAGCATCGCAATAATACCAACTGCCGCCGTGTTTGACCCATTTGCTCTTGGTCATAGAGCCGTTGGCATCCAGCCAGATCCAGCCTTTGGAGTCCTTTTTCCAGCAGTTGGTGACCGCATAACCGTCTTTGCCGACATAGCACCAACCCTTAGAGTCGGTGGTCCACTTGTTAGTGAGCATCGCGCCGTCACCGCCGAGTTTTACCCAGCCTTTGGAGTCTTTCATCCATTTATTGGTCACCATATAGCCGTTAGCGTCAACATAATACCATTTACCGCCGTCCAAGATCCATTTGGATTTGGTCATAGAACCGTTGGCGTCGAGATAGATCCAACCCACAGAGTCTTTCTTCCAGCAGTTGGTGACCGCATAACCGTCGCTGCCTACATAGCACCAACCTTTGGAATCTTTCGCCCACGCATTGGTGAGCATCGCACCGTTAGCGCCTAAATATACCCACCCTTTGGAGTCTTTCATCCATTTGTTGGTGACCATATAGCCGTCAGCATCAAAGTAGTACCAGTCGGTGTCGATCTCTTCCCATTCACCCTTGCGAGGTACACCGTCAACGTAATACATTTTCTTGCCGTCGTCCTCAATCCAGCCGTTGAATATGGGGACATAGGTATATGTCGCCGTATACGTCACATCTCCACAGACGGGTGTCACAGTTTTATCCCAGCCAGCAAATACGTACTCGTACTCACTGTCCACTGCTCCCACTGGGTCTTCGGGTACAATTACCGTGTCGCCCCAATGATAGTAGTCAACAACGATCGCCTTACCGTCCCAGTCCTGAAACACAACTGTATAATAGATATAGACAGGTGTATAGGTTGCTGTATACACAGCATCACCCGCACAGTTGACAACCGTCCTGTCCCAACCGTCAAACGTATATGTATATACATTATCTGCCGCTTTAGCGGGGGTGGCAGGTTCGGTGATGGCATCGCCCCAACAATAGATACGGCTGGACAACACGTCGCCGTTCCAATTCTTAAATACCACAGTATACGTAATCGCTTGGCGCATATAGGTGGCAGTGTAAATGGTGTTGCCGTTGCAATTTCCCACCGGCTGATCCCAACCGCCAAACGCATACGTATAGGCGTGGTCTGCTGTGCGAACAGGATCTGTCGGCGCGATTACCTGATCGCCCCAGTGGTAGATATGACTGGACAATACGTTGCCGTTCCAATCCTTAAACAGCACGGCATATTCTCTCAGCCGACTTATATACGTGGCTGTATACACAGCATCACCCGCACAGTTGACAACCGTCTTGTCCCAATCGTCAAACGTATATGTATACACATTATCTGCCGCTTTGGCAGGGATGGCAGGTTCGATGATTTTATCGCCCCAGCAATACGTTCGAGATGACAACACTTCACCATTCCAGTTCATAAAAACCACTGTATACTCAACATACTGCCGTGTATACATCGCCGTATAGGTAGTGTCGCCGGCACAAGAGTCCACCAATTTATCCCAACCGGTAAAGGTATATTTATACGTGTTATCAGCCGCGCGAACAGGATCTATCGGTGCGACGATCTTCTCTCCCCAATAGTACATTCTTGTGGAAAGCACGTCCCCGTTCCAATCCTTGAACACGATGGTATACTCAATATACGCTTTGGTATACGTAGCGGTATACGTGGCATTACCCGCGCAACTGACAACCGTCTTATCCCAGCCCGCAAAAGTGTACGTATAGGTGTCGTCCGCCGTCTTGACAGGATCAGCGGGTGCCGTTACCGCATCTCCGTAATGATAATTTCTTTGTGACAAAATTGTACCGTCAGTATTTTTGAAGACAACCACATAGTCAATGTAGGCGGCTTTATAAGTGGCATTGTAAGTTGCATCACCCACAACTGTTGTGACGTTTTTATCCCAACCATTAAAGGTGTATGTATATGTAGCATCCGCTACTTTACTCGGCTGCGCAGGCGTTTCTACCACATCGCCGTAATGGTATGCTTTTTGAGAAATAATCGATCCGTTTTCGTCTCTAAACGTAACAGTATACTCGATAAACGTTGATGTAAACACCGCTGTATATACTTTATCACCATCGCACGGTATAACCATATAATCCCATCCGGCAAAAACATATTCATACCGAGAATCGGACGGTTTTTGTGGGGTTTCGGAAGGACCCGCAACAAAATCTCCGTAATGATAGGTAGTGCGAAGCAATTCGCTGCCATCATAATTTTTGAAAATAACAGTGTATTCTCTAAAGGTTGATTCGTACACAGCGGTATATACTGCATCGCCTTCACAAGCCGTGACCTCTTTGTCCCAGCCGATAAAAGTATACGTATACGTGTTGTCTTTCTCACGGGAAGGTGCAGCAGGTTCGGTTACGGTATCACCCAAATAATAATACGTGCTGCTTAAAACAGTCCCATCATAATCCTTAAACACTATCAAGGGTAAAAACTCCTGACAGTTCTGACATTGATTGTTCGCGTAATCATGTCCGGTTGCATCCACTTCAGCAAAATCCTTCTGCATATCACATAGAGCGCAATGCATGGATTTTGAGCCAGAAGTTGTACAGGTGGGTTGTACATCAATGGTATATTCATCATTCCATTGATGTGTGTGCAACGGAATGTCACTCGATTCGGTATATGTTCCGCCGGAAGCGTACATATCATTATTACCGGCCACATAGTTTGCCGACAAACGATGTTCTCCTTCCGCGGCCACCCATTCTGCCGAGGCAGTTGCCGTAACCACACCGCCCGTAACCACCGCATCAGCAATAGATGCTGTTGCGAATTCACGTCCGTCCAGTTTGAAAGAGATGTATCCTTTCAGTTTCGGTGTAGTAATATTACTCGATCGAGAAACACGAGCGCTGGCAGTAACGGTAACCGTATCGTAACCGACACAATCGACAGGATCAACGCGTATATCTTGTACCGTTACCGTAAACTTTCCGTCAGCATTGTAGGTGCCTTCGTGCTGATAAGCACCCGCACCCTTTACCCTACAGTTTTTGAATACAGGCGTAGACACATTGGTAGCACGACCATGCGTTGCAAACTCCAACGTTCCGCCGGTTACTTCCAGTGTTCCAGGGGTACCAACGCTGTCATGATAACCGCCACCGATATCAAAACCGTTGCCGCTGCCTTGTGCATACACATAGCCGCCGTTTATTTTAACATTTGAACCGTTTTTCTGCTTGGCATTGCCCGCACCGCCAATACCGGCTCCGCCACCCTTGCCGCATGCATAAACGGTACCTCTGTTAACAGTTACATCACCGTGAATACCGGCACCGCCGCCACCGCTGTTACCTGATGTTCCAGATGTTCCGTATGCGCCATTTCCATTATACCCAAGAGCATAATTACCCCCGTTGCCACCAACATTAAGACTACCAATGGCGCCACTATACACCGTTACACTACCGCTGGATATCTCAGCAGAG
>JAZPXM010000011.1:0-7216 GCA_045543675.1 Acutalibacteraceae bacterium
GTCATCACACTTCCAATATTGGAAGTGTGATGACATTCATAAAACCGTTGCTGATACCGTTTACTATTTCAATTACATACGCCCTGTTCGAAAACTCAAAAGAAAACCGCCAGTCCAATACAGGCTTGAACTGGCAACTTAATTCTTTCCTTTTTTGTGTCTACTAACTATTGACTACTTCAAGTGCAACGCACTATCGCATTTTTTTATTATTTAATCAAAGATTGTCCGTCCATTTCAGCGGGTTGTTCTAATGCCAAGAGTTTAAGCATGGTCGGTGCAATGTCCGCCAAGCGGCCGCCCTCACGCAGTTCACAATCGTGACCCACCACACAGAACGGTACGGGGAATGTGGTATGCGCCGTAAAGGGAGAACCGTCCGGCTCATACATTTTATCCGCGTTACCGTGGTCAGCGGTGATAAGCACTTTGCCGCCCATTTTCAAGGTGGCTTCTACCGTCTTGCCAACGCAGGTATCCACCGCTTCCACAGCGGCTTTTGCGGCATCAAACACGCCGGTATGACCAACCATATCGCAGTTTGCGTAGTTTAAGATGATCACATCGTATTTGCCGCTTTCAATGCGTTTTACCACTTCGTCGCAAACCAGCGGTGCGCTCATTTCGGGTTGCATATCATAGGTGGCAACTTTCGGGGAGTTAATGAGTGCGCGGTCTTCGCCGTCGTACTCTTTTTCCACGCCGCCGTTAAAGAAGAAGGTAACGTGCGCATATTTTTCAGTTTCCGCAATACGCAACTGTGCAAGACCTTTGTCGCTCAGGTATTCACCCAACGTGTTTTTCAGCGACTGGGGTTTAAACGCTACCTGTACATTAGGCATAGTCGCGTCATACTGGGTCATACACACGTAGGTCAACGGGAAGAAACCGTTTCTGCGGTCAAAGCCATTAAAGTCAGGGTCTACAAACGTACGGGTGATCTCACGCGCACGGTCGGGGCGGAAATTAAAGAATACCACCGCATCGTTGGCTTTAATGACACCGTCTTTACCCGTACATACCACGGGAACGACAAATTCGTCGGTTACTTCCTGCTCATAAGACGCCTGCATTGCGGCAACGGGGTCGGCATTTTCCACGCCTTCGCCGTATACCATTGCGGCATATGCTTTTTCTACGCGTTCCCAGCGGTTATCGCGGTCCATCGCATAGTAGCGACCCATAACGGTAGCAATTTTACCAACGCCGATCTCCTGCATTTTTTCCTGCAATGCGGCAACAAAATCTTTACCCGAAGACGGCGGCACGTCGCGACCGTCCATCAAGCAGTGCACGAACACGTTTTGAACGCCCTGCTTTTTCGCCATTTCCAGCAAACCGCACAGGTGTTCAAAGTGGCTATGCACACCGCCGTCGGACAAAAGACCTGCCAGATGCAAAGCGGCACCGTCTTTTTTCGCGGCTTGCATGGCGCAAAGCAACGCTTCGTTTTCAAAGAAAACGCCGTCGTTGATCGCCTTGGTGATGCGGGTCAGTTCCTGATACACGATGCGACCTGCACCGATATTGGTATGACCCACTTCGCTGTTGCCCATCTGCCCGTCCGGCAGACCGACGTCCATACCCGAAGCACCGATAGTGGTAAACGGGTTTTCCGCAAAAATTTTAGAAAGGTTCGGGGTGGCGGCGGCATCGATCGCGTTACCATAGGTGTCGGGGTTGATGCCAAAGCCGTCCATAATAATAAGCGTTAAGGGCTTTTTCATTTTCATTCTCCTTTTTGCTCCTGTGAACAGTGTGAAAGGACGGACGGCAAGCCGTCCGTCCTTTTGTGCTTAATTTTATTTCGCCGCCGCAACAATGGTGGCAAAATCGGGGGCTTTCAAAGAAGCGCCGCCGATGAGACCGCCGTCTACGTCGCTCTGTGCAAGCAGACCCGCCGCATTGCCCGCGTTCATAGAACCGCCGTACTGAATGGTAAGCGCCTTCGCCGCATCCGCGTTATAGAGACCTTTGACCGTTTCACGGATGTGCGCGCATACTTCGTTCGCCTGTTCGTCGGTCGCGGTAAGACCCGTACCGATTGCCCAAACGGGTTCGTAAGCAATGATAATGCGGGACAGTTCTTGTTCGGACACGCCGCCCAAAGCCACTTTCACCTGCATATCTACCACTTCGGCAGTAATACCCTGCTCACGCTGTTCAAGATATTCGCCTACGCAAAGGATAACGGTAAGTCCCGCATCCAACGCAGCACGGGTACGTTTCTGTACGGTTACGTCGGTGTCGCCGAAGTAGGTACGGCGTTCACTGTGACCTAAGATAACATAGCCAACGCCCATTTCTTTGAGCATTTCCGCAGAGATCTCGCCGGTGAAAGCACCACTTTTTTCCCAGTGGCAGTTCTGCGCCGCTACACCGATGTTGGTGCCCTTGGTCGCTTCCAATGCTACCGGCAGGTCAACAAACGGTACACCGATCACAACGTCACACGCAGCATCCGCAACCAAAGGACGGATAGCTTCAATCAGTTCTTTCGCCTGTGCGGGGGTCTTGTTCATTTTCCAGTTGCCCGCAATTACATATTTGCCCATTGTAACAATCTCCTTTATTTATCAGTCATCGCCGCAATGCCGGGCAATTCTTTACCTTCCAGGAATTCCAAAGAAGCGCCGCCACCGGTGGAGATGTGGGTCATCTTGTCGCCAAAGCCGAGATTGTTAACAGCCGCCGCAGAGTCGCCGCCGCCGATGATGGTGATGGCGTCGGATTCCGCCATTGCTTTCGCAACAGCGATAGTGCCGTTAGCAAGCGCGGGGTTTTCGGAAACGCCCATCGGACCGTTCCAAATAACGGTTTTTGCATTTTTGATTTCTTCTGCAAACAGTTTGCCGGTTTCGGGACCTATGTCAAGACCCATCAATTCTGCGGGCAATTCGCCGGTTTTGTATACAGTCGTTTCAATCGGTGCATCGATCGGGTCCGGGAATGCCGCCGCCGCTACGCAGTCAACGGGAAGCAGGATTTTAACGCCTTTTTCTTTTGCACGCGCGAGCATATCTTTGCAGTAATCCACTTTTTCGGCATCCAACAAAGATTTGCCGATTTCGTTGCCCAACGCATACTGGAAGGTATACGCCATACCGCCGCCGATAATCAAGGTGTCCGCAACGTTCAAAAGGTTTTCGATAACGTTGAGTTTATCCGAAACTTTCGCACCGCCCAAAATGGTAACGAACGGACGGGCAGGGTTGGAGACCGCAGCGCCGAGATATTTTACCTCTTTTGCCATCAGGTAACCGTTAGCGGACTCTTCCACGTAGGAAGCCACACCCACGGTGGAGCAATGTGCACGGTGTGCCGCACCGAACGCATCGTTTACGAACAGGTCAGCCAAGGAAGCCAATTCTTTGGACAGCGCCTCACCGTTTTTGGTTTCTTCGGCACGATAACGGGTATTCTGCAGCAGCACAACGTCGCCGTCTTTCATCGCCGCAACAGC
Organism: Acutalibacteraceae bacterium; assembly: GCA_045543675.1. Taxonomy (GTDB): domain Bacteria; phylum Bacillota; class Clostridia; order Oscillospirales; family Acutalibacteraceae; genus URNF01. The sequence goes on from JAZPXM010000011.1 coordinate 3,464, forward strand.
CGCTTTTGCGTTTTCGCCCACAACTTCGTCGTCAGCCGCAAACACGACCTCTTTGCCGAGTTTTTCGGAAAGACGTACCGCTACAGGTGCCAAAGACAGTTCGGGTTTGGGTTCGCCCTTCGGCTTGCCGAGGTGAGAACAAAGGATAACCTTTGCACCGTTGTCAATCAAATACTGAATGGTGGGTAATGCCGCCACGATGCGGTTTTCGTCGGTGATGACGCCCGCTTTCAACGGCACGTTGAAGTCACAGCGCACAAGTACTCTCTTGCCGGCAACTTTCAAATCTTCTACGCTTTTTTTGCTCAAATAGCTCATTTTCTTACTCCCTTTCTTTTATAAAGGTCGGGTATTGCTTTGCAATCCCGAATTTTTCCATTTTGTATTTTAACCGATTTTTCACCTTATTGCAAGTATATTGTGAAAAAAATATCAAAAAAGTCGCAAACCTTTCGGATAGCGATTTTTCAGCCGTCCGCCCGACACCTTGCCGAAGCCGCAAACCGCGCCTGCTGCCGCCACGGCGGTGTATCCGTTTTCACCGTCAAAAGCGATCTCTTCACCGTGCAAAAAGGCGCGCAACAGAGGGTCTGTCGCATCAAATGATGCTACCCGTCGGCAGTTTTCCGCTTTTGCCGCGGCAAACGCGCTGTGTGCGGGTTCCAACCTGCCTTTTTTCACCTGTGCAAACGCTACACCTGCCGCCAACACGCCGCACCCCTTTAAATCGGGCAAAGCGGCAGGTAACAACCGTACCGTATCCCCCACCGTCATCGGTGTACCGTATATTTCATCTGTAAAAAGTTCTGCATACAAGGCTTTTGCCGCCTTTTCGTTAGGGTCGTTTTTTGGATATGCAAACGGTTTTACATTGTCGGTTTCCGCGGCTGTTGTCCTGCGAAATGCCGCAATAAAATGCCCTTCTCCGCCATCGGTTAAAAAGATGCGGCGGCACGCACGGGGGTCGTATCTGCCTTGCTCCACCGTTTGGTCAAACGACGCTACCGTTTCAAACCCAAATCCTGCTCTGCCGAACGTGACGTCTATCGGCATCGGTTCAAAATCGTCACGGTTTTGTAAAAACCACGCCACCGTGCATTCGTTTTCTTCAGGGGCAAAGGTGCAGGTGGAATACACCAGCACACCACCTGCGCGCACCGTATCCGCGGCACGCATTAAAATGTCGCGCTGGCGGTCAGCACACATTTTTACCGCTTGCTCACTCCAACCGCTCAACGCGTCGGGTTCTTTACGGAACATGCCTTCCCCCGAGCAAGGCGCATCCACCAATACACGGTCGAAAAAGCCGCCAAGGTGCTTGGCAAGATCGGCAGGCGCCGCGTTGGACACCACCGCATTTCTTACACCGCACCGTTCAATGTTCTGCTCTAAAATACGGGCGCGTGCGCGCACGTATTCATTACTCCACAAAAGGCCCGTACCGTTAAGCGCCGCCGCTATTTGGGTGGATTTACCGCCGGGCGCGGCACACATATCCAAAATTTTTTCGTTTGGTTGCGGCGCCAATACCGTCACCGCAGAAGAGGCAGACGGTTCTTGCATATAGTATGCCCCCGCGTGAAACAGCGGGTCTGCGCCCGCCTTGTGCGGCGTATCCAGATAAAAGGTATCCTTTGCAAACGGCGTATGTTCCGGTGTCGCAGGGAAGGCAGAAACCACCGTATCTATATCACTTTTCAGCGTGTTCACCCGCACGCCGCGGCGGACAGGTGCATCATAACTTGCTATAAATGCGTCATACGCATCACCGAGCAAGCGCCGCATTCTTTCACAAAACTGTTCAGGTAATTGCATATATATCTCCCTAACAAAAAATCCGTTTCTGCGGAAACGGATTTTTCAGCATATTTACACAAATTCTACCATGCTGACGGTTTCTTCCAAGCGTTTTACAAACGCGATAAACAACCGTGCGCCTTGTTCTTTTGTGTCTTTATCTTCCGCTTGCCCGCAGAGTGCGGCAAACATCGCGCCGATTTTCACGGCAGGCAATGCCGCGGGATGATACCCGTCCACTGCCAAACGATAGAACGTAAATGCACCAAGACGATGCATGGTCGCTTCGAAGTCGGGCAATAAATCCCGCAACCGTTCAAAAAAGGTCGCGCGGGCAGTCTCCACCAACAGTTCATCCGGCAACAAGGTCGGACCGACGGTATCAATCGTAAAGGTAAACAACATCTGCTTTTGCAGCAACATCGCATTGTCATCTTCCTGAATATTCAACAACTGCTGTGCAAGCACCTTGCCCAGACGGTGTGCACGCTCAATGTTGCCGTTTGCTTTCTGTTCACTCCACTGCGCCGCAGTGTCTACTTTTTCGGGTTGTTCCGCACCGACGATCTTCATATCGTCATCATTTTCAAATCTTTGCATATACAAACCCTCCTTAATACTTAAGTTTTGGATTGTTCAATAGCAAGTGCCAACTGATCGGGACAGGAAGTGCCTCTGCCGTTACAGCTTACCCCGCGTAAGCGACGTACCACTTCATCGGCATCCATACCTTCTACCAATTTGGCAATACCTTGGGTATTGCCGTTACAACCGCCCACAAAACGGACGTTACACAGTTTGCCGTCTTGTATATCGAAAAGGATCTCCCGCGAACACACACCGCGGGTCTTGTAACGGTAACTCATTTTGCCGCCGCCTTTTTATAACTAAGTAACGCATCTGCCAGTTCATCTTCTACCGACGTACTGCCTACCGCACGCGCACCGGAACTGTACATACCGTGAAAATCCGAGCCGCCGGTGACCAGCAAGCCGTTTTCTGCCGCGAAATCGCGCAACGCCTGTTGCTGTTCTTCATTCTGGCTGGGATGCACCGCTTCTATGCCGTCCAACCGCTGTTCTTTTACGAGTTCGTGCATAAGATCGATGCTGTCGTATTCATACGGATGCGCCAACACGGCGATACCGCCTGCGCTGTGAATCAGATCCAGCACTTCGCGTACATCGGGATATTCTATTTCCACGCGTGCCATACCGTTTTCTTTATTAAACAAACGGTGGAATACTTTGCCGTAAATGCCGTCAGCGTAACCGGCTTCCCACAGCGCGTGCATAATGTGCTGTTTATATACAGCCGCGCTGCCCGTGGCGGCACGTACCACCATTTCGGGCGGGAGCGGATAATACCGCATCACCTTTCTGAGCATTTCGGTTGCCGCTTTTTTACGGCTTTCCAACGTGCGATGGCACACGCCTTCCAATCGCGCCGCCACTTCGCAGTTGTAGCATAAAATATGTACTTTTCTGCCGGTAGCAGGGTCTATTGCAGACAGTTCGGCACCGGGAATGACGGTAATGCCTAAGCGCTTACCGATGTTCACGCCGCGTATCGCACCCGCAAAGGTGTCGTGGTCGGTGATCGCAATCGCCTTTAGGCCACGCCGTTTGGCGAGAGAAATGAGTTCTTCGATACCGACAGAGCCGTCGGACAGTTTTGTGTGACAATGCAGGTCGCAAGACACGGTAAACACCCCCAGTAAAATGCAGATACGCCGCCCCTTTTTCGGCCGCAAGCATACAGCGGTGGCGCGCCATTATCTACAAAGTAGTATACCATATTTTTCATATAAAAAACAAGAAAAATTTGAAAATTGTTCAAACACTCACTTTTTTTGCGCTGTGGGGGAATATTTTTGGGTAATTTTGTCGAAAAAACGGGTTGGGTAGGTATTGTGATGATATACTATTCACGCCTATCATACGCGAAGCGTATATC
>JAZPXM010000012.1:0-4704 GCA_045543675.1 Acutalibacteraceae bacterium
TGGGCTTCGCCCATCTCCCCTGTCAGGGGAGTACCCTCCCTTTAGGGCAAGGGAGGCGAGGGGTGCACATACAATAAATGTTACCGTAGGGGCAGGCGTCTCGACTGCCCGTTAATGAATACGAAACGGGACGGGAAACCCGTCCCCTACGTACCCACTCCAGGTATTATCGTAGGGGCGGGTCTCTGCGCCCGCCCGTGAATGCCGTCAAAACGTGTTGCAAAACTTGTCCGTTTGTGGTAGGATAATACGGTAATACGATGAAAGGCGGGTAACGGTATGCGCAAGAAAATCAACAAGCGGTATTTGGAAGACGAAATACTCCCTGCCGTCGTATACGGTGCGGTTTCGGGCACCTTAACGGGTGCGGCTGTAGTGCTGTATAAGTTCTTGGCAAGCAAAGCTATACATTTCTCCGAAGTCGGCTACGGCATACTGCAAGAGCACAGTATCTGGGCGATACCGCTCCTTTGCGTGTTAGGTGTGGTTGCCGCTATCGTTGCCGCTATATACAAATGGATGCCCACCTTGCAAGGCGGCGGTATCCCGACGTCCATTGCGGCGTTACGCGGCAGTATCTCATTTCGACCGCTGATAAACCTTGTCGGCACCACCCTTTTATCCTTGTTATCCTTTACTATCGGTGTGCCGCTTGGCAATGAGGGTCCTGCCGTGCAGATAGGTACGGCGCTTGGCAAAGCGGGGACACGTGTTACCCGCAAAGGCAAAGGGTGGACACGTCTTTCTATGACCGGCGGCGCATGTGCGGGATTTTCTACCGCAACGGGCGCGCCCATCAGCGGCATCTTGTTTGCCATAGAAGAAGCGCACGGGCGGTTGTCTCCGCTTATATTGATCGTTTCGTCGGTGGCGGTGCTGTTTGCACGGCTGGTATCGGCGGTGTTGTGTCCGCTGTTAGGTGTCAGCGAACAGTTATTCCACGCATTTGCATTGCCTGCCTTGCAAGCACGGGACCTGTGGATACCGTTACTGGTAGGTGTGTCAGGTGGCTTGTTTGCGGTAGCATTTTTATGGGTCTACCGTCGCTTACACCGTTTGTTTAACGAGCGTTTGCGGATACATACCCGTTATAAGTTGCTGATAGTATACGCTTTGACGGTGGCGGCGGGTATGCTGTCCTTTTCCTGCGTTTCCACGGGGCATCATCTGATTGAAACGTTGTTTTTGCACACCACGCCGCTGGCGGTTTTGGCGGTCTTGCTGGTGGTGCGCACGGTGCTGACGCTGTCAGCAAACTGTAACGGCGTAACGGGCGGTCTGTTTTTACCGATTATGGCGCTGGGTGCGTTGCTCGCCGCTATTTTAGGCAGGATATGTGTGGCGCTGGGTATGGACCCTGCGTTACAGACGGCGTTTATACTGTTTGGCATTACCGCATCCGTTTCGGGAATGATGAAAACGCCGCTGATTGCAATCGTATTCTCGGTAGAAGCATTGTCGCTGACAGATAACATTTTAGCGGTCATTATCACGGCGCTGATGAGTTTTATTATTCCCGCATTATTCGGTGCAGAATCTATTACCGACCACGTCAGTGAAGTGCGTGCGGCAAACACCCGTCGCGGCAAGACCAGCCACACCGCAACCACCACCGTCACGGTGGCGGCAAGTGCATTTGCCGTTGGTAAAGAAGTACGGGACATTTTGTGGCCGGAAGGGTCGTTCGTGTTGTCGGTCACCCATCCGCAAAGCGGGGAAAGCGACAACGCGCACGGCGGTAAAAGTATTGCGGCGGGCGATATACTGGAAGTGCGGTACACGACGTTTGATACCGCAAAAACCTTGGCGGCATTAGAAGAAATTGTAGGGGAGTAGAACGATGAGCGAACAAAAGACACGGGTAATATGGTTAGATATCCTGCGCATTTCCTCTATTTTGGCGATGGTGTTTTTGCATACTTTTACGGGCAATTTTCAAGGCGCAGACAGCGCGTGGCGTGTTGCCGACCCTGCTACGTTGGATTGGCAGATACTCAATATTTTCGATAGTCTTGTGCGGTTTTGCGTGCCCGCGTTTTGCATGATTTCGGGTGTGCTGTTCTTAGATCCCGCAAAAGACCAACCGATAAAGAAACTTTTTTCCAAAAACATTCTGCGCATCGCGGTAAGTTTTGCGGTATGGTCGGGAGTGTACGCGGTAGCGGGTATAGTTCTGCGCGGCGAAGCGTTGGGCTTTGGTGCATTGGCAGGTGCTGTCAAAAACACCATGTTCGGACATTATCATTTGTGGTTTTTACTGATGCTTATCGGCTTTTATTTGGTGGTGCCGTTTTTACGCCATATTGCGGCGGATAAAACGCTGTCTTTCTATTTCCTTGTGTTGTGTTTTGTGTGCCATTTCTTAGAAAATGCGGTAATGTTGGTAACGCCGCTTGCCAATTTTGTGGAAATTCAATCCAACAAACTGTCCTTAGGTTTTGTTGGCGGCTATGTCGGGTACTTTATGCTGGGCAACCACTTGTATCGCTATCCGCCGACAAAAGGCGTACGTCACCTGCTGTATGCGGCAGGGGTTGTGTCCTTTTTATTCACCGCGGCAATTACGGGTGTCGGCGGTTATTTGACCGGCCAAGCAGACGGTGCTTTGTACGAATATCTGCTTCCCAATACATTTTTTGAAGCCGCGGCGGTATTTTTGTTCTTCCGTGCACGTTTTGAAAATAAAACCTATTCCGACAAAGCGATAAAATGTATCGGCTTTTTGTCTGCTTCGAGCTTTGGCGTGTATTTGACCCACGACCTTTTCAATATGCTGTTGCATCGGTTAGGGTTTACCGCACTTACCGTGACACCGCTGCTGTCGGTGCCGTTGCTGACCGTGATCGTCAGCGGCGCGGCGCTGTTGCTGACCGCTGTGTTGCGGAAAATTCCCGTATTCAACAAATACGCTTTATAAGGAGTTTATTATGGACTGGACCGAAATTTGTTTGACCGTTGCCACCGCAGATACGGATGAAGCGGCGGCGATTGCGAATATGACCGTGCCGTACGGCATTTATATTGAAGATTACAGCGATTTGGAGCAGGGCGCCAAGGAAATTGCACGTATTGACTTGATCGACGCGGATCTGTTGGCAAAAAACCGCGAAAAATCGCGTATTCATCTGTATATTTCTCCCGAAGTCAATCCCGCAGAAGCCGTTGCGTTTTTAGGCGAACGGTTGACCGCGGCGGGTATTGGTTATGAAGTGACTGCCGCGCAGGTGCGGGAAGAAGATTGGGCGAATAACTGGAAAAAATATTTTAAACCCATCCAGATCGGCGAGAAATTGTTGGTTTGTCCGTCTTGGGAAGATGCGGGAGAATTGGCGCAAGGCAGAAGCGTGTTAAAAATCGACCCCGGTATGGCCTTTGGCACAGGCGGACACGATACCACTCGCTTGGTACTGGAAGTGTTGGAAAACACCTTGCAGGCGGGGGACACCCTTTTAGATGTGGGTTGCGGCAGCGGTATTTTATCCATTGCGGCGTGTCTGTTGGGCGCTGAAAGCGCTTTCGGCGTGGACATTGACCCGCTGGCGGTACGCACCGCCATTGAAAACGGCGAAGAAAACGGTTTAAAAGCGCCGCGGTACACGATAGTACACGGCGATTTGGTGGATAAGGTGACAGGCGAATATGACGTCGTGGTTGCCAACATTGTGGCGGACGCGATCATTATGCTGTCTCCCGCGGTGCGCCCTTTCCTGAAGGCGGGTGGCACCTATATTGTGTCGGGCATTATAGATACCCGCGAAAAAGACGTGATTCCCGCCTTGGCAGAAGCGGGCTTTACCGTTACCGAACGGTTTACCCACGGCGGGTGGGTAGCGTTAAAGTGTACGAGGTGATACTATGCCGCGCTTCTTTTTAGAAAATGTGCAAGGGGACACCCTTGTAATCGACGGGCAGGATGCGCGTCATATTGCTTGCTCGTTGCGGATGCAGGCGGGGGAAACCTTGACCGTATGCAACGGCAAAGGGGAAGATCTACACTGCGAGATTGCCGCTGTTTCCCCCGAAAGCGTAACGCTGACGGTGGTATCGCGTACAAAAACCGTGTCCGAGCCGACGGTGGCGGTGACCTTGTATCAAGGATTGCCAAAAGGGGATAAATTGGAATGGATCATCCAAAAAGCGGTGGAACTCGGTGTTACCCGCATCGTTCCCGTGGTGACCGCCCGCAGTATTGCAAAATTGAGCGAGCGGGACACGAAAAAAACCGCCCGTCTGCAAAAGATTGCAGACGAAGCGGCGGGACAGAGCGGACGCGGTATTTTGCCGACGGTGGAAATGCCGATCACCTTTAAACAGGCGGCGCAAAGAATGGCAGATGAAAATACGGTGGTGTTTTATGAATGCGGCGGCGCGCCGCTTACCGCGTTGGCACCCACGTGGAAGGACACTTTGTCGGTGTTTGTGGGGCCTGAGGGTGGTATTGCACCTGCGGAAATCGAAACGCTGACAGCAAACGGTGCCGTATTGGCGACCTTAGGGCCGCGCATTTTGCGGTGCGAAACCGCACCGATAGCGGCATTGTCAGCTATTATGGTGTTAACGGAGAATATGGAGTAATACCCCCCGCTAAGGGTGTTGCGGTTAGGGATTTGATGAAACTTGCGGATGCACTTGGCCCCCTTGCCTAAAGGGGGCTGGATTTCGCCGTAGGCGAAAGACTGGGGGATATATCCCTCCACCACCGCT
>JAZPXM010000013.1:0-6999 GCA_045543675.1 Acutalibacteraceae bacterium
CTGTCCAAGCTCATTCCCCGTATGAAAGAGGAATATTCCCGTATGTTGCGGGATGAGCAGGCGTCGCTGGCTCCGACGGTACTGCCGTCTACGCCGGCACCTCGTCGCCACCACCACAATGAGGGTGTTATCATCGACGATGTGGAGGACTGCCTGGTCAAGTTTGCCCAGTGCTGTAACCCGGTGCCGGGTGATCAGATTATTGGCTTCATCACCCGTGGCTATGGCGTGTCCATCCATCGCCGCGACTGCAGCAATGTGCCGCGCGATATCGCCACCGCCCCCAACAAGGAGCGGTGGGTCACGGTGCATTGGGAACAGTCGGTAAATACCGAATTCCACGCGAATTTGCGTATCGTGGCGCACGACAGCAACAACCTGCTTCTTAAGGTCACCACCTTGCTGGCGGGAATGCACATTCCTGTGCATTCCGTTAATGCGCGTGACCAAGAGGTCGGTGCGGTGATGTCTATGACCATCGCGGTCAACAGCGTGGAGCATCTGCAGATGGTGATCAAAAAACTCAGTGCCATTGACGGCGTAGATGCCGTCCAGCGCACAGGTCATATGTAAGGAAGAGTCAGAATGAAAGCAGTATTTCAGCGTGTAACAGAGGCCTCCGTCACCGTAGACGGGCAGCAGATCGCCTCCATCGGCAACGGCGCTTTGTTGTTGGTGGGTGTGTGCCAGGAAGACACCGCCGCCGAGGCGGAGTTGCTGGCGAAAAAGGTAGCGGGCTTGCGTGTGTTCTGCGACGAGCAGGATAAGATGAATTTGTCCGTGCTGGACATAGGCGGCAGCGTGTTGGCGGTTTCCCAGTTCACCCTGTGCGCCAACACCGCCCGTGGTCGCCGTCCCGACTTCTTCGGTGCGGCACGACCCGAACAGGCGCTTCCGCTTTTCGAGCATTTTACGGAATGTTTGCGGCAGGAGGGTGTGCAGGACGTACAGACCGGCGAGTTTGGTGCGGATATGAAGGTGCGCCTGCTCAACGACGGTCCCGTAACCATCCTGTTAGACACCGACGTGTGGAAAAAGGGGGAGCGGTAAATGAATATCCGACAGCTTGTCCTGGGTGCCCTGGGCACCAATTGCTATATCGTCTGGGACGATGAGAAGAAGGCGGTCGTGATCGATCCCGCCTGCTACCCCGACCGCATTTTAGCCGTTATCAAGGAAGAAGGGCTTGAGGTCACCTCCGTGGTGCTCACCCACGCCCATTTTGACCATATGGAGGGCGCACAGGGCGTTTGCGAGGCAACCGACGCGCCGCTGTGCGTAGGTGCCGGAGATGCGCCTGCGGTGGCGGATCCCTCTCGCAACCTGTCTGCCCGCCTGATGGCGAAGCGGATGGTGTCACTGACCCCCGATCGCATTCTTCGGGAGGGGGATACGCTGACGGTCGGGTCGATGTCCTTTACCGTGTGGGAGACCCCCGGTCACACCCCCGGCTGTATCTGTCTGGTAGGGGAGGATGTAGTCTTTTCCGGCGATACCCTGTTCTGCGGTAGCATCGGACGGACGGATTTTCCCGGCGGGGACGATATGGCAATGCTACGCTCTCTGCGGCGGCTGGCAACTCTGCCGCAGGATATGGCGGTGTATTCCGGTCACGGACCCGCCACCACCATCGGTCAGGAGATCCGCACCAATCCCTATATGCGTTAAAAGGAGCTATCTATGCACCTGTATTTAGTAGGTAATGACTTCCACTTTGAGTGTGAGAACGTTTGTCGGCTTTTTTTGCCGCTGGAAAAGATCATAACCCACCACGAGGAACAGCCCACCGAAGCGCACGGACTGACGGTGGTGTGTACCATGCGGACGACAGCTGACGGTGCCCGCCTTGCCTGTCGCGTGTGGCTGGATAGCTTCGACGAAACGGCAGAAAGCGCCGTTTCCGTCGGTGGCGAGGACTTTTCCGACCGCTGTGAGCTGGAATTGTGTACGCTGCTGTACCGTTTACTTGTAAAGCTTCTTGGCTTTACACACGGTTGGGGCTTGGTGACGGGGGTTCGCCCGGTCAAACTGCTCCGCCGTTTGGTGCGGGAGAATGGGGAAGAGGCGGCGCTCGCCTACTTTCGTGACAAATTGCTGGTAGGGGACGAAAAGCGTGCGCTCTGCCGCACCACCCTGCAGGCGGAGGATAAGCTGCTGGCATTGTCCCGTCCCGATTCGTTCAGTTTGTACGTTTCCATTCCTTTCTGTCCTACCCGCTGTGATTATTGCTCTTTTGTGTCCCAAACGGTGGTACAGGCGAGAAAACTCATCCCCGTGTATGTGGAGCAGCTGTGTAAGGAGATCGCTTATACGGGAAAGTTAGCAAAATCCTTAGGGCTGCGGCTGGAAACGGTGTATTTCGGCGGCGGTACGCCGACCACGTTATCTGCCGAACAGTTGGGATTTTTGACCGATTGTATTGCCAAGCAGTACGATTTATCGCACGTGCGGGAATACACGGTGGAAGCGGGCAGGCCCGATACCGTCACCGAAGAAAAATTACGGGTGCTGAAGGCCGCGGGGGTATCCCGTATCAGCATCAACCCGCAAACGCTGAACGACGAAGTGTTACAGCATATCGGGCGAAAACATACCGCGGCGCAGTTTTACGAGGCGTTTGATTTGGCGCGCCGTGTGGGTCACGATAATATCAACACCGATTTGATTGCGGGGTTGCCGAGTGACAGCTATGAAAGTTTTGTTAATACCATGGACGGTATTTTATCCTTGTCACCCGAAAGCGTGACGGTGCATACGCTATCCATGAAGCGTGCCGCAAATCTCAACTTGCAAAAACGCGCCGATTACCGCACCGCTGACGATGCGGCGCGTATGGTCGCGCACAGTGCGCAGTGCTTGTCAAGCGCAGACTACCACCCCTATTACCTGTACCGACAAAGCCGAACGGTAGGTAATCAAGAAAATGTCGGTTGGGCAAAGGACGGTAAAGACGGACTATACAACGTGTATATCATGGACGAAACGCATACCATTTTAGCGTGCGGTGCGGGCGCGGTATCCAAACTCAAAAAACCGCACAGCGAATATTTAGAACGTATTTTTAATTATAAGTTTCCGTACGAATACAACGACTCGTTACAGGAAATGCTGAATCGTAAAGACAATGTACGAACATTTTACGAAAGGATGAGAACATGAAGCCCATCACGAATCCCCGTTCTTTGACGGTAGACGGTATTAACGAAGCGCTAACGAACGATGCCGATGCGTTTATCGCCGCCGAAAATGCACGATATTTCCATGAGGTGGACGACGTTGCCGCCGTGTTATGCGAACACATGCCGAACCGCTGCTTGGTCATGTTATCGGGCCCATCCTCGGCGGGGAAAACCACCACGGCGGGGAAACTGACCGAAGCGTTAAAGCGGCGCGGCAGGGCGGCGCATATTGTATCGCTTGATAATTTTTACCGCGGGTTGGGGCAAGCCCCGGTACTGCCCGACGGCAGTCACGATTACGAGTCTGTGGAAGCGTTAGATATGCCGCAGTTGCAGCATTGTATGACACAGTTATTGACCGACGGATGTACCGAATTGCCGGTATTTGATTTTCACACCCGCCAACCGGCACCGTATACCGAAACGTTGTGTGCACACGAAAACGATGTCGTGATTTTCGAGGGGATTCATGCGCTCAATCCCGTGTTGGAACAACATTTACCGCGAGAAAACGTGTTTAAGATTTTCATTAACGTGATGTTACCGATATACGAGGGGTGGGATAAACTGCTTGCCCGCCGTGATTTGCGGTTGGTACGGCGCTTACTTCGCGATTATCGGTTCCGCAACAGTTCGCTGGAAAACACGTTGGATATGTGGAAGCAAGTCGTGCGCGGAGAAAATTTGTATATGTTCCCGTTTGTGGATACCGCCGACGTGATTTTTGACACCACTCACGCGTACGAACCTGCCATGCTCGGCCCGCAACTGTTACCGCTGTTACGCGAGATTTCGCCCGACAGTCCGCATGCCGAGACGGTGCAACATTTGATTAACGCGTTAGAAAAATTCAAGCCGCTTGCGGTGGATAAGTTACCCGCTGATGCCCTGCTGCGGGAGTTTGTGGGGAAATAGTTGTTTTTTCGGCAATTATCCGTTATAATGAAATTGTAAAAATACGATTTATGAGAAAAGGAGTGGAAAACATGGCAGCTTGGGAAAAGGTCGTATCGTATGCCAAAGGCGCCGCCGAAACGGTGGGCAAAAAAACCGACGAGTGGATGGAACTGGGGAAAATGAAACTGAAAATTTCCGAGTACCGGCGCGACATTGCCGCCGCTCATGAGGGTTTGGGACGATTGGTGTATGACAGCCGCAAAAGCGGAGAATCGGTTGACGACATGATTGACGCCTGTGTGGAACAATTAGACGAATTGAATCACGCGTTGGAAGAATTGGAAGAAAAAGTCATGTTTGCCAAAAACGCCGTTCGTTGCGAAAAATGCGGCGCGGCAAACGGCAGTACCGCACAATTCTGCAGTCAATGCGGTGAAAAATTAGTATGACGAGCATTCTATTCCGCAACGTTGCGGTCATCCGTGCCGACGGTACGGTTTGTCAAAACGGCTTTGTCGGGGTACAGGGTACTCATATTGTATACGTGGACAACGTCCCCCCTGTGCAAGAATTTGACGAGGTTATTGACGGCACCGGCAAAACGCTGACCGCGGGTCTTACAAACGCGCATACCCACGTAGGAATGTCGCTCATGCGCGGGTACGGCGAAGATATGCCGCTGCAAAATTGGTTATTTGACCGCATTTTCCCGTTTGAGGATAAACTCAGCGGCGAAGCGGTGTATTGGAGCAGTTTATTGGGCATTGCCGAAATGATAAAAAGCGGTACCACGGCGTTTAGTGATATGTATTTCTTTTGCGAGGATACGGCACGAGCGGTGCTGGAAAGCGGTATTAAAGCCAATATCGGGCGGGGAATTTCCTGCTTTGATACGTCACTTCGCTTTGCCGATTTGGCGGCATACCGTGACCTTCTCGCACTAATCTCTGATTTTCACGGCGCCGATGACGGGCGGTTGCGCATCGACGTGGCACCGCACGCGGAATACACCACGCGTCCCGATATTTTGCACGATGCGGGAGAACTTGCGGCAAAACACGGGTTACGTATGCAAGTGCACGTTTCGGAAACGCGTGACGAGCATTTGGCTTGTGTGGGTCGGCACGGCAAAACTCCCACCGCCGTATTGAAAAAAACGGGTGTATTATCCCAACCGCTGACGATTGCACACGGCGTATGGTTGACCGACTCGGACCGCGAATTACTCTATGAAAACAAGGTTACCGTAGCACATTGTGCCAAAAGTAATTTGAAGCTTGGCAGCGGTGTGGCGGATATTCCCGCTTTACAAAAGGCCGGAATTGCGGTAGCAGTTGGTACGGATTCCGCCGCGAGTAACAATGCGCTGAATATGGTGGACGAATTGCACACCGCCGCCCTTTTACAAAAAGGAATGTGTCAAGACCCTACCGTGCTACCCGCCGAAGCGGTATGGAGCATGGGTACACGCGCGGGGGCACTTTCGCAAGGGCGCGACGATTGCGGTGATGTAGCGGTTGGTTTTCGTGCGGATTTGGTATTGTGGGATACCAACACCTTGCTCGGCTCTCCCCTTTCGGATATTTTGTACGGCGGAAACACGCAGGTGTTACTGACCATGGCAGACGGCAAGGTGCTGTACCGTAACGGACAGTTTACCACCTTGGATATTGAAAAAATCCACAGGGAAGCCAAACGGTGCGCACAAAACATAAACGGTAAGTGAACATAAAAAAAGACGGTCAGTGACCGTCTTTTTTTATGTTCAGATTATTCGTAATCCACCACATCAACCCAAGAAAGCAGGAATTCACGTTCGTGGGCGTTGCCTTTGACCGACTGCGAAGCCGCAACAATCGGCATCCATTTTTGAACGTATTGTCTGGCAGTGTTGCTCTTTTTGCAGAACAAATCCAGATATTTTTTGGCGGTGTCGGTGTCGTCGTTCAAGCAGAACAGCAAGTACGTGCGTGCCGCATCGGCAGTAGCATTACCTTGTGTTGCATGAGCCCAGTCAAGAATATACGGCGTACCGTCTTCGGCAAGGATGATATTGGACGGGTTGAAGTCACCGTGGCAAACTTTATTATGCTTGGGCATACCTTCCAAACGGGTATGCAATTCGTAACGCGTGGTGGCATCCAATTCGGTGGCGGAAATCTTGCGGTTCATTTTATCTTTGAGTTTGTTGAGCAACGGACTTTTTTGAGCGTGTATGGTCAGTTGCACCTCCACAAAAAGTTCCAGGTACTCATCTTTTTTCTCATGGTCTTCTTCCATAAGCTGCGCCAACGTTTTGCCTTGGATGTGTTCCGATACAATCGCCCATTTCCCGTCCACCATGGTAACTTCTATAATTTTGGGGATATTCAAGCCCGTTTCTTCAATTCTGGCTTGGTTGAGCGCTTCGTTGAGGACATCGGCTTTGGAGTAATCTTCGTTAAACACTTTGATGCAACGGTTCCCGTCGCGGTAAACGGTCTTATCGTTTCTTACAGCAATGATTTCATCAAATTTCATGGTCCTTTACCTCCCTTTTTACGCGTTATGGACGGCGGTGGGTTTTTCGGTTTCCGTAAAGTGGTTACCGTAGTACGCATTCAGGTACATTTGCTTGATTTCGCTCATCAGCGGGTAACGGGGATTTGCGCCGGTGCATTGGTCATCAAACGCTTGTTCCACCATATCATCCAAACGGTCAAGGAAATCTTTTTCGTCAACACCGTAGTCTTTGATGGTAGCTTTGATACCCACTCTGACTTTGAGGTCATTGATAGCCTTGATAAGATTTTCGAGTTTTTCTTGGTCATTATTGCCGCCGAGTCCCAAATAATCGGCGATTTCGGCGTAACGCGCCAAGGTATGCGGATGGTCATATTGCGAGAAAGTGCCCATCTTGGCAGGTGCCTCACACGCGTTGAAA
>JAZPXM010000014.1:0-2941 GCA_045543675.1 Acutalibacteraceae bacterium
CGCGCCTTTTCGGCGGCAAAACAGATAAGGTGGTTTTTCACCGACGTTTCAATATCCGCCGCCCGATAACCGCTGTAATTACCTTGGAAATACTCGTACATTTCGGCAACTAAACCTTGGTCACCGCCGCCGTGACCGTATATAATGCTTTCTCCGATGGCAGTAACAGGCACGCTGTGGTGTTTTCTGCCTTCAAAGATATATACCGTGATTTCTTCGGCAGACATATTGGCGTACAATTCGCCTTTCGTACCGAAAATGCGGATATACCGTCCGCCCTCGTTGAACGCATTCATGGAGAACGACACGGTTGCACCGCCGTCAAATTCCATATTGACCACTTGATGATCCACCACGTCATTGTTCGCGTGGAACACACACAAGCCGTAATCGGTGTTTTGCAAAGCTTGCATAACCTCTTGGTCGGTAGGTATCTCGCCTTTTGCAAAATCGCGGGCACACGCAGGTCTGAACCACGTGTCCTTGCGCTCATAGTAAAGTTTTCTGCAGTTATAGGGGCAGGTGTCCTCTATCGGACAACCGCCGTCGATACAGCGCACAGGGGCGCCTTGCGGTGCGTTTTTCTCGGTAAAATACGTGAGAGAACCGAACGATTGCACCTTCTTGCAGGGTTTATCCAGCAACCATTGCAGAATGTCTATATCGTGACAGCTTTTGGCGAGTAGCATCATGGAAGAGTCTTGCTCGCTATGCCAGTTGCCGCGCACAAAACTGTGGCTTTGATGCACATTGCCCACCGCTTCCACGTGGACCACCGACTGCACTTCACCCACCGTGCCATCCAGTATGAGTTGTTTCACCCTATTGAAAAACGGCGTATACCGCAACACGTGGCAAACCAGTACTTTAACACCTTTTTCTTTTGCCGCCAACGCAATATCCACACATTCCTGCGCGGTGGGCGCGACGGGTTTTTCCAGTAAAATGTCGTACCCTTGGGCAATCGCCTGCATTGCCATATGATAATGTTGATTATCCTGCGTACAAATCAGCGCAATATCCGCCAATTTCGGGCGTTGCAACAATTCTTCGCCCGTTTCAAAGCACATATCATCCGCGATACCGTGCCGTTTCTGTACTTTTTCGCGGCGCCCCGCAATCGGCTCTGCCACCGCAATCACTTTCAGTTGTTCGGGGCATTCACACATCTGCGTGGTGTAAATATCACCGCGTTGACCCGCGCCAATTAAAGCAACCGTTAACGTTTTCATAAAATCCACTCCCCCAGTTGATTTTCTTTTAACTTTATGTTAGCATAAAACATATACAATACATAGGATAAAAGCGGCAAAATTTAGCATTTTTTTGATATTGGGGTGTTTTTATGCGCGACAGCACCAAAGAATTGGACGCGGTACAATATTCCGAAGCGGCTATTCATGCAAGGCGGTTGCACTTCCCGCCGTTCACGCCGTGTTTTCGCTTGCATTGGCATGATCGCATGGAATTGCTGCGGGTGCGGGAAGGATCGATGACGGTAGAGCACGGCAATGCCATATTTATCGTGCGGGCAGGTGAGGTAGTTATCATCCCGCCTAAGACCATCCATAAAGGACGCTCTTGTGAAGAAGGCGTGGAATACGACCTGTTGATGTTTGAATTGCAATCTTTTTTGAATGAAACCGCCGTTTGTCAACAATGGCTTTCCGCCCTTTCGGACGGCACCGCAAAACTGCGCCCCGTTACCGCCGACCCTGCCACCCTTCGCTGTTTGGACACCATATGTACACAAGAACGAGAAGCATCTTTGGGTCTCATCTCTCACGTGTACGCGCTTTTAGATACGTTGGTGAGCAACAATCTTGTGTCGGTGGATACCCACAAGAAAGACGCCGTGATACAAGCGTGCATCGCCTATATCGGAGAGAATTTCCACGACGAGTTAACGGTTGCGGCTTTAAGCGAAATGTTCGGGTACACGCCTGCGCATTTTTCACGGAAGTTTAAGAACGTCGTTGGGCTTACCCCCATAGCATATATTACCATTCTGCGACTGGAAGAAGCCAGAAAACTGCTTGCCCACAGCGCTAAATCGGTAGGAGAAATCGCCGCGCTTTGCGGATTTGCAGATGCCAACTATTTCACCCGCTGTTACAAAAAACATTTCGGTGTCCCACCAAGCCATTACAGAAAATAAAAACAGCCGCGGACAGTACCGCGGCTGTTTTGGATTAAATCCTGCATTTTTAAGATACCATACGCAACCTTTATTTTCCCAGCGTATCTTCTTTGCCGCGGTACACCACGAACTTACAAAACAGAAATTCCAGTACAAAGTTTGCCAGCATGGTTACAGCAAGAATAATAAAATCGTTAACCCCCGCGCTTTCCGCTACGTTGCCCAGATAGGTGGACAGCGGCGTAAACACCAAATAAAACCCGAACACCTTTGCCATTGCCACAGGCACATTGGCGGCAGATTTAAAAGTGTACCTGCGGTTAAGGGTGAAATTCCACACAATAGACAGCACAAGTGACACCAGATACGGTATCCAGTACTGTTTGATAAAAATTTCCAGCACCGCAAAAGACCCGATTTGAACAATGCCTGCCGAAACGGAAAAAAGCGTAAATTTTATTGCCTGCCGGAGTTGTTTTTTGTTTTTGTTCATAACAATTCCTCACTTATCGTGTGTTTTCGCGCGCGGTTTTTCTTTGCATCCTTTGTAACATTGCTTGCAGTTTCAGTGTATTATAGCATAAAAATGGTGGATGGGCAAGATGAAATGATGTATCGCCCGTTCCGACGAGCAACGGATATCAAAAAAACTCCTTGAGAAATCTCAAGGAGTTTTTTAGCTTACATTTAGTTAGTGGCACGGGGCAACTGCATTTACAAACCGAACATTGTCAAAACTATATTACAAACTTGTCATCCTCGGACAGATCCAACAGATCTACCGCTTTCTCAAACAGTTGC
>JAZPXM010000015.1:0-4472 GCA_045543675.1 Acutalibacteraceae bacterium
ATACGGGAGATTTGCAGTCTAAAATACGCATCGGATTGCGTTCCAAACGGTCAAGGCAGGTGCCGCAAAGGGCATCCTTTTGCGCTTCAAAATAAGCTTTCAACGCCTGCGTATACTTCGCACGGCAGGTGGGACAACCGATAGAATTCAGGCGTAAAGTAACACCTTTTACCTGCAAATTCTGCAGCACGGTAGCGGCGAGCGAAATCACTTCCGCATCCGCTTGCGGTGCCGCCGCGCCAAAACATTCCACACCAAACTGATGGAACTCACGCAATCTGCCTTTTTGTGCTTTTTCATAGCGGTAGCAGGACGTGATATACGATGCTTTTACGGGTAACGTACCGTTATGCAAACCATGCTCCAACAGCGCACGTGCCGCACCTGCCGTACCTTCGGGACGCAAGGTCACCGAACGACCGCCTTTATCTTCAAAAGTGTACATTTCTTTTTGCACCACATCGGTGGTCTCACCTACCGAGCGGAGAAACAGATTGGTGTGTTCAAACACGGGGGTACGCACTTCCGCGTAGCCAAAATCCTGTGCCACACCTAACGCCATCTGTTCCACATACTGCCATTTGTAGCTTTCCGCAGGCAACACGTCTTCTGTGCCGCGGGGGGCTTGGGTAATCAATTCCATAGTTTTGCTGTTCCTTTCGCACAAAAGAAGTTTGCGGTTATCCGCAAACTTCTTTTCGGGTTTTTTAACGGGGGTTGACGATATTACGCCAATCAAGGTCGCCGCGTTCCAGACCGTGAATCAACACTTCAGCGGTAGCGATATTGGTCGCTACGGGGATATTGCGCATATCACAAAGGCGGAACATATCATTTTCCATCGTTTCGTTTTCTTTCTTTACAGACATCGGATCACGGAAATACAACAGCAGGTCGATCTCATCACAGGAAATACGCGCCGCGATCTGCTGAGAACCGCCTTGTGTACCGCTCATATAGCGGACAATGTCCAATCCGGTAGCTTCTGCCACCATTTTTCCTGTCGTACCGGTCGCACACAAATTATGTCTGCTTAAAATGCCACAGTATGCAATGCAAAACTGTACCATTAATTCTTTTTTCGCATCGTGAGCAATCAACGCAATGTTCATATCGGCAAAAACTCCTTCTTTCTTTTTACATTTTTTCAAGCGCCGCCAACGGGACTGCATCCCCGATAAACCGACGCGCTATGTTCGAAAAACAAATCGCCGCATTACAATCCTGCGGCAACGGTCTGCCGTTGGCATTTGCCACCGCTACCGTTTCGTCCTCGGGGATAACCCCTAACAGTTGCAACGCCGCCTCGTCAATGATACGGTCAATGTCAGGCATACTGCCATCCATAATTTTACGGGGGCGCAAGCGATTGATAATCATTTTAGCGGGAATTTCCTTTTCCGCCAACAAATCGCTCAATATATGAGCATCTCTCGCACACACCATATCGGGTGTACATACCACGATTGCTTCATTTGCCGCCGCTACCGCGGTTTCAAAGCCCCTGCCCACACCTGCAGGGCAGTCGGCTATCACCACGTCATAGTAACGGGCAAGACCGCGCGCCAACCGCCGCATATCTTTCGGCGTACATAACTGGTCAAGAGACAAAGGCGCAGGCATGACAAACACGTTTTGAAACACGGGCGACGCATAAATGGCTTTAATCGGTTCACACCGTCCCGCAAACACGTCCGCAATATCGTACACCGTGTTGCCGCCGACACCCAACATCAAGTCAAGACTACGCAGTCCCGCATCACCGTCTATGAGCAAAATACGCTTTCCGAGTCGCGCCAATGCATACGCAAGGCCGGCGGAAACAGTTGACTTGCCCGTACCGCCCTTACCGGAAGTAACCACAACGATGCGTCCCATACCCGTTTCCGCCTCCTTTCTACATTCTTCTATACTATATCATATATTTCTTGGATTGTAAATATCTTTTTACCCTAATAACACTTCGTTCGGGGTGGGTTTTTCGCCCGTTGTTTTGGATGCAAAATACGCATCCACCACTTTACGTGCCACGCCTGCCGAAGCGGAAGACGTACCGCGTTCCATCACCACCGCAATGGCAATTTCGGGGTTTTCCACCGGCGCATACGCAATAAAAACGCCGTGGTCGCTCTGCCCCTTAACGCCCGTTTGGGCAGTACCGGTTTTTGCGGCAATAGTATAAGATGCCGTACCGAAAGTCGAATACGCCGTACCGGATTTCACAACTTCCACCATACCGCGACGCACCGTATCAATCGCTTCCTGCGACCAGTTGGCTTTTGCCGCTATTTCGGAGGTCGTCACCTTTTCCGACGTACCGTCATAACTGCGGATACTATGCACAAAATGGGTCTTATACCGCACACCGTCATTGGCAATCATCATCGCATACGATGCCAACTGTATGGGAGTATACAGCCCGTTTTGTCCGATAGCAAGCTGTAAATTATCGCCTGCCGTCCAAATACCGCCTACGCTCTTCTTGTATTCGGGGGTAACCAGTAAGCCCGACGATTCGCCGATCTCCACACCCGTTTTCGAGCCAAAACCAAATTCTTTACAGTATTTCAGCATCACGTCTGCGCCCAACTGTCTGCCGACGTCATAGAAAAACAAGTTACAGGATTTTGCAAGACCTGTCACAACGTTTAAATTGCCGTGCACGCCCATACACCGCGGTTGATAGTCGTCATAAAAGCGGTATACACCACCGCAGGACAACGCTGTACCGGGTAAGATCGTGCCTTCGGTCAGCGCCGCCAACGCAATGCCCGGTTTCATAGTAGAGCCACAAGCAAATGCACCGTTTAATGCGCGATTAAACAACGGATTATCCGGGTCGTTGACCAAATCGTTATAGTTTTCCGAATAGGTGGACAGATCGTAGCTCGGCCAAGACGCACAAGTGAGCGCACCGCCCGTTTTCACGTCCAGCACCACTACCGAGCCGCTTTTGACGTCGTGACCGTTGGTGGTTGCCGTAGACTTTGCACGCAGTTCCGCCACCTTTTCTGCCAAGGCGGTCTGCGCCACCTTTTGCAGATTGGCATCGATGGTCAATACCACCGTGTCGCCGGGAACGGGTGCTGCCGTTTCTTTTTCGTCCAATACGGTACCGCTTTTATCTTTGACAAGCGAACGCGTACCTGCCGTTCCACGCAAATACGCTTCAAAAGCGCTTTCAATACCACTCTTGCCCAGCACGTCGTTCATAGCGTAGCCTTTATCTTTCAGGGTGGCGTATTCTTCCGCGTACAGCGGTCCCACCGTGCCAATGAGATGTGCGGCGGTTTCACCGCTGACGTACGCGCGAACAGGTACTGTTTCAATATCTACACCGGGATACAGTGTGTTGTTTTCCACAATGCGGTACATAGTCGCACGGGAAATGTCGTTTGCGAAGGTATAGGGATTGCGCACCGCAAACTCTTTCACGGTCATTTCATAGCGGATACCCGCTAAAATACGTTGTTCGGTTTTACTGTAATTTTGCAGTTGGTACTGCTCTATCATCTCTGCCATACAGTTGTCTGCCGTGGCGTAGGATGCCATACGCAGACGGGATTTCAGTCCCTTTACGCTGCTTTCCCGCTCCTGGTCAAACGTATACGGCGCCGTTTTGGAAATCGGCAGAGAATCATTCCACTCTTCGTCTAATTCGGTAAGCAAGGTCACCAAGCGTAAAAGGCAATCATTTTGTGCTTTTTGGGCTTCTTCCGACGTACCAGTCGGAAAATAGTTATAGTCAAAGACGATAGCATAGGTGGTACGATTGATTGCTATCGGCAACAAGTTTTTATCCAGAATTTCGCCGCGGGAAGCGGGTACGCTGATCAGCGTCGTGGTGTTTTTATCCGCTTTTTCGGCGTAATAATTGCCTTTGACAATTTGTATGCGAAACAAAGCGACGGCAAATATTGCAAACACCGACACTATAACAAGCGCCAATATAAGCGGTCTTTTTCCGCTTTCGGCGCGTGTCCCACGTTGCATATACTCACCGTCCTTTCGACATATTTAGAATTACACAGTTTCCCGCAAGTTACGGGCAACGCGATACGCCAACCAATACATTACGGGCGATAACGCAAAGGTATATACGGCATTCGGCAACAAGATATGCCATAACGCAAAAAACGCCTGACTTTCCGCAAACAGCACGTAGCGCAACAACCAATCTATCAACGTATACGCAAGTACCACCGCGCCGTTTAACAGCAATGCCGTCAACCAGTTATTGCGCAACAACACCTGTACCAAAAGGCCGCAAATACAGCCTACCACCAGTAACAGCAACGCATCCAAGCCGAACAGTCTATCCGCATACAGCGCCCACAAAATACCGCCGCCGATACCGACAGACGCGCCCACCAGCGGGCCTTCAAACATAGCGATACACACCACCGCGCAAATCAGCGGATACGGATGCGCGCCGCCAATCGCAGGAAACAAGCGGGGTGCCGCTTGTATCA
>JAZPXM010000016.1:0-14787 GCA_045543675.1 Acutalibacteraceae bacterium
TTCATATACATCAAAGGACAGATGTAGGAAGTGATAACACCCGTTGCCTTAAGGCGTTGCGCATATTCTGTTGCGTTAAACGCTTCGAGTACTTTAGGCGCGGCGGTGAATACGGTAGGTAGAGAGATTTTCTTTCTGCCGTTTTCTTTGAGTGCCGTTTCGATGTTTTCGGTCCAGGTCTTTAACTGTTCTAAAGATAAGTGCGGACAACCGACAAAACATAACCTCGGTTTCGCATCGGGATTTTTCCAGATAACGGGGTAATTTGCTTGTACCCTTTCCAGTTCTGCGTCGTCAATGATATACTCTTTGGCATTTTCCGCAATCAGTGCTTCGCCGCTTTCTATGGCTTCGGGGGTTAAGTTT
Source organism: Acutalibacteraceae bacterium (assembly GCA_045543675.1). Lineage (GTDB taxonomy): Bacteria > Bacillota > Clostridia > Oscillospirales > Acutalibacteraceae > URNF01. The sequence continues at coordinate 367 of JAZPXM010000016.1, forward strand.
TCAATATGATATAACCCTACCGCACCGTTAGAAGCGGTTGCCGCACCGAAATCTTTTAAGTATGCGCAAGCGGCGTCGTTCAATTCGTTGCCTATCCATTTGTCGAGTCCTTTGACATACGGTACATCTTCCATAACTTTCATACCGATTGCAGAGCCGAGTAACTGCGCTTCGGGTTTCTTGGTGGTTTCTACTTTGATGACCCACGTGGCTTTTCTGCCTTCATCGGTCAATAAACCGAAGTAGGGGACGTAGCCGACGATAGACCCCATAATATCAATGATACCGGAATTGCGGTTACAACGCGCACCTAACACAGAGTTGGCATATACAACGGCGCTGGACTCCGCCCAGGACAGTACATCGCCTTTTTGCGGTTTGTTACCTACTTCATCCATATAACATGTGCAGGTAAAAGCGTTGTCATCCATTAACCCTAACTCTTTTAACTGTCCTTCGTAGAAATCCTGCTTCGTGTACATAAAGTTTTTGAACACGAAATTCTGCAGGAAACTGGCAGGCACGTTGCTGTCAAGGGGACGCGGGTCTACCGAGAATTTCTGCTCGGAGCAAACGCCCGCATCTAACAACTGTTGCATCAGGTCGTATACGGGGGACATCACTTTCAGGCCGAATGAAGTGACCAGGTGGTTATATTTTGAAGTGATAGGCACCAATTTTTCGGCACCGAACGCATCGCCGTACATAACCAGGGTTTTCATAACTTTGGCGAGCGTTTCGCCCTTTTCGCCGTTTAAAATGGCTTGTTGTTCATTGGTTAACAGCATAATTCTTTCTCCTTACAGTTTCATAGCAACATCCCAAGCGCCCCAGATGACCGTACGGAGATTGCCGACAGAGGCGGCATCACCGATAACGTGTACGTGTTTTGCTTTGGGGGCAAGGGGTGCGGGATTGTAACCTACCGAAAGCACCACTGAGTCAGCGGCAATTTTAAAGGTGTTGCCGTCTTTGCCTTTTACAGTTACACCGTCCGCTTCAATAGCGCAAACAGCGGTTTCAAGGTGTACAGGTACGTTATTGGTCTTAAAGAAATCACGTAAGAAACTGGTGTTGGCAAGACAGATGCCCTTTGTGGTAATAAGGTCATCCTGCATTTCAATAATGGTCGGTTTTTTGCCCTGTAAATACAGTTCGTACGCAATTTCGCAGCCCGTCAGACCGCCGCCGATAACCGTGACGTTTTCGCCGACTTGTTTGTTGCCAAGTAAGAAATCCACCGCTTCAATAGCGGTGTCAGCGCCTTGAATGGGCAATTTTTTGGCTTTGGCACCTGTTGCAACAATGATTTCATCGGCATCTAATGCCTTGATGTCGGTAATTTCGGTGTTCATTTTCACGTCAATCGGGTGTTTGCCGAGTTCACGGATATACCACGCAATCAAAGCGCGGTCTTTTTCTTTAAAGGATGGTGCCGCAGCAGCAACAAACACGCCGCCGAGGGTGTCGGTTTTTTCGTACAGCGTGACGGTGTGACCGCGTTTTGCACACAGAATGGCCGCTTCCATACCGCCGATACCGCCGCCGATAACCGCAATTTTTTTCGCTTTTTTGGCGGGTTGTACGTAGTATTTTTTGGATTGCATCGTTTCAGGGTTCAATGCACATCGGGCAAGCCCCATAGTATCGGTGAGGTCTTGGGTATTTGCGTGTCCTTTGGAAGATGAGAAGTTGAAGCAACCCGCGTGACAGCAAATACACGGTTTGATGTCTTCTAAACGGTCTTCGATCATTTTGGTGATCCAGGCAGGGTCGGTCAAGAATTGACGCGCCACACCGATAGCATCGATTTTGCCGTCCGCTACCGCCTGCGCACCCACTTGCGCATCCATTCTGCCCGCACATACAACGGGGATGTCTACAAACTCTTTAATATGTGCTACGTCGTCAAGATTGCAGTTCTCGGGCATATACATCGGGGGATGTGCCCAGTACCAGGAATCATACGTACCGTTATCGGCGTTGAGCATATCGTAACCGGCGTCCTGCAAGTATTTTGCCGCTCTTTCGGATTCTTCCATATTTCTGCCGACTTCTACATAGTTTTCACCGGGCATGGCGCCTTCGCAGAAGCCTTTCATTTTGGATTCTACCGAGTAACGTAACGAAACGGGGAAATCTTCGCCGCACGCTTCTTTAACGGCGTGTACCACTTCGGCGGCAAAACGGTAGCGATTTTCAAAACTGCCGCCGTAATCGTCGGTACGTTTGTTGAAGAATTCGATGGCAAACTGGTCTAATAGATACCCTTCGTGTACAGCGTGCACTTCTACACCGTCAACACCTGCATCACGGCAGAGTTTAGCGGTTTTGGCGAACGCTTCAATAATTTCGTGAATCTGTTCTACCGTCATTTCGGGACAGATAATATCGTGTGCCCAACGGGACTTTTGCGGGCTGGGAGAAGCCAATTCGTGAGAAGTATCAATGATGGGTTTGATAAGTGCGCGGGTTACCTTGTTTTTATGTAACGGTGCTACCAATTCGGTGATCGCCCAGGAACGCCCCATACCTGCGGTCAACTGCACAAACAGTTTTGCGCCGGTCTTATGGATTTCATCCATAAATTCTTTGAGTTCGTCGAACATCTTGGGATTTTGCCATAACCATTTACCCCAAAACGTATCGCGCAAAGGTGCAATACCGGGAATGATCAGACCGACATTTTCGTTGGCGCGTTCCAAAAACAACTTTGCCGCTTCTTTATCAAAGTGACAGCCGCCCAGTTCGAACCAACCAAACAGAGAAGTGCCGCCCATCGGACACATCACAATGCGGTTTTTGATTTCCACTTTGCCGATATTCCAAGGGGTAAATAGTGGTTCATATTTCTTTTCCATATCGAAACTCCTTTCCAAAATTATACCTATTATAGCGTATTTTGTCAGTAAAAGCAAGAGCACACGTAAACTTTGCGTGTGCCCGTCTTTTATAATTTTATGTTTCCGCTTTCAATATCATAAATGATTTGTGCAATAGCGTGTTGGTCGTTGCTGACGGTAACGTAGTCCGCCGCCGCTTTTGCTTCATCGCAGGCGTTGGCAACGGCGACACCGACTTTGGCATCGCGCAACATCGTGATGTCGTTGAAATAATCACCAATAGCCACCGTCTTATCCATAGACAGATGCAGATGCTCACAAAGGCGCGGTAAGACGTCGCCTTTGCTGATGCCTTTTGGCAGTATTTCATATAAAGAACGTTCCGAATGGATAAAATCGAATTGGTCTGCTAACGGATGCGCACGCAGTAAGATGGCCAACCGTTCAATTTCTTCGGGACGGTGATCGCAAAATACTACCTTCGCAAACGGCTTATTTATATCTTCGTAAGAGCAGGGAATCAGCGGCAATCCCGTCAAAAATATTCATTGGTTTACCTCCAGAACAAGCGGCTCAATAACCGCTAAAAAGTACGCGGTTACTTGCTCGGGGGTTTCCCGTAGTTTGCGGGATACCCACCATTCTACGGTTTCCACGAAAGAAGAAGCAATGTGATTTATCAGATATTCTTCGGGAAGCACTGAACTTTTTAATTTGTCTTTATCGGCGTACTGCGTGCGTATCAATTCTTGTAAGTTGCCCTTAAAATATCGCAAAAACAGTTCGTTGTTTTGGGAGGACAGCAGTTCTAATATGTGATTGTCGTTTTCCCGCAGATGCCGTAATAAGTGCAAAAACACCGAATCTTTTTGACTGCTCGAGCAATGATAGTGTCCGTGCGGCAATCCCATTGCCGTATCTATGATATGTCCGAATAACTCTTCGCACATCGCCTTTAACAGATAATCTTTGGTTTCGAAATGCGCGTAAAAGGTGGTTCTGCCAATATCCGCGGCATCAATAATATCCTGCACCGCAATTTGATGATAACTTTTTTGCGCCAACAGCGCTGTGAAAGCTGTAAAAATAGCTTCTCTCGTTTTCTTTTGCCGTCTATCCATATTTTCTTCTCTCCCGAACAAATTTTTAAAACTGTTCCGTAACGAACAACTTTGCGGCTTTGGTTGTTGTAAAAGCATAGAATTTTCTGTATACTCAAAACAGAACAAGTTGTTCTGTAACATACACATTATCATCTTTTTCGTGTGATGTCAATGTAAGGAGACGGTGAGAAATGAAAAAAATAATAGAAACATTGTCGTCTGTCCCCGCAACAATTGTGGGCGGTGTGTTTTTAGTGGCGAGTTTTGTGTTGTCAAAGACGGGGGTAACGCTACCTGTAGACCCTGCTTGGGTACCGGTAGTGATTAGCGGTGTGCCGCTTGTGCATTTGGCGCTGCGCCGTATCGTTCACAATAAAGGTATCAGTAAGATCTCGTCTGCATTGCTGATCTCTATTGCTATGGTAGCGGCGATTGCTATCGGGGATTTGTTTGCCGCCGGCGAAGTGGCGTTTATTATGGCGCTTGGGGAAATTTTGGAAGATATGACCACCGAACGAGCAAAAAAAGGATTGAAGAATTTGCTGACGCTTACGCCTACACAGGCGCGACGGTTAATAGACAGTACAGAAGAAATCGTTGATGCTACCGCCGTGGCAAAAGATGATATTTTGCGGGTGCTGGCAGGGGAGACAATTCCTGCTGACGGTATCATTGTGTCGGGCGAGACATCCGTCGATCAATCGGTAATGACCGGCGAATCCTTACCGGTAGATAAAATTGCGGGGGATACTGTATATTGCGGCACGCTTAACTGCTTCGGTGCGGTGGATATCCGCGTGACAAAAGCCGGAGAAGACAGTTCTCTGCAAACCCTTATTCGCATGGTAAAAGAAGCGGAAGAAAAGAAAGCACCAACTGCACGTATTGCGGATATGTGGGCGAGTTGGTTGGTACCTGCCGCTTTGTTGGTGGCGATTGTTACGGGGATCTTCACACGGGACATTACCCGCGCGGTGACCGTGTTGGTGGTGTTCTGCCCATGTGCGTTGGTGCTGGCGACGCCTACTGCGATTATGGCGGCTATCGGTCAGGCAACTAAGCATGGTGTTATTATAAAATCGGGTGAAGCGCTGGAAAAAATGGGTCGCGTAGATACGGTGGCGTTTGATAAAACGGGCACTTTGACCGTAGGAGCACCCGCTGTCAGCGATTGTATACCGTTTGCGGACAGCTATGACAGGAAAGCGCTGTTGGCAATTGCTGCCGCGGCAGAAGCCAAAAGCGAACATCCATTGGGGAAAGCGGTGGTTATGGCGGCGCGAAAACACGGATTGACAATTGCCGAAAGTACTGCTTTCAAGATGACAGTCGGTAGGGGCGTGGACGCACATATAAACGGTTGCCGTGTGTTGTGCGGGAACGTGTCGTGGCTAACAGAAAACGGTGTGGACGTACCTGCAAGTGCAAGCATAGAAGAATTGCACAATGCGGGTAAGGCGTTGATTTTTGTGGCGGTAGACGGTATATGTATCGGTGTGATTGCCCTCTCGGATACCTTACGGGATACGGCGGCTGACAGTATCCGTAAACTGCACAGTATGCATACGCAAACGGTTTTGTTGACGGGAGACACACCCAAAGCGGCGGCGTATTTGGCGGAAAAAGTAGGCATTTCTACGGTGCGAGCGGGCTTACTGCCTGCACAAAAGGCGGATATGGTTGCGGCGTTACGCGATGAGGGAAAAACGGTTTGTATGATTGGCGACGGTGTAAATGATGCGCCTGCTTTAAAAACAGCGGCAGTAGGCGTCGCAATGGGCGGTATGGGTAGTGACATTGCGGTGGAAGCTGCGGATATTGCTTTGATGAACGATGATATTTCCCGTATTCCGTACCTGAAACGGTTGTCTGTTGCCACCGTCAATACCATCCGTTTTGGTATTGCGCTTTCAATGTGTATTAATATTTTAGCGGTATTATTATCTGTTTTGGGCGTGTTGAACCCCACAACGGGCGCTTTGGTGCATAATGCGGGTTCGTGTTTGGTGGTGTTGATAGCCGCCTTGTTATACGATAGAAAATTTTAGTAAAAAATGCGTGTTTACATAGTGTAAACACGCATTTTTTATATTGCATTTTAAGAGTAGTTTTGCTATAATGCACCTATGGAAAGAGGGGCTGTCTATGTTATATCCACGCAGTACAGAAACTACTTTGTCGGATGCGCTGTTCCGTGAACCGACCCGTGAATACCGCGGCGCGCCTTTTTGGGCGTGGAACTGTGCTTTGGAAGAGAACGAACTGCTTTGGCAGTTGGAAATACTGCAAAAAATGGGATTTGGCGGCGCACATATGCACGTGCGTACCGGTATGGAGACCGTGTATCTAAGTGACGAACATATGTCGCTTGTAAAAGCGTGCGTTGAAAAATGCCGTCGCGAAAAGATGCTGGCTTGGCTGTATGATGAAGACCGTTGGCCGTCCGGTGCGGCGGGTGGTATTGTTACAAAAGACGTGCGCTACCGCGCCCGTCATTTGCTGTTTACCGCCGTGCCGTATGGTGAAGACAGCAAGGCGGAAAGTAACGCTTTCTTGAGCGGCGCAGGTGTGCGTGCGGAAAACGGCACCTTGCTTGCCTGCTATGACGTTGTTCTCGACAAGGATGGCTGTTTGGCATCTGCACACCGCATTGGTGCTCAAGATGCCGCAAAGGGCACGAAATGGTACGCATATATGGAGATTGCTACTGCCAACCCGTGGTATAACGATCAAACGTACGTAGATACTTTAAATCCCGCCGCTATCCGCCGCTTTATTGAAGTAACGTATGAACGGTATCTGGAGACGGTAGGGGATGATTTCGGCGGTATTGTACCTGCTATCTTCACCGATGAACCGCAGTTTACCCACAAAGGTACGTTGGGATTTGCGCAAGAGAAAAAGGACGTTATCCTGCCTTGGACTGACGACCTGCCCGAAACGTTTAAGGCGGCGTACGGCGAAGATCTTTTGGAACGGTTGCCCGAACTATTTTGGGAACTGCCGCAAGATGCAGTTTCAACCGTACGGTATCACTATCACGATCATATTTCCGAGCGTTTTGCGTCTTCTTTTGCGGATCAATGCGGTAAATGGTGTGAACAGCACGGCTTGATGCTTACCGGTCATATGATGGAAGAACCCACTTTAAAAAGCCAAACGGCGGCGCTGGGTGATGCGATGCGCAGTTATCGCGGCTTCCAGTTGCCGGGTATTGATATGTTGTGTAACAATTTTGAGTTTACTACAGCGAAACAGACCCAATCTGCTGTCCACCAGTTTGGCAGAGAAGGTATGATAAGCGAATTGTACGGTGTGACGGGCTGGGACTTTGATTTCCGCGGTCATAAATTGCAGGGCGACTGGCAGGCAGCGTTGGGTGTTACGGTGCGTGTGCCGCATCTTTCGTGGGTGTCTATGAAAGGCGAAGCCAAGCGCGATTACCCTGCGTCTATCCATTACCAGTCTCCGTGGTGGCAGGATTACAGCGTGGTAGAAAACCACTTTGCCCGCGTGAATACCGCATTGACCCGTGGTGTACCGATGATACGGGTAGGCGTCATTCATCCCGTGGAAAGTTATTGGTTGCATTGGGGTCCTGCGGAACAGACGGGCGGCGTACGTGAACAGATGGATAACCAATTCCAAAATCTTACCGATTGGCTTATTCATGGCGGCATAGATTTTGACTTTATCAGCGAATCGCTATTGCCGGACCTTTGTGAAAAGGGCGGCGCGCCGTTGCAGGTCGGCAAAATGGCGTATGATACAATTGTTATCCCTGCTTGTGAAACGTTACGTACAACGACATTGGATAGATTGGAAGCATTTGTAGCGGCAGGCGGTCGTTTGGTGATTTTGGGTGACGCGCCGCGTCTGGTAGATGCCAAGCCCAGCAAACGCGGTCAAGCGTTATCCCGAAACGCTGTTAACGTGGCGTTTGCGCAGGAACAAGTGCTGGATGCGTTAGAGTCGGTACGTATGGTGGAAATGCGTTTGGACAGCGGCGAACGCACAAAAACGTTGGTACACCAATTACGTCGCGATGGGGAAGACTTGTGGCTGTTTGTGGCGCATAGCGTGATTCCCAAAATGAAAGATACACCGAAAGGCGCGCTAACCACCATCACGATTAACGGGGTGTTTAATGTTGTAAAGTATGACACCTTCACGGGTGAAATGATGCCGCTTGCGTGTGAAGTCGTAAATGGAAAGACCGTGATAACGGTTACGTTATACGAACTGGATTCTTTGCTGTTGCGCTATACGAAAGAAGAAATAGCGGTAAAAAATACACAGAACACGTATGCAGAGGCTGTGGAATTGCCCGTACCTGCACGTGTGCAATATACGCTGAATGAGCCAAATGTATATTTGTTGGATAAAGCGGAATATGCATTGGACAATGCACCGTTTGCGCCCGAGCAAGAATTGCTGAAAGCAGACGACGCGATGCGTGAACAGCTTGGTTGGTCCCGTCGGCAAGCCGCTGTAGTACAACCGTGGACAGTAGATGAAACAAAACCGGAGCACGTTGCACGGTTGCGTTTTACGGTCAAGTGTGCCGTTAACGTACCGTCGGTGAAATTGGCGTTGGAAGATGCAGACGTGGCAACGATTGCATTAAACGGTACGTCTGTTACGGCAAAACCGGACGGCTGGTTTACCGATAAGTCTATTAAAACTGTTTTGTTGGGTGATCTAAAAGCGGGTGAAAACTATATCGATGTTTCTATCCCGTTTGGTCGTCGCACGAACGTAGAATGGTGTTATTTGTTGGGCGATTTCGGTGTAGACGTTTTTGGCGGTTATCGTGAACTGGTTTCTCCAAAAGCGCTGCTCGGCTTTGACGATGTTACCCGCCAGGGATTGGCGCATTACGGCGGCAACATAACCTATCATATTCCCGTTACTACCTACGGCGGCAAATTGCAGGTAGAAATACCGCATTATCGCGGCGCGGCGGTGAAACTGGAACTGGATAACGAAAAATCCTACATCATTTATCCGCCGTATACAGCTGTTTTATCCAATGTGCCTGCAGGAGAACATGTGTTAAACATTACGTTGCTCGGCAATCGTTATAACTGCTTTGGTGCATTGCATCTGGCAGATTTAAACGAAAAGTGGATCGGTCCTAACGCGTGGCGTTCGGTGGGCAACCGTTTTACGGATTCGTACCGTTTAAAACCGCTTGGTATTTTGTCGGCACCTGTCATTAAAGAATTGTCATAAAGAAAAAGCCGCCCCGTTCATTTGAACGGGGCGGCTTTCTTGTTTGTTACGCCATCAATTTGTGAATAAGTGCGGTTTCTTCTCTGGAAATTTTTTCGTCGGAACACATAATGCTCAGCACCAACATCATCACACTGGATTTGATCTCGGTGCTCAGACTGTCAGCAAAAGAATCGACCAGATCCACCATCTTTTTATCGTACAGTTTAATGTACTTGGAAATGGCTTCGTCGCTGACGCTTAAAACGTCGCGAAGTAACGCGCGTTCTTTTTCGGTCAAGGTGCCGTCTGCACCGATAGCGGAGAGAATAATACTGGTCATCATAAAGAAGCCATCATTGTCTTTGTCGACCGCGACGCAGGCTGGTTGCAGATCCGCGATCGCTTTTTTAGCGATGAAAACAAGTTCATCGTAATCTTTGTTTACAAAACTCTGTAAAAATTCATTAAAATCCATATTATACCTTCTCCCGGCTGTGTGTTAATAAAAAACATCGAGCGGTTTAGCTCGATGTTTTTTCAAATTTAGGCAAGCAGTTTTTTCACGAAAGCGGTTTCTTCGGAACAGATTTTTTCGTCGCTGGAAACCACGCTCAGTACCAACATCAATACATGACTCTTTACGTCGGAGCCAAGATTGTCGGCGAATTTGTCAACGAGTTCGAACATATCTTTGTTGTAGATCTTGATGAAACGGGAAATGGTTTCGTCATCCTGTTCCAGTACTTCACGCAGGAATTCACGTTCTTTCTGCGTCAAGGTACCGTCTGCGCCGATGGCGGTCAAAATGATCGAAGTCAACATAAAGTAACCTTCGTTGTCAGGGTCAACCTGTTTGCAGTAGGGGAGTAATTCGCCCATAGCGCGTTTTGCGAAGAATACCAGTTCAGCATGATCTTTGTTAACAAAATCTTGCAACATCTGATTGAAATCCATATGTAAACCCTCCAAATATAATTTTTATAATGATAGCATTTTGATGTACGTTTGTCAAGTCGTGTCATGAATATATTTACAGTAAAAATCTTTGGAAAATAGACATTTTCACATTGCAATCATATGGCAAATATGCTATATTTTAAATAGTTCTATACTGGTGGGGTGAAAGGTATGTTGCAGAATAAGACAATGCGAACCGAGCGGGTGATCCAGTTTGGTGAAGGTGGCTTTTTGCGTGGTTTTGTGGACTGGATTTTGCAAATTGTCAACGAAAAGACCGACTTTGACGGCAGTGTCGTTGTAGTGCAACCTATCGCACAGGGTATGTGCGATTTGCTGACTGCGCAAAACGGTGTATATACACATATAATGCGCGGTATGCAGGATGGTGTGCCGACGGTAAACACGAAAATTATTGATGTTATTTCGCGGTGCGTAAAACCGTACGATGACTACGCGGTGTATTTACAACTGGCGGACAACCCTGATTTTCGTTTTGTTGTTTCCAATACTACCGAATCCGGTATCGTATTTGATGCGGGCGATACCTTGACCGACACACCGCCGAAATCTTTCCCGGCGAAAGTGACAGCGTTGTTGCATCGACGCTTTACGTTAGGTTTGCGCGGTTTTATCTTCTTGCCGTGTGAACTGATTGAGAAAAACGGTGAAACGCTCAAAAAGATGGTTTTGCAATATGCGGATTTGTGGCAACTGGGGGATGCGTTTAAACAGTGGGTGGAAACAGAAAACATTTTCTGCAACACCTTGGTCGACCGCATTGTTACGGGATATCCGCGGGATGAAAAAATAGAACTCGGTTACGAAGATAAGATGATTAACACCAGCGAACTGTTTCATTTGTGGGTGATTGAAGGACCTAAAGATATATTAACAGAACTGCCGTTGGATAAAACAGGCTTAAATATCATTGTTACAGACGATCTCGATAGGTATCGCACGCGTAAAGTGCGTATTTTGAACGGTGCACACACAGCGATGATTCCGTATGCGATGCTGGAAGGCATTGAAACGGTCAAAGACTGTATGGAAGACGAAAATATGTCTGCATTTGTAAAACGCTGTGTGTTTGATGAAATCGTCCCCACGTTAGATTTACCCGAACAGGAGTTACTGGGATATGCAAATGACGTATTCGAACGGTTTCATAACCCGTTTATTCGCCATCTGTGCGCATCTATTTCGCTAAATTCCATAAGCAAATTTAAAGTGCGTTGCTTGCCGTCCATACTGGAATATGAAAAACGTAAAGGCGTATTGCCCGCAAATCTTATTTTCAGTTTTGCAAAATTGATCGCATTTTATAAAGATGGTACGCCCACCGATGACCCTGCTGTTATCGCGTTTATACGTGAAAAAGGATTGCAAGAAATTTTGGCAAATAAGGATTTCTGGGGCGAAGACCTTTCCCGCATGTATGATGCCATAGCGGCAACAGGGGTGATACAGGTATGATAATTCATCAGCGTGATAACGTGGAAGTAAACCTTGCTGACGGTCATAAGTACGCTCTCGTTGATATTAAGCAAGGTGAAAACATCATAAAGTACGGCGAACCCATCGGACACGCTACCGTGGATATCCGTAAAGGAGAACACGTCCATACACATAATGTGAAAACTAACCTGTCTGATGTGTTGGAATATGCGTATACACCGCGGCATTGTGTGGTACAGCCGTATGCTACGGATATGACCTTTATGGGATATGTACGGGAAAACGGCGACGTGGGTATCCGTAACGACGTGTGGATTGTGAATACCGTTGGTTGTGTCAATAAAGTTGCCGAAACCCTTGCCAAGCAGACGGGTGCGCACTATTTTCCGCATCCGTTTGGCTGTTCACAACTGGGTGACGACCAAAAGCTGACACAGTTGATTTTAAAAGGTATGGTCAACCACCCTAACGCCGCGGGCGTGTTGGTGTTGGGTCTTGGCTGTGAGAACAATCACATTGGTGTTTTTAAGGATGTCCTTGCGGAGTATGATCCTAAACGGGTTAAATTTTTAAATTGTCAGGACGCAGAAGACGAAATAGAAGAAGGCATACGCCTGATTCGTGAATTGCAAGCGTATGCCGATAGTTTTGAGCGGGTACCCGTGCCGATTTCCAAGTTACGCATTGGTCTTAAATGCGGCGGCAGTGACGGGCTGAGCGGTATTTCTGCCAATCCGCTTGTCGGTAGCTTATGCGATAGGATAACGGCATACGGCGGATGCTGTGTGCTTACGGAAGTTCCCGAAATGTTCGGCGCGGAGCATCTTTTAATGGAACGCTGTGACAGTGAAGAAACATTCCAAAAAACGGTCGCTTTGATCAACAACTTTAAAGCGTATTATACACGGCATAACCAGGTGATTTATGAAAATCCGTCTCCCGGCAATAAGGCGGGTGGCATTACCACTTTAGAAGAGAAGTCGCTCGGTTGTATTCAAAAAGGCGGGCAAAGCCCGGTGGTAGATGTACTGGACTATGGTGATACCGTTACCAAAAACGGCTTGTCATTGTTGAACGGGCCCGGTAACGATATTGTGGCGGTCACCAACTTGATGGCGGCGGGAGTACACCTTGTACTGTTTACAACGGGTCGCGGCACGCCTTTGGGCGGTGCTGTGCCGACCGTGAAAATCTCTACCAATAGGGCATTGGCGGTACATAAACCGCATTGGATAGATTTCGACGCATCACCTGTTTTAGGTGAACGTACGATGGAGCAAATGACCGATGCATTACTGCAATACGTTGTGGCGGTAGCATCCGGTCAACAAACCAATAACGAGAAAAACGGGTACCGTGAAATTTCAATTTTCAAAGACGGTGTCACGTTGTAAAGGAGAGAGAACATATGGGTATCATCAATGAAAACTTTATGTTGAAAAACAAAACCGCGAAAGAACTTTACTATGATTTCGCGGAAAATCTGCCGATTATTGACTATCATTGTCATCTTTCCCCGAAAATGATTGCCGAAGACCACCGCTTTAAAAATGCGTACGAACTGTTTCTCGGCGGTGACCATTACAAATGGCGTCAGATGCGTTCAAACGGCATTATGGAAGAAATGATTACCGGTGACGGTGATGAATTCGATAAGTGGATGGGCTTTGCGCGTACCATGCCGTTGCTTATCGGCAACCCTTTGTATCATTGGACGGCGCTGGAACTGAAACGCTACTTTGATATTGACACGCCGCTCACCGCAGACACCGCCAAAGAAATTTGGGATATTTGTAATGAAAAATTGCAGGATCCGTCTTTTTCTGCGAAAAACTTGATTCGCCGTTCTAATGTGGAAACCATTTGCACCACCGACGACCCGTATGATGATTTGGCATATCACAAGCAACTGAAAGATTTTGAAACCAAAGTGTTGCCTACGTTCCGTCCGAATTTCGCAACAATGGGTAAAGACATTGTGGACAGAATAGATTATTTTCACGAAAACGGTTGCCGTCTGTCCGACCATGCTGTAGACGATTTCAGCGATGAAATTATTGAAAAACTGGTATTTTTGGGCGAAGAATATGCCCGCCGCGGTTGGACGATGCAGTTGCATATAGGTGCTTTGCGTAATAATAACACCAGAATGTTTAACAAACTCGGTGCCGATACCGGCTTTGACTCGGTGAACGATTTTGAAGTGGCGCAACCGCTGTCCCGTTTGTTAGATGCACTTGATAAGAAAGATGCGTTACCCAAAACCATTTTGTATACCTTGAATCCGAAAGATAACTACGTGCTTGGCACAATGCTTGGTAATTTCCAGCAAGGCCCTACGGCAGGCAAAATACAGTTTGGCTCGGGCTGGTGGTTTAACGATAACCGCGACGGTATGCAGGAACAGATGAAAGCGCTTGCCAATCTCGGTTTACTCGGCAAATTTGTCGGTATGTTGACCGATTCCAGAAGCTTTGTTTCGTATCCGCGCCACGAGTATTTCAGACGTATTCTGTGTAATTTGCTCGGTATGTGGGTGGAAGAAGGGGAGTACCCGGATGACCGCCAAGCGCTGAAAGAAATCGTAGAAGGCATCTGCTATAAAAACGCGAAAGCGTACTTTCAGTTTTAAGGAGCACGACAATGATTAACATTTTGCAGTTTACAAACGGCGTTATTACAACCGCGACAGTACAAGCGGCAATCGATACCGCTGCTGCGCAAAAAAGAGTGCTGTATTTTCCGCGCGGCACATACACCGTTGCGGCACTGCAATTGCGTACAGACAGCCGTTTGTATCTTGATAAAGAAGCAACCATAGAGGCGTCTACCACAGCAGAAAT
>JAZPXM010000017.1:0-9491 GCA_045543675.1 Acutalibacteraceae bacterium
GCGGATGCATGATCATGGAGCCGTATGGCTATGCGATTTGGGAAAATATTACTAAAATTTTAGACCAAAAATTCAAAGAAACTGGTCACGAGAATGTTTCTATGCCTATGTTTATACCGGAAAGTTTGTTACAAAAAGAAAAAGATCACGTGGAAGGATTTGCGCCGGAAGTGGCGTGGGTTACCCACGGCGGCAGTGAACCGTTGGAAGAGCGCCTTTGTGTGCGCCCCACTTCTGAAACGCTGTTCTGTGAACACTATGCCAACGTGGTGCAATCCTACCGCGACCTGCCCAAACTGTATAACCAGTGGGTGAGCGTGGTACGTTGGGAAAAAACCACCCGTCCGTTCCTGCGTTCCCGTGAGTTTTTGTGGCAGGAAGGACACACTATTCACGCGACCGCGGAAGAAGCGGTGGAAGAAACCGAACGTATGCTCAACGTGTATGCAGATTTCTGCCGCGATGCGTTGGCGATGCCCGGGGTGCGCGGCAAAAAGACCGAAAGCGATAAATTCGCGGGCGCGGTGGCTACGTACGCAATCGAAGCGTTAATGCACGACGGCAAAGCGTTGCAGGCGGGCACGTCCCATTATTTCGGTGACGGCTTTGCGAAAGCGTTTGACATTCAGTTTGCGGACAAAGAAAACAAAAAGTCCTATCCCCATCAGACGTCGTGGGGTGTTACCACCCGTCTTATCGGCGCTATCATTATGACCCACGGCGACGACAACGGTCTGGTTCTGCCGCCCCCTGTAGCGCCCGTGCAGTTGGTTATCGTGCCTGTTGCACAGCATAAACCCGGCGTGCTGGAAAAAGCGGCGGCATTGAAAGACAGATTGTCTGCCGCCGTACGCGTAAAACTGGACGACTCGGACCAGTCGGCAGGTTGGAAATTCGCGGAATATGAAATGAAAGGCGTGCCGCTGCGTTTGGAGATCGGTCCGCGCGACATTGAAAACAATTGCTGCGTATTGGTGCGCCGCGATAACCGCGAAAAAATCACCGTGTCTTTGGATGAGCTGGAAACCAAAGTGCCTGCAGTTTTGGCGGACATTCATCAGGCAATGTACGACAAAGCGCTGGAGAATATGCACAACCGCTCGTACGCGTGTACCACTATGGAGGAAATCGTCAAAACGTTGGAAGAAAAGGGCGACGGTTTCATCAAGGCGATGTGGTGCGGCGAGGAAGCGTGCGAAGACAAGGTAAAAGAAGTCACCGGTGTCGGGTCCCGTTGTATCCCGTTTGACGGGGAAAACCTGTCCGACGTATGCGTATGTTGCGGTAAACCCGCTAAACATATGGTGTTGTGGGGCAAGGCGTATTAAAAACGATATACGTTTTCATACGGGAAGGGATTGCAGGGGCAAGCCCCCGACAGCCCGTTGAATTTATGTGAAAGGATATATACTATGAACCAGTTAGCAAGACCGCAGGACGGCGAACTTGTTGCCGTAATGCATACGACTTTAGGGGATATTTCCATTCGTTTGTTCCCCGCATACACGCCGAAAACGGTAGAAAACTTTGTGACCCACGCGAAAGACGGGTACTATAACGGTATCACCTTTCACCGCGTTATCAACGACTTTATGATTCAGGGCGGCGACCCCACGGCGACCGGTTGCGGCGGTGAAAGCATCTGGGGCAGAAGTTTTAAAGACGAGTTCCACCCCGACTTGCATAATCTGCGCGGTGCATTATCTATGGCAAACGCAGGCCCCAACACCAACGGCAGTCAGTTTTTTATCGTGCAGGCAAAAACGGTAGCACCGCAGTTGCTTGCACAGATGAAACAGATTCCCGACAGTTTCCCGCCCGAAGTGGTGGAAAATTATGCAGCGGTAGGCGGCACACCGCATCTGGATTACCGTCACAGCGTGTTCGGTCAGGTGTTTGACGGTATGGACGTGGTGGATGCTATCGCGGCGGTGAAAACCGATTATAATGACAAACCTTTGGAAGATGTCAAAATCATTTCTATTGATATTAAGGAGTAAGTTTGATGAAACGTTTTGTAAAAGCAGTTTCCCTGTGTTTGACGCTTGTGTTACTTTGCGTGTGCCTGACCGCTTGCGGCGGCAGTAAAGTGGGTACCGTGTACGAGTCGCAAGAAGTGGGCTTCCAGTTGCAGTTGCCCGTAGAGGGGGATACGATCGCCATTATGCACACGTCGATGGGTGACGTGTACCTGCGTTTGTTCCCCGAAGCCGCGCCCAAAGCGGTAGAAAACTTCATTACGTTGGCATCGCAGAAATATTACGATGGTTTGACCTTTCACCGCGTTATCAACGATTTTATGATTCAAGGCGGTGACCCCAAAGGCGACGGCACGGGCGGCGAAAGTATCTATACAGATAATTTGGGCGGTACTTTCGAAGACGAGTTTGACAGCAAACTGTTAAACCTGCGCGGTGCGTTGTCTATGGCAAACGGCGGTCCTAACACCAACGGCAGTCAGTTCTTTATTAACCAGATGGGCGCTGAAGGGTTCGGCAAGCGCGAATCGTATAGTGATGACAATGTAGATATTATGTATCAGAAAATGTACGAGGCGTACGCAAACTACCAAGGGGAACAGTTTACCTCCGTGTACGGCAGTTGGCAGGACCTCAAAAAAGTGATGCATACCGAAACGTATATTTACGACTGGATCCCCGACGAAGTATGGGATCTGTATGAAAAACAGGGCGGTAACATCTCGCTGGACGGTGCGTGGCGCAAAAGCGGCGGCCACACCGTGTTCGGTCAGGTGTTCAAAGGTTTAGACGTGGTTGATGCGATTGCGAAAGTGGAGACCGACGACAACGATAAACCCGTAAAAGCGGTTACGATCAAAAACATTGAAGTGACCACCTTTAAAACCGATATGGTAGAGCAAAGCGACACATCCGAAGAAAAATAAGCAGGGAGAACGGCGTTATGCAACTGACCGTTAACGGGATAAAAACAGAATATCTTGACAGCGGCAGTGATAAACCCGTCGTGCTGTTTTTGCACGGTTGGGGCGCGCCCGTGTCTTCGTATGCGGTGTTAACCGATTATTTGGCACAGCATTTTCGCGTGGTAGCGCCCAATCTGCCCGGTTTTGGTGGTTCTGACGAGCCGCCCCATGCGTGGTGTGTGGACGATTACGCGGATTTTATACTGGATTTTGCGGCGGCGTTGGGTCTTACGCAGGTGATACTGATGTGCCACTCGTTTGGCGGGCGCATCAGCATCAAGCTACTGGCACGGGAAAACTTGCCGCTCACCGTCAAAAAGGCGGTGTTTATCGACGCGGCGGGTATCCGTCCCAAACGCGGTGCAAAATACTATTGCAAAGTGTATGCTTACAAACTGATGAAAAAATTGGCGCAGATCACCTTTGTCGCCAAAGCGTGTCCCGCCTTAGTCGAACGGGTGAAAAAGCGTTCGGGATCTGCCGACTACCGCAACGCATCCGAACGGATGCGGCAGGTAATGGTGCGGTGCATACAAGAAGATCTGACGGCGCTGTTACCCCATATTAAGGTGTCCACCTTGCTTATCTGGGGCGAGCTGGATACCGCGACCCCTTTGTCCGACGGGCAAAAAATGGAAAAGTGGATTCCCGATGCAGGGCTTGTGACCTTGCAAGGTGCGGGGCATTTTTCGTTTGCCGAACGGTGGGGACAATGCAGTCGCGTACTGGATAGTTTTTTGGGAGGTGACGGTAAATGACAGCGTTACTGCTGAAAATCGCGTGTCTTGTTGCCGCGGCATTTAACTTTGCGGCGCAAGCGGTGTATTTTACCCATATGTTACAGCTCAATTCCTATCGTCCCGAACGGTACCGCAAATGGTGCCGCGACCACGACGAACAATTGGTAGACTTAAAACACCTTGTCCCGTTTTTATGTATTCCCGCTATGTGGTTGCAGGGTAAGGTGGACGAGGCAATTTTGTTTGGCGTGGCAACCGTTGTGTTGTTGCTCACCGCTATACTGAACTTCCCCAAAAAAGCCAAAAAACCGCTGGTGGTGACCCCCCGCGTATGGCGGTTGTTTGCTGTACAGTTTGTAATTTTAGCGTTAGTTATTACTGGTTGTATATTTATTTCCGCACAGCGCGCCATTGGTATTTTAGGGCTGTTTTCTATTATCGTGTGGCTGTGGCCGGGGGTTGCGGCGTATGTGACGCTGCCTTTGGAAAACCGTATTGCAAAAGGGTTTGTGGATGATGCGGCGCGGATCTTAGCGGCGCACAAAAACCTTGTCGTCATCGGCATCACCGGCAGTTACGGCAAAACGAGTGTCAAAAACTTTTTGCACGCGTTGTTGTCGGTGAAATATAACACCTTAATGACCCCCGGCAGTTATAATACCACCATGGGTGTTGTGCGTACGGTGCGCGAGATGTTGCGGCCGTCTCACGAAATCTTTTTGGCGGAAATGGGTGCCAAGCAGACGGGGGATATTAAAGAGATCTGTGATTTGGTACATCCGCGATACGGCATCATCTCTTCTATCGGTGAACAGCATCTGGAAACATTCAAAACGGTGGAGAATATTATTGCCACCAAGTTTGAGTTGGCGGATGCCCTTCCGCAAGACGGCATTGCGTTTTTGAATACCGACAATGCGTACATCCGTGACCGTGCGGTAGCGGTACCCGTGGTGTCCTACGGTGCTGCGCAGACGAGCGATGCCGATTACCGCGCAAGCGATATCGAAGTGACGCTGACGGGCAGCAGGTTTACATTTACAACGCCCACAGGGGAGAGCAGGACCTTTACAACCAAACTGCTCGGCGCGCATAACATTCAGAATTTGGCGGGTTGTATGGCGGTAGCGCATACGCTCGGCATCACGTTGGATGAAATGGTGTACGCGGTGCGTATGTTAAAACCCGTGGAGCATCGGTTGCAGTTGCTTCCCAACGGCTTTATTGATGATGCATATAATTCCAATCCTGCGGGCTTCCGCGGTGCGTTGGATACGCTCTCTTTGTTTGAAGGGCGTCGTATCCTGGTAACGCCCGGTATGGTGGAACTCGGCGAGCGGGAAGCGGATTTAAACCGTGAACTCGGCGCGTATGCCGCCGATAAATGCGACGTAGCGGTGTTGGTGGGCGAAAAACAGGCGCCGCCGTTAAAAGAAGGGTTACTGTCTGCAGGATTTGCAGAAGAAAATATTTTTGTGGCAAAGACGCTTAACGACGGCCTTGCCTATATCGCCAATCTGCCGCGGGCAGAAAAGCAGATCGTACTGTTGGAAAACGATCTGCCCGACAATTTCAACTGACAGGAGACGCGCGTATGAAGACCAAAGTAGCGGTATTGTTCGGCGGACATAGTGTGGAGCACGAAGTGTCCATTATTTCCGGTTTGCAGGCGTTTGCGGCATTTGACCGTGAAAAATACGACGTGCTGCCGATTTATATTTCCAAGGATAACCGTTTTTACACGGGCGAAGCGCTTGGAAACATTGAAATATATAAGGATATGACCGCTTTTTATAAGACGGCGACCCGTGTGTTGTTGGTGCCGTCCGAAAAAGGCGTGGACGTGGTGAAATATCCCGCCCCGAAATTCGGCAAGGCGGTTGTGGATACCTTTGAAGTGGCTGTTCCCGTGGTACACGGTACCAACGTGGAAGACGGCACGCTGATGGGATATCTGGAAATGCTCGGCGTACCGTACGCGTCTTGTGACGTGACGGCGTCTGCGTTGGGTATGGATAAATTTTTGATGAAAGCGGCGTTGGAAAACGCGGGGATTCCCGTGTTACCCGCTAAACAGTACCGCGCAAAAGCGTATGCATTGGCGCCCGATGCCACTGTCGATGCGATTGAAAGCGCATTTGGCTATCCCGTCATCGTAAAACCCGTGAATTTGGGCTCATCGGTGGGCATCTCCAAAGCGGATACGCGTGACGCGTTGGTGGCGGCGTTGGATTTGGCGGTGTCTTTCGCGGATACGGTGCTGGTAGAACGTGCGGTTTCCAACCTGCGCGAAATCAACTGTTCGGTGCTGGGGGATGCGGATGAGGCGATAGCTTCTGTGTGTGAAGAACCGCTCAATGCTACCGATATTCTGTCTTTCAGCGACAAGTATTTAAGCGGTGGGGACAGTAAAACGGGCGCGAAAACGAGCGGCGGTATGAGTTCCTTAAAACGCCGTTGCCCTGCACAGTTGCCCGACGGAATGACCGAAAAGGTACAGCAAATGGCGGTAGACACCTTCAAAGCGCTCGGCTGTATGGGTGTTTCCCGTATCGACTTTTTGAACGACACGGAGACGGGCGAAATCTGGGTGAATGAGATCAACACCATTCCCGGATCGCTTTCGTTCTACTTGTGGGAAGCGGCAGGTGTGCCGTTTGCGGAATTGATGGATAGACTGGTGGCGTTGGCGTTTAAGCGAGCGCGTGACCGCGAAGCGCTGACCTTTACGTATGAAAGCAATATTTTAGCCGGCTTTGGCGGTGCTAAAGGGTCCAAAGGAAAAGCGTAAAAACAAAAAACACACCCGCATACGGGAGTTGCGGTAAGGGATTGGCAACATTAACCTCCCTCTGACGAGGGAGGTGGATTTTTGCGAAGCAAAAAGACGGAGGGAGAGAAAAAGAAGAACTACCCTTCCGTCAAAACCTACGGTTTTGCCACCTCCCCTGACAAGGGGAGGCGAGAAAAAGATGTCTGCAAAAGATAAGAGAAGACACACAACTTTTGTGTATCTTCTCTATTTTTATTCCTATGACCACCCGCCGTAAGTGCACGATATAAAAAATCCCCCGCCAACCGCGACGGATGAGACGGAAAGGGAAAACAACAATCTTACCCCTCATCACCCGCTAACGCGGGAGCTTTCCTTGCAGGACGGCCACCCCTCTGCCCTTCGGGCATCTCCCTTTTGAGGGGAGTTACCCCGGGGAGAAGCCAATCACACGCAACAAATGATACCGTAGGGGCAGGCGTCTCGACTGCCCGCGAAGAATCGGCAACGGAAAGGATACAACGGATGTGTCGTTTTGTAAAAATGGTAAAATCGTACACATTTTTGGTAATTTTTTGCGTTTTGAATACAAACAACGCTTCTTTAGGCACAAAGTTCGTCAAAATGACGAAAAACGCGGGTTAAAATCGTGAAATTGCCAATTGAAAAGAAAATAAGTACTGTGTATAATCAATGTGTATAAGTACCCTTTCTTTTTTTGTGAGGGCGTTGCCTGCTTTTGGATAAAATACAATGTTTTATTGTAAAAGCGACAATTGCCTTGCAGATAAGGCGGTGTTACTATTACAGTAGGAATCCATATTAAAAGGAGAGAGAATCATGAAAAAGACAAGCGTATTATTATCCTTGGCTCTGGTTTTCACCGTGTTGGCAAGCATGTTTGCTATCGGCGGTTTCACCGCTGCGGCTGACCCTGCTGCTACCACGTGGGATTATGAGCACACTATGAGCGCAAAATACGAGGCGTGGGATCTGTCTGATTTCAGCGTGTACTATTATACGAAACCGACGGATGCAAGCGCTTCTCCGTCAGCGTTGGCCGGCCCGTACAACCCGGACGAAGCCAACAAAGACTATACGAATAGTGACCGTGTTCACTGGAAAGCCGACTGGTATGGTGCCGGCAATAACGGTTACCTGAAAGGTCTTCAGCTCTCTGGCCAATGGAACGTGCTTACCTACAAAGTGAAAGAAATGACCGATTTCGAATTGGAATTCTCTTTCACCGGCGCGTATGCCCGCCGCGGTATCGTCTTTGGCGCACCGCTCGGCAATCTTGGCTTCTCCTGTGATAACGACAACAGCAACGATACTTCCGTAGCTATCGGTATTGAAAACAGCAACCAGCCGGTTGTTGCCGGTGCTATCGACCTGGAAGGCGCTACCAGCGACTCCCACGGTGATTTCTCCGGTACCGCAATCAAAAAGAAAGTTATTTCTACTGCGGCGAACAGCTATGTGTCCGGTGAAGCGGATCCGGCGGGCTTGGTTACCTGGCGCGTAAAAGTGCAGGATGGCAAAGTTACCGTTTGGGACGTAACCAACGAAGCAGATAAATTGGAAGTGAAATTGAACAGCAACTACACCGGCGGTTACATTTCCATCTTTACCAGCACTAACCAGGCGGCTTTCGCAAGCTTCAAAGTGAAATCTTTGGATGCACCTGCGGCTACTACAACTACCACTAAGGCGCCGACCACCACTACCACTGCACCCCCCGCTTCCCAGTGGGATTATGAGCACACCATGGGCGCTACCTATGAAGCGTGGGATCTGTCCGCTTTTTCCGCGTTCCATTATGCGAAACCTGCTAACGGCAGCTCCCCCGTGGCAACGGCCGGCCCTGCCGATCCGGCTGCGACCGACCCGAGCTATACCGCTGCAAGCCGTGCTTACTGGGCGACCAGTTACTATGGTTCACACAACAACGGCCTGCTGAAAGCCACTTATACACAGGGCTGGGCTGTACTGACTTATGATGTGAAAGCCATGACCAATTTCGAATTGGAATTCACCTTCACCGGTGCGTATGCCCGCCGTGGCATTCTGTTTGGCGCACCGATGGGCAACCTCGGCTTCACCCGTGATAACGATAACACCAACGATACTTCCGTAGCTATCGGTATTGAAAACCAGAATCAAGCGGTTGTTGCCGGCGCTATCGACCTGCAGGGCGCTACCAGCGACTCCCACGGTGATTTCACCGGTACTGCCATTAAGAAAAAGGACCTTTCTTCCACCGCTAACACGGTGGCGAGCGGACTTGCCAATATGAATGCTCTGTCCACCTGGCGCGTTAAAGTGCAGGACGGCAAAGTTACCGTTTGGGACGTTACCAACGAAGCAGATAAGTTGGAAGTGAAATTGAACGATAACTACACCGGTGGTTATATTTCGCTCTTCTCCGCCTCCAACCAGGCCGGTTTTGCTTCTTTGAAAATCAAAGAATTGCAAGCTACCCCGACCACGACTACTACTACCACCACTACTACAACTACCACGACCACTACTACGACTACCACGACCACTACCACTACTACGACCGCGGCACCGACTACCACCACAACCGCGGCACCGACTACCACTACAACCGCGGCACCGACCACCACTACGGCTGGCAACGGTCAGATGGGCGGCGGCAACGGCGCAGGCGGGCAGGGTGTAACCACCACGACTGCGGCGCCGACCACTACACAAGCGGAAGAAACCACGACCGTGGCACCGACCACTGCCGGTACTACCGCTGTGTTGGGTGGCACCCAGACGGGCGACCCGTTGGCCACTTTTGCTACCGTTATGGCAGTACTGTGTATGCTGGCGGCTGTGGGCTGTTTCTCGGCTGTTGTGTTGAGCAAAAAGCAGTAAGGGTATAAACGTTTCTTGTAAGGAATAATCCGAAAGGAGAACGCAAAGCGTTCTCCTTTCTTTTTTGTACGTAGGGACAAGCGTCTCGACCGCCCGCAAACGACAACGCACCTTTAGCGCAGACACCCTTAAAGCCTTCTCCTTGAGG
>JAZPXM010000018.1:0-2990 GCA_045543675.1 Acutalibacteraceae bacterium
ACCGTCGCGGTCACTTCGGCTTGATAACAATTTAAGGGGGGCTTTTTTAAAGCCCCCTTATTTTTTTAGGTAAAGGAAGGGACACAATGCTTTTTACACTTGAAATCAACGGAAAAGAAAGAGCCTTCAATTTTGGCATGAAATTTGTACGCGAGATTGACGCGCTAAACGTAATTGAAGTAGACAACGGCGTAAAACAGAAAGTCGGGCTTACTTATGCCCTTGCGGGCGTTGTTGCAAAAGAGCCGCAAGACATCGCAAACATTCTGTACTACGGTTCTAAATGCGCGGGCGAAAATCTCACACAGGCCGAAATAGACGCATATATCGAAGACGTTGAAGACTTTGACAAACTTTGTGGAGACTTAGAAAGTTTTTTCGCAAAATCGAACTGTACCCGAACGACAATGACACAGGTACAGGAACAGGCGGAACACACGTTAGCGGTCCAGAAAATTCAAAGGGAGCGGGAAAAGAAAATCGCGAGAGGGTAACAGACCTATACAAACAACTTGCGATTGAAGCGTTCCGCTTTCTAGGGGTTCAAAGTTTCGCGGAGTTTGACGAGTTGGATATGTACCAAATCAACATACTACGCGAGACACACAAACTAAAACAGGTTGACACACAATTTTATTTGCATGAGTTGGCGTTCCTTAATTTCGCGGCAACGGCCACGGACAAAAAGGGAAAACCGATTTACAAGAATTTAAACGCGTTTTTCGATTATAAGCAGAAATTACAAGAAATAGAAACCCCGACAGAAAAACCGAAGCCGAACTATACGGCGTTAAAAAAATACTATGCAACGGGGGGTGGATAAATGGCGGAAAGTTATTCGGTCGAAGCGGTATTGACCGCAAAAGATCAAAATTTTTCTAGTACGTTTGCGAACGCGGAAAAGACGGCGGGAACATTCGGAAGCAAGCTAAAAAGCGGACTTGCTACGGGCGCGGCGGTCGGTATTGGAGCCGTTACCGCTTTAGGCGTTGCAACCGTCGCGGCGGGTAAGAAGATGTGGCAAGGCATTAACACAACCGCACAATACGGCGACAACGTAGACAAGATGTCGCAGAAAATCGGTATCAGCGCGGAAGCCTACCAAAAATGGGACTACGTAATGAAACGCGCCGGAACTTCCGTTGATAACCTTAAAATGGGTATGAAGACGCTTTCTAAACAGGCGGAGAGCGGCTCGGACGCGTTCGGTAAACTTGGAATATCACAAGAGAAAGTCAAATCCTTGTCACAGGAAGACTTGTTTTCCGAAGTTGTCAAAGGTCTTTCCAATATGGAGGCCGGGACAGAGCGCACCGCACTTGCAACGGAACTTTTAGGACGCGCCGGGGCGGACTTGGGGCCGCTTCTCAATGAAGGCTCCGCGGCAATCGAAGAACAAATGGAGATCGCCGAAAAGTACGGTATGGTTATGTCCGACGAAGCCGTAAAAGCAAGCGCGGCCTTTGAAGATAGTATGACTACGCTACAAATGACCGCCACGGGCTTAAAGAACCGCCTTATGAGCGAATTCTTACCCGCAGTAACACAAGTAACAGACGGCTTAGCAAAGCTATTTACGGGTGATATGAGCGGCCTAGACGATATTGGCGCGGGTATTAGTAACCTTGTCGCCAAGATTGCGGAAGTTCTACCAAAGGTTGTGGAGGTCGGCGGGTCGATCATTCTTTCACTTGTTACGGCTATCACGCAGAATTTACCGCAGTTAATTACGGCGGGAACTAGCCTTATACTTACCCTGTTAACTGGCATTATTCAGAACTTGCCGCAGTTATTGACCGCGGGCGTTCAGAGTATCGCAACCATTATACAGGGACTCGCCCAGGCCATGCCGCAGTTAATCCCGGCTATGGTACAGGCCGTAATTGCTATGGTTGAAGGGCTTATAAATAATATTAGTCTCTTAATTTCCGCGGCGGTTCAGCTTATCGGCGGTATCATCACAGGATTAATAAACGCACTTCCGCAGTTAATGTCCGCTATGCCGAAATTGATTGACACAATGGTTAAGGGGTTAGTACAAAATATTAACTTGCTTATTGCTTGCGCGGGCAAACTTATAAAGGCGATTGTGCGCGGTATCATTCAGAACTTGCCGCAGATTTTACAACAGGGTATACAGATCGTCTCAAAACTTGTTAGCGGTATTTTACAGGTTGCGGGACAGTTGCCGAACGTTGCAAGAAACCTTATAAGCCAATTTAAGAACGTTTGGAGCGGTATAAATTGGGGGTCTATCGGTTCCGCAATTGTCCGTGGTATTGCGAACGGCCTTCGAAACGGCGCAAGCGCAATTGTGAGCGCGGCAAAGTCGGCGGCTTCTAATGCACTAAAGGCGGCTAAGTCTTTACTTGGTATCCATTCTCCGTCGCGGGTCTTCCGTGATGAAGTGGGCAAAAACGTCGCGTTAGGTTTTGCAGAAGGCATTACAGACAATATGGGCTATGTGTATAGTGCTATGGACAGTATGAGCGCAACAGCACAAGCGAGTTTCGCGGGTAATCTGTCCGAAAACTACGACTATAACTCACGGTCAACTATTGTTGTCCCGCTTTCCATTGACGGCAAAGAATTCGCGAGAGCAACAGCTCCGTACAATATCGCAGAAAACAACAAAGCACAAGCGCGGGCAAACCGCGCTAAGGGGTGGCGTTAATGATTTACAAATTTACCGACACCGACAAAAGAGCGACCCCCGGAAACTTACCGGGGGAAGCACTTTTCATAAACGGTCAAGCAATCGAAAATCTAATAGAAGGCTATCGGACTTTATACGTTAAGGGCCGCGAGAGTATGAGCGCGGAAATCAACCTAACGGAACACGGACGGACGGACGGACAGGGTTATAATTACAAGCGTTACCCGGAACGAACTATCACAATTGGTTTTCAAATCATCGCAAAAACGAACGAAGAATATAGAAAGAAGTTTAACGCGTTGGGCGGTGTTCTGAATTGCGAACAAGCGCAGTT
>JAZPXM010000019.1:0-2287 GCA_045543675.1 Acutalibacteraceae bacterium
TCCGGCAATTTGCATTTGAGGTGAAAATATGGCTCCTTTCTGGGAAACGCTCGGTGACGGTCTTGTTTTGGCGACCGACACGGATTACCGTTTTGGCACCGATGCGATAGTACTAAGCCATTTTGCCCGCCCCCGAAAGAGCGGGGAGACGGTTTGTGAACTCGGCACAGGGTGCGGTGTTATCCCGTTTTTGCTGTTACAAAAACCGTTTGTACCGAAAAAGGTGTTGGGCGTAGATATACAGACAGATGCTATTGCGTTGTGTCAATTGTCTGTCGAGAAAAATAAAAGGGAAGAAATTGCTTTTGTTTGTGCTGATTGGCGGGAACCCGCACACATAGCGCCGCGCGGCAGTTTCGATAGGGTGATTTGCAATCCGCCGTATTTTTCGGCGGACAGCGGACGGCAGAGCGATACCCCCGCCCGCCGCATAGCAAGGCACGAGCAGAGCGATACGCTGTCTTCTTTAACAGTTGCGGCGGCGTATTTGCTCAAATACGGCGGCAGATTTTGCGTGTGTCACCGTCCCGAACGGCTGTGTGACCTTGTGTGTGCCTTGCGCGAACAGGGGTTAGAGCCAAAACGTTTGCAGACGGTAAGTCAAAAGCAGGGCGCAGCCCCTTTTTTACTGCTTGTAGATGCCGTCAAAGGCGGCAAGGCGGGCGTTGAAATATTACCGCCGTTATATTTAGATGATGAAGCGGTATATGCCGAAATATACGGCGCATACCGTACGGGAGAAACAAATGAGTGAGAAAAACATAGGACGGTTGACCTTGGTGGGCACCCCGATAGGCAATTTATCCGACGTTTCACCGCGCGCGTTGGAAGCGTTGGCGGCGGCGGATTTTATTGCGGCGGAAGATACCCGCGTAACGGTGCATCTGCTCAACCACTTTGCAATCAAAAAACCGCTTGTCAGTTATCACGAACATAATAAACGCGTGAGCGGACAAGGCATTTGTGACCGCCTTTTGGCAGGCGAAAACGGCGTTTTAGTTAGCGATGCGGGTTTGCCTGCTATTTCTGACCCCGGCGAAGATCTGGTACGTATGTGCCACGAACAAGGGATTTCCGTGGGCATTGTGCCCGGCCCGTGTGCATTGGTAACGGCGTTGGCGTTGTCGGGTATGCCGGCGGGGCGTTTTACGTTTGAAGGGTTTCTCAGTATGAATAAACACGCGCGCCGTGAGCATCTTGCTGAACTGAAAGACGAGACGCGCACCATGATTTTTTACGAAGCACCGCACAAATTGCACGCGACGTTAAAAGATTTTTATACAACGTTCGGCGACCGCCCGATAGCGCTGGTGCGGGAACTTACCAAAATTCACGAAGAAGTGATACGCACCACCTTAACGGCGGCGATAGAACGCTTTGAAACCGAAGCGCCGCGCGGCGAATTTGTGGTGATTGTCGGCGGTGCCGCAAAACGCGCGCAAGAGACGCTGACCTTAGAGCAGGCGATTGCTGTTGCCCGTGATTTGGTAAACGACGGCTTGTCCGCTACTGCGGCGGCAAAACAAGCCGCGGCGGAGACGGGATACCGTAAGAACGAAATCTATAAAGGGTTGGTGGAGACCGAATGAAAGATTTTTTTACAGTCGGCAGCGACGGGTACGTATTGTTAATTTTGATTTTTGTGGCGTGTGTGGTGGGTGTATTGCTGATGCGGCAAACAAAGCCCCGTAAAAAGACCCGCGCGGAAGAGTTGCAGGAACAGTATGCGACGTTGACCGAAATGTTGTTGGCGGATACCCCTGATGACCAACTGGTGACCGCGGTGGTTGCCAATTTGATGGGCAAACTGCCCCGTCGCCGTCCCGACCCGTTGATGACCTTTCCCAAACTCGGCCTTAGCAGATGTGCTGTGTACTTTATCTGGCTGATGATGAAAGAAATCGAACACAACGGCGTGGACGCGTTGAAAGGCAAATACGCCGCCCGTTTCAATGAAATGGGCATTGAGGGCTTAAAAATGGTGACAGCAACCGCAACCGCTGACGCTGTTACAGCATTTTTGGAAACCGACGGACATCCCGACGCAGTGATAGCGGCAATAGAAAAGGAACAACCGCTTGTACGGTTAGCGGAATATATCCGCGCAAATCCCGCGGAATTTACAGATGAATAAAAAATAACCCGCCGTAAGGGAGTTGCGGTTAGGGATTGGCAACATTAACCTCCCTCTGACGAGGGAGGTGGATTTTTGCGAAGCAAAAAGACGGAGGGAGAGAAAAAGAAGAACTACCCTTCCGTCAAAACCTGCGGTTTTGACACCTCCCCT
>JAZPXM010000020.1:0-18550 GCA_045543675.1 Acutalibacteraceae bacterium
CTTGTATCAGCGAAATCCGTATGCGTGGACTGGACACGGCATCGTATCTTCGCAAGTCCTCCAATCAGGCCCCAAGCCCGAATCAGACCCCGAACGTCGAAATGACTCCGACCCCGAATGTCGATACAACTCCGGCTCCAAACGTCGGTACGACTCCGGCTCCGAATGCCGGCACAACTCCGGCTCCGAACGACGGCACGGTTCCGGCTCCCTCCGGGGAGCAGGCTACTCCCGCCGTAACGGGTGAAAACGAGTCGGATGAACTGACAGAGGCGACGGAAAAAGAGGAAAGTGAAGATAAGGGCAACTCAGGCATCATCATTTTGGCGGCTTGTTTCATTTTGGTTGCCACAGGCGCGGTGATGTGTATTGTAGGAATCGTTGTTTATCGCAAAAACCGTTAAAAGGGAATACCGAAGGATGTAAAAAAAGAACGAAGCGAACGCTTCGTTCTTTTTTGGTGCGTGAATGACAAATTAAATATTGTTGTGAAAATAATATAAAGTATTGGTTTGCGTATCGAAAAGCCATAAATCGTAGCAACCGTATTCAGGACCGTTTTCTTTCTCGTAGAAATAAAAGTAATCTTCGGCATTTACAATGGACCGATCGAAGGAGTAATTCAGTACAAGATCATCATTGGGATCGCTTTTTTGGAAAGCTTCAATCCAATTTTCAAAATTATCAATAACGGCACTGATTGTTTCAACGTCTTTTTCAGTTACAACAGAAAAATATTCACTGCCGTTCAAGTCTGCTTCCGAAAACGTATAGATACCGAAATCGGTATAATCTTGGAACTTGCCGTGTGTCCAAAGATGTTTACTTTCGTATTTGCCAAGGGAGTGTAATACTTGATCCTGCCTTGTTTGAAAAGAGCAAGCTGTAATCGGCAATAGAAATATCAATGACATGACTGCTACCAAAATGCGTTTCATTTCGCATTCTCTTTTTACGCCATGAATTTTCAAACGGATCGCCTCCTTTAGAGATATTATATCATAAATCAAGTCTGTTTGTAAACAAGTGATAAGTGATGCAGCTGCGCTGTGATAGGTGATGCGATGCGTTCCACTCACGCGCCGAAGGCGTGCATCACAGGCGAAGCCTTGTATATCATCTATTCCGCAGGAATTGCATATCATCAACACGCAGTGTTGCATCTCATCAAGCCGCAGGTAATACAGCCTTCGGCTGATGATATGCGCCTACGGCGATGATATACACGCTGGCGCGTGATGATATGCCAAGCCTGCGGCTTGGATAAAAAAAGAAGTAACTTTTGGTAGACAAAAGTTGCTTCTTTTTTGGAGCGGAAGACGGGAATCGAACCCGCATATTCAGCTTGGGAAGCTGACGTTCTACCACTGAACTACTCCCGCATATAGCAACAGTTTTCACTGCCGCTTATTGTAACACACACGTTTCAAAAATGCAAGTGTCAATTCTGCTGTTTGCTAAAAATTGCATACTGTTCTGCTAAATATATCCGACTTTGCGCCAAACCGTCTTCAGAAAGCGGCAATGTCGTTTCAGCGGCCATCTCACTCATTGCACTACAGTATGGTCCGTACCATACCGCAACCTGTAAACTGCTCTCCCCTGTTTCTTTATCCTTTTTCGGTGTCAATATATAATTCATGCCGCGATAACTGCCCGTAAACAGATTACCATTGGTAAAAAACAGCAATTTCGGATAATCAAACATACTCGTATCCATACATACAATCTCCCTGCACATAAGCTATGCACAAAGTATAGCATACAATTCAAAAAAATCCAAGAGAAAAATATGCAACGCTTGCTTTTTTTCTGAAAAACCGCTATACTATTTAGAAACTACTAAAAGGAGGCGATGCGTATATGTTGGGGAAACTTTCCGCAATTTCTTTTCCTTTATTTGTAATCTGCCACCGTATTTACGCCTTCTTTTACATATTTGCCGTGCAAGCGTGTCGTTACCGCAAGAATCTGCGCAGACGTTTTAAAAAATACTGTCGGCGCGTTGCTTTACGCTGTGGTGCAGCATTGCGCATTTTGATTTTTCGCCCGTTCAGGTTAGCTGTCAGCGGCGGGTTTCGTTCGGTACTCGGCATTTCCCGTCTTATCAGCTTTTTTGCCGCAATTTTCTTGTTATTCAACGGGTTGTACATTGGTATGAAAACCACACTCGCGTATACCGTAACCTACCACGGAAAAATTATCGGTCACGTACAATCCCGTGCTGTGTTAGCAGATGCTGTCGCCTATGCTGAAGACAAGATGCAATTCTTTGAAATGGACACCTACCCGCAGGTTGCATATGCCGTAACAGACAAATCGAAACTTTCCGATGCCCAAACAGTTGGCGAATCCATTTTGGCGTGTCACAGCGATGCGCTCATCCCCGCAAGCGGTTTATTTGTAGACCAAAACTTTTACGGTGCCGTTACTGACCGCAAGGATCTGGATGCGTTAATAGAATCGCTGCGCACATCACAAGACAAAGGTACGGAAGTAAAACCGTCCGCCTTCGCGCAAAAGGTGAAACTGGTGGACGGTGTGTATCCGCCGGATACCGTTACATCTGCCGCAACCATTGGCGAAACGCTGAAAAGCGGGCGGGTAGAGCCGCTGTACTACACCGTAAAAAGCGGCGACAGTCTTATCGGAATCGCACGCGCAAACGGTCTGACCTTAGCCAAATTGCGGGAGTATAATCCCGCATACAAAGACACCGACATACTGCATATCGGTGACCGTTTGATAGTAAAACAATCTTCCGCTATTTTACAGGTAAAAACCTACCGACAGGCGACCTACACCGAAAGTATTCCTTTTGAAACCAAAGTGTATTTAGAAGATAATCACTACGCCGACGAGCAGCACATTGCGGTGAAAGGTGTCAACGGCAAACGGGAAGTAACCGCTGAAATAGAATACACGGACGGTGTAGAAACCGCGCGTACAGAGCTGAAATCCACCGTTCTCAAAAAGCCCGTTACCCAGCGGTTGCAGGTAGGCAGTATCAAAGGCAACCGTCCGCAAGGCAACGGTGTGGCAACGGGAAACTTTGCATGGCCGCTCCCCCATTTTCATACCATTACCTCCTATTTCGGTCCCCGTTGGGGTACAGTGCATCAAGGATTAGATATTTCGGGATACAACGTCTATGGTGCTTCCATTGTCGCAGCAGACGGCGGCACGGTGGTAGCAGTAAACAGAACCAGCAAATGGGGCACGGGTATGTTTGCAGGATACGGTTATGCCGTTATCATTGACCACGGTAATGGGTTGCGTACACTATATGCGCATTGTTCCCGCATACTTGTAAACGCAGGCGAAAAAGTTTCCAAAGGACAAACCATCGCACGCGTCGGCAATACAGGCATGAGTACGGGGCCGCATCTGCATTTTGAGGTGCGCCGCAACAATTCCCGTGTAAATCCTTTGCCGTATTTGCAATAACTCCTTGACTTTTTAGGTGTTTCCGTTTTATAATATAAAAAGAGATTATTCGACAGGAAGGGACGAGAATATGGCAGACATTCAGAAAATCAAACTTAACATTTGCGGTTCGGAATACACGATTTCCACCGACGAACCTGCAGGGTATATGCAGGAGTTAGGCGCGCAGGTAGACACAACTATGCGTAACTTGTTGAACGGCAGTGACCGCATTACGTTGGTGCAAGCTGCCATTCTCACCGCTTTAATGAATGCAGATGCCGCAAAAAAAGCGACCGCATCCGCAGACAATCTACGCGAACAGATGAAAGACTTTATCTCCGAAAATGCGCACGCGCGTCAGGAGGCCGATGCGGCTCGCCGTGAGGTAGCACGTTTGCAGAACGAAGCGGATGATCTCCGCCGTCAGTTGGCGTTCCGTCAGTGATCACTCCGGAAATATTGGCACCGGCAGGTTCCGCCGATGCCCTGAAAGCGGCGGTACGGTGCGGTGCCGCCGCTGTTTATTTGGGAACTGATGCGTTTAACGCGAGAAAACACGCAGAAAACTTTGCAGGCGACGCCTTAAAAGAGGCTGTCGCCTATTGTCATATTCACGGCGTGCAAGTACATCTCACGTTAAACACGTTAATTCGTGAAAACGAAATGGAAAAGGCAGTAGAAGTCGCTATTCGCGCCCAGCATTTTGGTGTAGATGCACTCATAGTGCAGGATATCGGCTTGGCACGACGGTTACGTGCCATTTTACCGGATATGCCTTTACACGCTTCCACACAGCTTTCCTGCCATTCCCCTGAAGGGGTGCGTTTTTTACGTGATCAAGGATTTTCACGCGTGGTTTTATCCCGCGAAATGTCATTGGAAGAGATCCGCCGTTGCAGTGGACTTGGATGCGAATTAGAAGTGTTTATTCACGGCGCTTTATGTATGTGCGTATCAGGACAATGCTATATGTCGGCGGCGCTCGGCGGCAGAAGCGGTAACCGCGGTGTTTGTGCGCAACCGTGTCGGCTTCCGTTTAAAGTGGTAGATACCGATAACCGTACAAACGGGTATGCGCTCAGTCTTAAAGACCTATCACTCACGCAATACATCCCCGCACTTACAAAAGCAGGTGTCGTATCCTTTAAAATTGAAGGCAGAATGAAACGACCCGAATATGTTGCCGCAGCTGTTACGGTGTGCCGTGCTGCTGCAGACGGCATTCCCGTTTCCAAAGAACTACAAGAACAGTTGCGTGCCGTATTCTCTCGTTCGGGATTTACCGACGGGTACTACACCGGCAAGCGCGGTACTGCTATGTTTGGTACACGTCGTCAAGAAGACGTGACAGCAGCACCGCCCGCTTTAAAGGCGTTAGCGGCATTATACGCCAAAGAGCCGCAACACGTTCCTATCACCATGCATCTCACAGCGGACGTCAATACACCGTCTGTTTTAACTGTGATTGACGGCGATGGCCATTCCGTTACCGTCAAGGGCGAAGCGGCGCAAGATGCCATTCATATGCCGACCACCGCTGAAAAAGCCATTGCCGCCTTATGCAAAACGGGCGGTACACCCTATCTGGCAACTGCCACGGCACATATAGGAACGCATGCTATGCTTCCTGCATCCGTGATAAATGCACTGAGAAGAGATGCTTTGGACGCTTTAAACGCAGAGCGTGCCACCATTCCCACAAGGCGCATCCAAGACGCGCCTCCTGCCGCTGTAAAAGTAAACGCCTTTACATATAAACGCGTGTTGCGTTTACAAACTGCACAGCAATATAGCAACGCCCTATGTGAAGAAATGATAGTTTTACCGCTTTCTACCCATCCCGACGACCTGAAGCGGATTTTAGAAACACACAACGGGATTTGCGGTATTGAAATACCACGCAGTGTTTTTGGAAATACCCAATGGATATACACGCGTTTACAACAAGCCAAAGCAATCGGGGTTCGCTTTGTTCTTTGTAATAACATAAACAGCATTGAAATGGCGCGCTCTTGCGGCTTAGATATCATCGGTGGGTTTGGTTGCAACATCACTAACAGCGATGCTGTCAACTTTTACGCAGACAACGGTTTTTCTGCTCTCACCCTATCCCCCGAACTTTCTTTTCCGCAAATGCAGTTCGCCAAAAACGCCGCTATTCCCTGTGGTATATTCATTTACGGGCGATTGCCGTTGATGTTAACGCGTAATTGTCCGCGCATCGCAGCGGGTGGTCGTTGTGACACCTGTAAAGGCAGTTGCCTTGTCGATAGAAAGCAAGTATCTTTTCCACTTCTGTGCGAAAACGGATGTACGGAAGTATTAAACAGCGTTCCAACTTACTGGGGAGACTGTTTAGAAGATACGCCATCTTCACTTTTTCACCTATATCATTTCACCATCGAGACCGCCGCAGAAGTTTCTCATATTGTATCGTTATATGACAACGGCGATACACCGCCATTTGATATTACACGCGGCTTATATCGAAAGGGCGTAGAATAAGCCCCCGTATATACGGGGGCTTATTCTTACACATATTGTTGTCGGTGCAGATCATTGCTTGTTTTTCAAGGATTCTTTGTGCTTATGATGCAATGCTGCCATTTTTTCGGTTACGGCTATTCTCTCTATGCTTGTCTTTACGATCGTATCCAGTTCGCTTCCCTCACGGTAATTCGCTTCGGTGATAAAATCCACACGGTTTTCCGTCAAAAGTCTGGCGGCAATATCCCGCTGTTGCCGACGGTACACAGCAATAGATTGTCCGTTGTACCGTTTTACCAAGGTCATACACGGTACGTCGGTCAAACCATCACCAATGTATATCATATTCCGAAAAGGTACGCGCCGTTCTTCTTCGGGCATATGTGCATTCAGCTTTTCATCGTCCCAGACATCCAGCACCCCTTTACTGATGCGGAAAAGGAATTGGGTCTTATTGGTATAATTCACCGTGAGTTTCGGCCAGACAGCGACCTTGTTCTCGTCATACAGAAATTCGCAAGCGTATATCCTTTTGAAGTGACTTTTTATAGACGAACCCTCGATGATTTCCTTGATGCCGGACGAGATTACGTAATGTTCGATACGCACGCCGTTCTTTTCACCGTAATCATTAATGCGTTCAAACCACTCCTCTACACCGGGATAGTATTCGATATCCTTACCAAGTGCCACAAGCGCCTTTTTTGTGATATGCGCATGCTTTTCGGTGGCACTCTTTATCATATGCCTCAAATACGCGAGAACGGGGTCCATCTGCTCGGTTTGCTGTAATTGCTTGACCTCACCCCAAAACTGTTCGGAAGAAATGCCGAGACTGGGTATAAATCCGTATTCCTGCATATCTCTTGTAGACAATGTCTTATCAAAATCGTACATAATTGCTACAATCGGTTTTTTACGTTCGGACATTATGTATTCACCTCAAATCGCTGTTGAATTGCACGTAATATTTCTTCATCTGCAGGGCAGAATGTAAACTTTGGAATTTCCGTCGGGCGTATCCATTGTATAGCATTGTGTTCTATTTTTTTAGGGACACCTTCCGCAATGGTTGCATGGAACAAAGTCAAATGTACAGTGATATCGGGATATGTATGCACCACTTCCATAAACACGTCACCCACCGTAATCGTAACAGCAAGTTCTTCCATACATTCACGGATAAGTGCTTGTTCTTTCGTCTCCCCTTTTTCTACTTTGCCGCCGACAAATTCCCACAACAACGCTCTCGCTTTATTTAACGGGCGTTGACATATTAAAAACGTGTCATCTTTCCATATTAAAGCGGCTACGACTTCAACCATTCTGTATCCCCTTCCCTTACTGACATCTGTCTTGAAATACAGTATACCACACAATGTTGCACATCTCAACAATTTTTGAAAAAATCATATATTACACAGATTGTTTATACATACCTATTTTCAGGTTGACGAAAAAGCTATAAAAGTATATAATTGTAAAGTAATACACCAAACAGAAAAGGACGGGATATTTATGGAACTGCAATCTATTCTTGCCTGCGTAGATCACACGCTGTTAGCGCAAAGTGCTACGTGGGAAGATATCAAATCGTTGTTAGATGACGGTATACGCTACGGCTGTGCTTCTTGCTGTATTCCTGCATCCTACGTGAAGCAGGCAAAAGAATACGTTGGCGATAAACTGGCAATCTGTACCGTTATCGGTTTCCCGAACGGCTATTCCACCACTGCCGTGAAATGCTTTGAGACGGAAGATGCAGTACAAAACGGCGCGGATGAAATTGATATGGTTATCAATATCGGCTGGTTGAAAGACAAAAAATACGACTGTTTACTGGCAGAAATACAAGCAATCAAAGCCGCTTGCCACGGCAAACTGCTCAAAGTGATCATCGAAACCTGCCTTTTGACCGACGAAGAAAAAATCAAGATGTGTGAAATTGTTTCCGCATCGGGTGCCGATTTTATTAAAACGTCTACCGGTTTCTCTACTGCAGGTGCTACCCGCCACGACGTAGAACTGTTTGCAAAACACGTTACCGCGCCCCTGCGCATCAAAGCCGCGGGTGGTATCTCTTCGCTGAAAGATGCAGAAGATTTTATCGCGTTGGGCGCCACACGACTGGGCACCAGCCGTATTGTTAAAATTGTAAAAGCTACTGAAAAAGGAGAATCTGACAATGACCAAAACACCGCATATTGATCTCAAACAACCCGATATCGGTTTCGGTAAAACCGTATTGATGCCCGGTGACCCGTTACGTGCTAAATATATTGCTGAAAACTTTTTGACCGATGCCGTTCTCGTAAACGGCGTGCGCGGTGTTAACGGTTACACCGGCTATTATAAAGGCGTTAAAGTATCGGTTATGGCAAGCGGTATGGGTATGCCTTCCATCGGCATCTACTCTTATGAGTTGTATCATCATTTCGGTGTGCAAAACATTATTCGTATCGGCTCTGCCGGCGCCATTAACGAAAATGTGCAGGTACGCGATATCGTTGTAGGCATGGGCGCTTGCACCAACTCCAATTTCCCGTCGCAGTACGGTATGAACGGCACCGTTGCACCTATCTGTGATTTCACACTTTTGGATATAGCAAACCGCATTGCAAATGATAAGGGTATCTCCTTACACATCGGCAATCTGTACTCGTCCGACACGTTCTACGATGACAGCTATCCGTCTGCAAGATGGGGCAAGGTCGGTTGTCTTGCAGTAGAAATGGAAGCAGCCGCTCTGTACTGCACCGCTATGCGCTACGGCATGCGTGCTTTGGCTATTTGCACCATCTCTGACATACTGTTTCCGCCTTATACAGCGCTGGATGCACAAGAACGTGAGCAGACCTT
This sequence comes from Acutalibacteraceae bacterium, assembly GCA_045543675.1. Classification (GTDB taxonomy): domain Bacteria; phylum Bacillota; class Clostridia; order Oscillospirales; family Acutalibacteraceae; genus URNF01. Next base: position 8,776 of record JAZPXM010000020.1, read on the forward strand.
CACGCAAATGATGGAATTGGCGCTGGATTGTGCAGTAGCATATGAACAACTGCCCGCTATTACCCCGAAAGATTAAACTTAAGGAGTTTATACGATGTTTCAAGAGATTTTGGAACTTATTAAACAGTACGATACCATTATCATACACCGTCACAGTCGTCCCGACGGCGATGCTATGGGCAGCCAGTTAGGGATGAAACATCTGATTTGTGATAATTTCCCGCAAAAACGTGTATACGTTGTTGGTGATACGTCCCGTTTTCTTTCGTTTATGGAGGATTCTGTGATGGACGAACTGCCCGATGATGCTTTTCACGGTGCTTTATCCATTCTTTTGGACTCTGCCGTTCCTGCGCTTATCAGCGACGATCGGTATACGTTGGCGGCGGCTACGGCACGTATGGACCATCATATTTATTGTGAGACATTTACAGATGCAGAAGTGGTGGATACTTCCTTCGAAAGCTGTTGCGGGTTAATAACGGCATTCGCCGTAGAAAGCGGTTTACACATCAGTAAAGCCGCCGCCACCGCGTTATTTACGGGTATGGTCACCGACTCGGGACGATTCCGTTATGACAGTACCAATGCGCAGACGTTCCGTATGGCTGCAAAACTGATGGAAGCAGATGTGGATACCACTACGCTGTACGGCAATCTGTACGCCGATGATTTCGAGAATAAGCGACTCAAGGCCGCTTTCACACTCAAGGTGAAATTCACCCCCAATAACGTGGCATACATCTACACAACAAAGGAAGAAGTTGCCGCATCGGGTGCTGACATTTTCTCTATATCCAGAGGTATGGTAGGTACGATGGCAGATACAAAAGGCGTGGATATTTGGGTCAACTTCACCGAAAGTGACGAGGGTGTATTATGTGAACTGCGCTCTTCCCGTTACAATATCAATCCCATTGCCGTAAAATACGGTGGCGGCGGTCACCAGAAAGCCAGCGGAGCCACAGTAAAGGATCACGAAACGGCTATGGCGATGTTAGCAGACCTTGACCGTTTGCAAGGAGAGTATACTATATGAATCGCACTATCAAAGAACAGATTTTACAGAAAATAGAACAGTATGACAGCATTATGTTGTTCCGTCACATACGCAATGACGGTGACTGTGTAGGGGCTACTAAGGGCTTAAAACGCATTTTACAGCTCACCTACCCCACTAAGTCAATTTATCTCATTGATGCCGATAAATCCGCATATTTGGCGTTTTTAGGGCCGGAAGACGACGACGTGGACGATGCGGTGTATGCACGATCACTCGGCATTGTGATCGATACCGCTTCCGAACAACGTATTTCCAATAAAAAGTATACGTTGTGCAAAGAATTGATTAAAATTGACCACCATATACCGATAGAAACCTACGGGGATATCCAATGGGTTGAGGAAGAACGCTCTTCCGCTTGTGAAATGATTGCGGATTTCTACGCAACGTTCCGTGACCGTCTGTGCATCGACAGCCAAGCGGCTACCTATATTTACACAGGAATGGTGACCGATTCCGGACGTTTTAAGTACGAAGGTGTTACCGGCGAAACGATGCGCAATGCCGCGCTTTTGTTAGACGTCGGCGTGAATACGGAGCGGTTGTATGCCGAACTGTACCTTGAAGACTTTGATTACTTGAAATTCAAAGCACATATTTATGAAAATATGCAGATCACCGAAAACGGCGTTGCGTATATCTATATTAACAAGGCGATGCGCGAAAAATTTGACCTTTCTATTGAACAAGCAAGCGCTTGTGTCAATAGTTTAGACGGCATTCGCGGTGCTATCTGTTGGATGGCATTTATCGAAAACGACGACGCATCTATCCGCGTGCGTCTGCGTTCCCGCTTTGTACAGATCAATCCTGTCGCAGAGCGGTATCACGGCGGCGGTCACGCTTGCGCGAGCGGTGCTACGGTATACAGCCGCGAAGAAGCGGATGCGCTTATCCGTGACGCCGATGCACACGTCAAAGAGTATAAAGAAACACACGAGGATTGGCTATGAAAATACTGATAACCAATGACGACAGCATACAAGCAGAACAACTTCTCCCCCTTATCCGCTGGTGTAAACAATTGGGCGACGTCACGACAGTGGTGCCGCAGTATGAACAGAGTGCCAAAAGCCACGGCATTGAAATTCACAAGCCGTTCCGCGTAGAGCAGGTACAGACAGACGACGGTACCGTTATCTACACCGTAGACTCCACGCCCGCCGATTGTGTGCGCTACGCCGTGTTGGGAATGGGATTATCGTTTGATCTGGTAATATCCGGCATTAACCGCGGTTACAATATCGGCACGGATATTTTGTATTCAGGTACGGTAGCAGCCGTCCGAGAAGCAGGTGTTCTGGGTATTCCTGCTATTGCGCTTTCCACCAGCCTTGAATATTACGGGGATGCTATTCAGCATTTACCGGAGATCTTTGCATATATCCGTGATAATCGATTGATGGAAATCCACAGCGCCTATAACATCAACATTCCCCCTGCCCCGCAAGGTATGCGTATCACACGGCAAGGCGGCGTTTTTTACTCGGACAGTTTTATTGAAGTGGAAGACGGTATGTACTTGGCAAACGGTATCTGCGCCTACCGTGCAGATAACAATCCCACGTTAGATACCGAAACCACATTAGGTGGGTATATTTCCATTATGCCGGTAACCATTGATATGACCGCGCAGGATGTATATCGGCAGTTAACAGAGTAATATATGGTTTATAAAAGGCAGAGAAATGTATCTTTTTAGTGCATTTTCTCTGCCTTTTTATTATGTACGGTGATATTAACCCCTCATCCCCGCTTTCGCGGGAAACGGGACGATGTGGACATCGTCCCCTACAAAAATGTTTTACTTGCGATAAAGCAAAGAAAAACAGCACCGGTTTCCCGGTGCTGTTTTTTGTGTTTAGGAGAAAATTAATCGCGAACTTTTTTGAAAACGGTCAAAGCAGCCGCGGAAGCCAACATCACGATTGCCATAACAATCGCAACTACCTGCATATTGTCGCCGGTAGCGGGAGGCGTGATTTCGCCGCCTTCGTTAGCGCCGCCGTTGCCGCCTTCGTTGCCACCCTGGTTGCCACCCTGGTTGCCACCCTGGTTGCCACCTTGGTTGCCGCCTTGGTTGCCACCCTGGTTGCCGCCTTCAGCAGCAACAGCAGTGATGCGGGAAGAGTTATCGAATTCGATAGTGCCATAGTGGTTTTTGATAGCACCCGTTACGGTAACGGTATCGCCAACTTCGATGTCACCCAATTCGATTGCAGCGCCGTCAGCACCTTTCAAACGGTAGCAAAGGAGTTCTTTTGCACCGTTGGTGCCTTCAACGGAAATGGTGAAGGTAATGTTGCCGTATTCTTCGCTGTATTCGTCGATATTGGTAACTGTACCGGTCAAAGTAGCAGTGTAAGCAAGATATTTGCCTTCTTCCAAAGCAAACGCTTCGTCAACAACCTGTTTGGGATCTTCGGGCGCTTCAGGAGCCGCGCCGCCACCCTGCTGCAGGTCAATAAGCCATGCGTTCTTCATCTGGGGCTCGTTGTACTTACCGATAACGCCGTACAATTTTACGGTGTCGCCTGCTACGGGTTTGGTTTCCATAGCATCATAGCGAACCGTACCGTCGTTGTTGTACACGCCGTAAACGAGAATCTTGTTGCCTGCTTCGTCTTCAATATACATATTGCCGTAAACGGGGCTGGTAACTTCTTTAACTTTACCAACAACGTAATATTTGCCTTCGGTGTAAACGTTCATTTCTTTGGTGTTACCCAAAGCAATCGCCTGTTCGATAGTCAAAGTGGAATCTGCAGCGGGATCGGTGGTAGTGCCGCCGCCCTGGTTGCCGCCTTCGTTGCCGCCACCTGCGCCACCTTCGGGAGTAGCGGGGGTGTGCTCGATAAGTTTCGCATTTTTGAACTGACCCGCATTGTTGTAAACGTTGATAGGACCGTATACTTTAATGGTATCGCCCGCTACGGGTTTGGTGGTCATAGCGTCATAACGGGTAGAACCGTCTGCGCTGTACAAACCGTATACGCAGATTTCATTGCCCTCTGCGTCTTTGATCCACATATTACCGAACTGGGTGTTGTACACATTTTTGATTTCGCCAACTACGTAGTAGCTGTTGGTAACCGTGTTGCCAGCAGCAATGTATTCGCCGAGTTCGAGCGCCTGCGGAATGGTCAAAACGCTGTCAGCCGCGGGAACTACATAGGTGTTACCGCCCTGGTTGCCACCTTCGTTGCCACCTTCGTTGCCGCCTTCATTGCCGCCTTCATTGCCGCCCTGGTTGCCGCCAGCGGTTTCATAATACACGGTGATGGATTTAATGCGCATTTGTTTAGTAAGATTTGCAATCGTGAAGGAATCCGTAGCATCAGCAAAGGTTACGGTGCACTTAGAAGTGGTGTCAGCTACCGCCGTCGCAGTAGTGCCGATAGCGGTTACTAAATCATTAGCATTACCTTTGGCGGTATCAATGCTGAAAACCATCTTGGTCATACCAGGATACTCGATCTTCAAAGAAGATCCCTGATAAAAACGAGCCGGATTGCCATAGTCACCAACAGGGGAATTGGAAGCAGCTTTATCGTTAGTAACGGTAATGCCATTTTCTGCCCACACCTGTTGAGAAGTGGAATACGAGGTACGCTTGGATTTGTCGTCAAACGTGATGGTTTTGCTCTCTTCGGCTGCGAATACACTTACTGCCGTGACGGACAGCAACAAGCATACGCACAAAAACAGAGAAGCAATTTTTCTGAGTTGCGATTTCATTGTTTTTTCCTCCTAAAATTTTTTTATTTTTTTCGAGTGGGCGTTCACTTTGCAGTGAACGCTCTCTCGCAACTACCATAAAATATTAAGGATTACTGATAAAGTTTGCAGTAGAAGATATCTTCTGCAGTACCTTTCACACCACCGATGGTGTTATAGGTGGACGGTGTACCGTTTTTCTCTTTTGCGGTACCAAAGTAACGTTTTTCACCGTCAATTACAGCGCACATAGTCTGCATGGTGCTGTCATAGGTATACACGGTGGAAGCGGTAGGCTGATATTTGGGGTTCACGTGCGTGCCGTCTACTACCAGGTTCAAATACTGTTTGGAACCGGAGTAGTTGGTGTACATATAGAAGCCGCCGGTGGTAGCTTCCAGATACACGTCAATTGCCTGAGAAGCGGCAGGGGCAGTTGCCATATAATATTGTGCCTGATAGCCGCCTTTCAAGAAGTAGATAGTGTCTTTGCTCAGATTTTCCTGTACCATACCGAATTTGTACGCTACGCCTGCTTTAGGAGAGGTAACCAGTTTATAGGTCTTTTCGGTGGGAGCAGTACCTGCTACACGTTTATCCATCGTCGGGAAGTTGAATTCCACCGTGCCGTTGTGGTTTTTGATACGACCGGTAACGGTAATCTTATCGCCCGCTTTGATGTTGGCAACGCCGTTGCCTTTCATACGGTAGCACAGGATGGATTTGCCTTCCACTTTGAAGTATACAGAGATGTTTTCATATTCAGAGCTGTAAGGCGTATCAATGTATTCTACTACACCCGTCAAAGTAACGTCATACGCCATTTCCTGATTGGTGCCAAGTTTGAAAGCCGCCGCTACGATGTCGGCAGGTTTGGTCAACACGGTTTCGACTTTGCCGCCGCCGGACACACGTTTGTCCAACGTACAGCCGGTATCGAATTCGATTTTATCTTTGTAGTTTTTCAAGGTGCCGGTAACGGTGATGGTATCGCCCTTCGCGATTTTATCAATGCCGTTGCCTTTCATACGGAAGCAAACGATCGGTTTGGATTCACGACCGGAAACCTGAATGGTAACGGTGATGTTGCCGAATTCCGCATCATACAGATCGTTCACCGCGGTAACTTTACCGGTCAAGGTAGCGGTATACGGCAAAGATTCGCCGTCTTTCAGTTTGTAAGCCGCGTCTACGATAGCTTTGGGGTCAGAGGGGGCTTTCACACCGCTGTTGTTCTGGGTTTTATTCGTGTTGCCGCCGTCATTCTTGGTAGTGGTGGCAGCGGTATCCGCATTCGTGGTGGTGTTCGCCGCCGCTTTGTTTACGTAAACCAAGGTACAACCGTCGTTAAAGCCAATCACTTTATCTTTGTTGGAAAGCACGCCTGCTACGCAAACGTCGTCGCCTACCGCCAAAGTTTCCGCATTTTCGCCTTTCAAGTTAACGCAAACAATCGGTTTATCGGTTGCTTCGCCTACCTGGAGAACAACGGTGATAGTTTTTGCGGAAGCATCCCACGGTGTTTTGATTTCGGTGATAACGCCAGCTAAGGAGTTAGTACCGTTGATCTTTTTGCCGTTTTCCAAAGCATACGCTTTGTCAACAACTTCCAAATCGCCCAAAGTACAGGTCATTTTGTACTTGAATTCCGCTGCAGCGGTTTTGCCGTCTGCATCTTTAACGGTTGCAGTTGCAGTAAACAACAGATCCGTTTCAGCAGCATCGGGCAGGTCGATTTTTACGTGGTTTTCTTTGTCGGATTCCGAAACCTTAACCGCATCGGCAGCGCCGTCGGTCATGGTAATCGTCCATTCCACATCATAACTTTTGCCGTCGACGGTAACTACTTTCAGCACGTCTTTATCGGCATTGAGTACGACAACCTCGTCCTTGCTGCCGGTCTGATACATATTGACAATGTAATCCACCGCATTGGAGAGATTATCGTTTGCTTTCTTACAGCCCACGAAAGATGTCATTAACATCATTACCGCGAGAGTAAGGGCAATAATCTTCTTCATTCAAAACACTCCTTTTATTTGCAATTAATTATGCACAGTAATGTCGTCAGCGGAGAATACCTTTACCTGATAAGAACCGCTGAAATAATCTACGATGCCGACTACGTCAATTGTTTTACCCGCATACGCCGATTGGGTAATCAAATTGCCGTCTTTATCGTACAACACGATGGTACGTACGTCAATTGTCTCACCATCGCCATCACAGGTCAGAGTCATCGCACCGTCCGAGTTACCGCCATTGTTGGTGGTATAAATGCTTTTTACGCGCAAACCTTTCAAACTAACGGTGGTATTCATTGCGAGTTCGGCGTAATCATACGTTTTCATCTCGGTTTCTTCCCCGCTGATGTCTACGCGTTTTTCTACGTCTACCGAACTTCTCAGCAATTTACCCGCCGTAATTTCACGGTTTGCCGCTTTGTGACCCTCGCTGATACGAATCGTGTTGCCGGGGTCCATCGGCTTGAATTCACGGTAACTAAGACCGGATACCTGCCAAGTACCGCCCGTTTCATAATACGTAACAGTACCCACTACACGTACGAGATTGCCGACTTGAAGGATATTCAGCAATTCGCCCGTTTCATAGCCGTAATATACCGACATACCATAATACATATCGGTTTCGGCATCATAACTTTCAACATACACGGAGTTGTTATTGTTTCTGGTTACAACGCCTTCGAAAGCGACCTTGGAATTGTCATACAGCGCAATATTGGTACGCAATTCTTTCAAAGAAATCTCATACGCATCGCCGTAGAAGAAATCGGGGTCGTTTTCATTGGAGAATACGTGCAATTTCTGTGCTTTCGCTTGTTGGAAAGCGTTAGATGCGACTTCACCGTAACGGTCAGCCGTCGTACCGCAGGCAATGGACAAGCCGTTTTGAATCAATTCCAAATTCAAGCAACGATAAGCATCGCTGTCTGCCGGTTTATACCATACCCACACCAGATGACGACCACCGGTAGAGTCCACATTCCATTGATTATTATCCGATTCAACGATAATGGAGGAGGCGCCTTGCAACTTCTCTTTGGTGAAGGTAGAAGCTTTCTTGCCCCATTCCTCGATCTTACCCGTGGATTCGGGGGTGTTCACACCCATATAGCGTGCTTTCAGCACACCGTCTGCACTAAGGGAGGTCGGTACGTTAAAATGGGTGGTGTCGCCGTCAATATAGCTCTTAACGGTAACTTCCTGTTTTAACGTATTCGATTCCATATCCAGCGTCGTTTGTGCTACGTAGTCGACAACCTTGTCATCGCCGGCCCCGCCCTCTTGCGTGGTATTACAACCAACGCAAAGAGACAGCACCAAGCACAAAGCTAAGACGCAAGAGAAAATACGTATTGTTTTATTCATAGTCACCCTCATTAATATTCACATTCGTCAATAGCTTCTTGGAAGGTGGTATTAATCAGCGTGTCAACAGCGGCATCATCACTTGCTTCGCCGCTCAAGCATTTCAGCATCAACGCACCTACCTGCACACGCGCAGTAGAAGAACCGTTGAACGCGGGAGATACGAAATAGTCGTTACGGCCGTCGATACCGACCTGTACACATTTTGCAACCAAATGTTCGTAACCGTTGCCCTTAGCAAGCCATGCAGCATAGGCATCGTTCTTGGTAACGGATTCGAGGACCGGCATATAACCGGAAGCCATCGAGAATTCCGCCTGGAAGTCCACGTTGGTGCACAGGAATTTCACAAACAGCCAAGAAGCCAGCACCTGCTGGTCGGTGGTGTTTGCACCTTTCAAGATGCACAGGCTGGGACCCTGAGAGATTACCTTGCGGTTATCTTCGCTGAACTGCGGAATGGGTGCTACGCCTACTTCGAAAGCGAAAGAACCGTCAGCAGTATCGTTGTTGGACATCTGGTAGGAAGCGCCACCGGAAGAACCCACGCACATATAGCAACGGGTATCGGTGGTTTCTACAAACAAGTTGGAAGTGTAGCTACCATACAGTTCCTGCGTGGTGAAGTAACCTTTCTGGTAGTACTTACGCAGGTCTTTTACGAACGCTTTGTTTTCATCGTTGTTGAAAAGATATTTGCCGCCGTCTTCCGCAGAGGTGTAGCCGGTTTTCATCTGTTCGCACAGCGTGATAAACCAGTTATCTTCCGCGTCATAACCCAACGGATAGCATTCCGGGTCGATGGCCAAAATCTTTTCACAAGTAGCCCACAATTCGTCCCAAGTTTTCGGAACGGTCAAATTGTGTTTGTCAAAGAACGTTTTGTCGTAGTACAGTACCTCAGTGGATTTGTTAAGAGGCATCGTGTACATCTGATTGTCGCCGTAAGCAAGACCTTCATTGTAATAGCTATCAATGAAATCTTCTTTCTGCGCATCGGTCAAACCAATTACCTCTTCGGTGCCGGGAATGACAATGTCGCTGGCAATCAAGTTATCCAACGTTACAACCGATTTTGCAATGTTGTACATCGCAACGTGGTCGGGATAACAATATGCAATGTTCGGCTGTGTGCCGCCGGCGATCTCGGTGTTGATTTGTCCGTTAATGTCGCCCCAACCACCCGCAGACTGATGGGTGATTTTGACATTGGGATAAATCTTGTTGAATTCCTCAATGTAGAGGTCCAACACGCCTTGCAATTTCGCACCCATCGTATGCGTGAAAGTGATCTCAACCGTCTCATCGGGGTTGAAGCCTTCAGCAGGAACGATAAAGGCGTTTTTGGCATTGCTGCCGCCCTGACAACCGGCCATTCCGAGGATACCCAACAGAAGAACAACGGTCATCAGTAATGATGTGATTCTCTTGTGCATAACTAAAACCCTTTCCCTTTTTAATGTGTTATTACAGACACAAGTGTCTATTAACCTTTGATACCGCCACGGCTGACGCCGGACATAATGTATTTACGCAAACACAGGAACACAAGGAACAACGGTGCGGATACAATCGCTACCGCCGCCATCTGTACCGGATAGTT
>JAZPXM010000021.1:0-5717 GCA_045543675.1 Acutalibacteraceae bacterium
AACAAGCCGCTGATCATATACAACGTAGTACTCTTACCACAGCCGGAAGGTCCTAACAGACCGACCAATTTGCCATCCGGAATTTCAAAATTAAAATCGTTCACAGCGATGACTTCTTTACCGGATTTCTTGTCGCGACTCGGAAAGACCTTTGTCAAGTTTTGCAAAACAACCTTCATAATAATTCCCCTTGCTTATGTACTTTTAAAATATCGATTGCCTTTTCAGGCTAAAATCCTTGTGTATTATTCCGTTTGTGCTACCGAAGCAGCATGCAACGTCTTTTTATACTCGAGCAGTTGCTCACGCGTGTCAAAAATCCGCTGACTGGCAAAATCCACAACCACCGTGCCCGCCATTACATCGTGTAACAGTGAAAAATTACGGGTGGATACCAAACAAATGATCTGTGCCACTACCAGTACAAGCAAAACGCCCAATCCAAATATGCCGACAGCGTTAAAGAATATCATCATCACAACACTCAGCGGAATCATCAACTCTAAAGCAAATTTACCCAACACCGTACGGGTAAAAAGTTGCAAATTATTTATACGGATCCCTTCTACGTGCATCACCGCAATGCCGAATATCGCCTTGCCCAACGTGCGCCCGTTACCAAACAGCAACGGTACCACAAATTCAACGAGTACCACCCCCAACAACACCGACAGCGTTAATATCACCATCGTAAGGTTGATGAGCATATTATAAGCATAAACTACCGCTTCGTCTTTAGACAACGCCTGATACGCGGTATCGTAGTTTTCTCGCTGTGCCTGGTTGAGCGCCTCATATTCTTGTTGAGAGATCTCAAACTTTACGCCGTAGGTCGATTCGTACGTGGCATACGCATCGTCCACTGTTTTCATATAAGTGTCATAACCAAATACGTATGAAAACAGCGTTGCAAACGCAACAGCGACAATGGACAGCATAATGCCGTCAAACACAGCCGCTATGATGCGCTTACCCACATTGGCTTTCTGTAGGTTTGTCATTCTATCTATTCCCTTTTCAATTCTATCTGCAAACGTTCACAAATCCGTTGCGCCGCCTGTACACCTTCGGTAAACTCTACGGTGTAATCACACACCTGCGCATTCCGCGTTTCAGCGGAAATGGCAAGCAAACGATTTGCTTTATCTTCCGTACTGCAATTCTTTTCAAGAATCGCGGTGATAAGTTCCTTTTTGTCACGTTTCACATAAATAGTTAATACGTTTGGAAATATCGTTTTCAGTGCCATCGCACCACAGATGTCCATTACCGTCAACACGTGCTTGCCTGCCGCCAAAATATTTTCGACATCTTGCTTGCGAGAGCCATACGCGTGATGCGCGTATGTGGTGGATTCAAACAATTCACCCGCATCAACCATACGATTGAACGTGTCGTGGTCAACGTAATGATACGCGCCGTCTGCGCGGGAACATACGGCAGCATCCGTGGTATAACTGACCAGTTTTTCAAAAGCAGTGGTCTGTCGCAACAATTCTTCGGCAATTTCGTTTTTTCCACTGCCGGAAGGACCGATAAGCGCTACAACCGTAGGACTGCCCGCAGAAAACTGCGTCGCCTTTGTGCTGTAACTTTCGGCAATGATCTCCACCAATTTCAAAAATTCATCATAGTTGTTAACTGCTAAAACGCCCGTCGCTTCACTATTCCACGGACGACGCATCAAAATGGGGTATGCCGCGTTGGAATTAAACACATTATGCATACCGTCATCAAACAGAATGTCGACATCAATAAGGTCCTTACGCGAACCCATCAAAATGTGGTCCTTAGGGATTTCGGGAAATTCTTGCAAAATGCGCTGAAAGCGCAAGGTCATATATTCCGGCCATACTGCCGTCGTGACAAAAATCTCTGTCATTTGCGACAATTTCTTCACAAACTCTCGCGCACCGGCTATCGGCGGCTGATTTGCAAAAAAATCCGGACTGTCCATAAATTCAAATATGACGTCAGCACGCGTCCCCGTCCTTCCCCAGCGGTTCACTTCTCGAACGGACAGCGGCGGATCGAACTGATATTTTTCATTTGCCAAGCGGATGGCATACGGCACACACTCCAGCAGGAGATCGTCCACATCCAACGCTGTAGAAAGGCGAAATTTTTTCTCCATACATTACTCTCTTCTTCACCAGTCACTTTTTCCAACACATACAAAAGGACAAACGACTTCACAATACTTCATAGTGTATTATAATACAAAGAACTAAAAAGAGCAAGACCTAAAATGCTTATTTTGATAAAAATAATAATATCTTGTCATTTAGTGTCATTCGTAGTATAATTAAAAAGAAATAACCGCCTACGGAGGAACTTATGAAAAAATTATTAGCGCTTCTTTTGGCACTGGTACTACTGCTCAGCGGATGCCGTAACAAATCCTGCAAGCATAACGATTCGGACGAAAACGGCATTTGCGATCGATGCAATAATACAATAACCGTCACTTTCAATATATACACCGTCAGCGACCTTGTTTCCGACAGTAACGCCAATCAACTGGCCGACTATTTACGTGGCGCACGTGCGGCAAAGGATAACACCGTTATTCTGTCCGCCGGTAATATATGGAACAATCCGACCGTTTCGGACGGCATCGAATGGATGAACGGTGTCGGCTTCCACGCCATGACCGCCGGTGTACAAGAATTTGCGGGCGGTGAGCAACGTATGGCAGACAATGCGTCACGCCTTTCCTTCCCCCTGTTGGCTATCAATATATATAATCGCGACAACGGTAAGCGTGCTTCTCATTGTGCGCCTTCGCTTATGATAGAGCGCGGCGGTGTACAGTTGGGTATCATTGGTGCTATAGGCGATGGGTACACCACCGTTCCCGCGGCAAATCGCGACGAATTTGATATCAAAATCGGTGACGAGTTAACCGCTCTTGTGCAAGCAGAATCAAAAAAATTACGCAAAGACGGTGCGGATTTCATCATTTTCCTGTTACACGACGGATATGAACAAAACCATACCACTCCGACACAAGTAAACAACACACAAGTCGCCCATTATTATGATTCCTCACTTTCGGACGGCAGTGTAGATCTGGTGCTGGAAGCCGGCACTGCCAGTTCCTATCAACTGCAAGATGAACAGGGTGTGTACCATCTGCAACACAGCAGCGATGCTAACGGTATCACACATGCCGAAATTGCGATTAACGCTGTCACCGAAAAAGCAGAAGTACGACAAACACAGTTAATTGATACTGACACCGCTCCCATACCGCAACCTACCACCGGCAACAGCACTTCTACTTCTTCCACCGAAAACAATGGGCAGGGGCAGGTAAACAACCCGCAAGGCGGTTCTACCGGCAGCCAAAATACGCAAAACAACAACACAAACGCTTCCCAATGCAAACATACCGACGGCAATGACGATGGTATGTGTGATACCTGTAAACAATCGGTATTGGTGTCGTTTGACTTTTACGCTATCAATGATCTACACGGCAAACTTGATGACACAGATGATAATATCGGCGTTGACGAATTAACCACCTATTTTAAAAACGCCCGCGCAAGCAAAGAAAACGTCCTTTTGTTCTCTGCAGGCGATATGTGGCAAGGCAGTGCAGAATCCAATATGACGAAAGGTAAAATCATCACAGATTGGATGAACCGATTGGATTTTGCGGCATCTTCCATCGGCAACCACGAATTCGACTGGGGCGAAAACTATATCGGCACTAACGAAGATCTGGCGGATTTTCCCTTTTTAGCCATTAACATATACGATCGCGACACCAACCAACGCGCTGATTTTTGCGAACCGTCTACCATCATAGACGAGGACGGCGTGCAAATCGGCATCATCGGTGCGATAGGCGATTGTTATTCTTCCATTGCAGTCGACAAATGTGATGAGGTGTATTTCAAAGTCGGGCGGGAACTGACCGCTTTGATCAAAGCAGAGGCTAACCGTCTGCGCGGACTCGGTGCCGATTTCATTGTCTATTTATTACACGACGGATACGGCAAAACGGTCAGCGGTTCTGTTCGGTCGGTAACCGCTTCCGATATTTCTTCTTACTACGATACCGCGTTATCCGACGGATATGTAGACTTAGTCTTTGAAGGGCACACACATCAAGGATACCGTTTACGAGATGAGCACGGTGTCTACCATCTGCAAAACCGCGGTGATAATAAAGGCGGTATTTCTCACGCATCGGTGTCTATCAATGCTGTAACCGGGTCTTCCTCCGTGCTGGATACGGCACTCATTGCACAAAGTCAATACCAATCCTTACCCGATGACCCGCTGGTTGACGAATTACTCAAAAAATATGCCGCGGAAATCGAGCCCGCCAACAAAGTACTGGGATACAACAGCCGTCAACGCAACAGCACGGAATTGTGTCAAATTATGGCAAACCTGTATTACCAATGCGGCGTAAAAACTTGGGGAGATGAATACGACATCGTGTTAGGCGGCGGTTTCTTGAATACCCGCAGTCCCTATCGCCTATCGGCAGGCGATGTGACCTATGCGGATTTACAAGCCGTCTTCCCCTTTGACAATCAACTGGTGCTGTGCTCCGTCAGCGGACGAAACTTACAGAACAAATTCTTCAACAATTCGGATTACTATATTGCTTACGACAGCTACGGAAGCAATATAAAGAACAATATCAATGCAAACGCCACGTATTATATCGTGGTCGATACCTATACCGCCGATTACCGTCCAAACAATCTCACCGTCGTTAAACGGTATGACGAAACGACCTTTGGCCGTGACCTGATGGCAGAATACATTACGGGCGGCGGTCTTTCGTAAAAAAGCACAAAAAAATGAGCAGAGTATCCACTCTGCTCATTTTTTTATTTTGGATAACGGATTATTTTACCCACACACCGGAAGCGTTGAAGGTGTATTTTTTACCGCTGATGGTGAGCGTCTTGTTCGCCACCATATAGCCGTTGCCGTCGCAATAGTACCACTGGCCGCCGGTCTGTACCCATTTGGATTTGGTCATAGAGCCGTTAGCATCCAGGTAGATCCAGCCTTTGGAGTCTTTCTTCCAGGTATTGGTCACAGCGTAACCGTCGCTACCTACGTAGCACCAGCCCTTAGAGTCGGTGGTCCACTTATTGGTCAGCATTGCGCCGTCGCCGCCGAGTTTTACCCAGCCCTTGGAGTCTTTCTGCCATTTGTTGGTCACCATATAGCCATTGGCATCCAGGTAGTACCACTTATTATTGTCTTTGATCCATTCATTTGCTGCCATTTTGCCATCTGATTTCAGATAATACCAGGCACCACCACTATAAATCCATTGATTCGTTGCCATTTTCCCGTTTGCATTCATCCAGTACCAGGCCGATCCGGACCATACCCACTCACTAGATGCCATGAAACCATTGGATTTCATATAGTACCAGACATTGGCTGTATAAACCCAACGATTATACGTAATTGCTCCTGAAGTATTCATCCAGTACCAATGCGAGCCATAAGCAACCCATTCATTGGCTGCCATTTTGGTATTAGATTTCATGTAATACCATTGACCACCGGTATAGATCCACTGACTCTTTGCCATACTTCCGGACTTGGTTGCCCAATACCAATCCGATCCATATTTCACCCATTCGTTTGAAGCCATGTAACCATTGGATTTCAGGTAATAACTGTAACCACCTGTCTGGATCATTTTATTCCTGGTGATTTTCCCGGACACG
>JAZPXM010000022.1:0-9186 GCA_045543675.1 Acutalibacteraceae bacterium
AAATCTGTTGCGAACTTTAAATTGCGTGAAGGTATGAACATCGGTGCGAAGGTTACCCTTCGCGGCGAAAGAATGTATGAGTTTTTAGACCGTTTGTTCAATGTGGCACTGCCCCGCGTACGCGACTTCCGTGGTATCAACCCGAACGCGTTTGACGGCCGTGGCAACTACAACATGGGCCTGAAAGAACAGCTCATTTTCCCTGAAATCCATTACGATAAAATCGATAAAGTGCGTGGTATGGACATCTGCTTCGTAACCACCGCTCAGAATGACGAAGAAGCACGCGAGCTGCTCACGCTGATGGGCGCTCCCTTTGCGAAGTAAGGAGGAGTAGAAGATGGCGAAAACATCCATGAAAATCAAACAGCAGCGTACGCCGAAGTACTCCACCCGGGCATACAACCGTTGCAAAATCTGCGGCCGTCCGCACGCTTACCTGCGTCGCTACGGTATCTGCCGTATTTGCTTCAGAGAACTTGCCTACAAAGGTGAAATCCCCGGCGTAAAGAAAGCCAGCTGGTAATAGCATAAGGAGGTAACGGAATGCAAATCAGTGATACTATCGCCGATATGCTTACCCGCATCCGCAATGCGAATGCTGCGAAGCATGATACGGTGGATATCCCCGCTTCCAACATGAAGAAGGCTATTGCCCAGATTCTGGTGGACGAAGGATACGTTAAGAGTTTTCAGGTTATTGAAGATGGCAAACAGGGCGTTATCCGTGTGACCCTGAAGTACGAAGGCGCTTCCCGCACCCAGGTACTCAAAGGTGTTCGCCGTGTATCCAAACCCGGTCTGCGCATCTATTCCAGCAGCGAGGACATGCCGAAGGTCATGAAAGGCATCGGCACCGCAATCGTCTCCACTTCTAAGGGCGTTATGACCGACAAGGCAGCCCGCAAAGCGAACGTTGGCGGCGAAGTCCTGGCGTTTGTGTGGTAAGGGGGTAAAGGAAATGTCGAGAATTGGACGTAAAGAAATCGTTATCCCCGCAGGTGTTGAAGTGAAAGTTGAGCCCGGCGTTGTGACCGTAAAAGGTCCCAAAGGCACCTTGACCCAGAAAGTCAGCACCAATATGACGGTGGAAGTCGCGGACAACATGGTACGCGTAACCCGCCCGAATGACGAAAAAGAAAACCGCTCTCTGCATGGTCTTACCCGCACCTTGATCAACAATATGGTGATCGGTGTGACCGAAGGTTTCAAAAAGGAACTGGAAGTTAACGGTGTTGGTTACCGTGTACAGAAACAGGGCAAAAACCTTGTGATGAACCTTGGCTACAGCCATCAGGTCATCATGAGCGAAATCGATGGCATCACCATCGATGTGCCGGATCCCAACCACATTGTGATCTCCGGCCCCGACAAACAGCTGGTCGGTCAGTTTGCAGCTGAAGTACGTGAAAAACGTATGCCCGAACCTTATAAGGGCAAGGGTATCAAATACGCCGACGAAGTCATCCGCCGCAAGGAAGGCAAGACCGGCGGTAAAGGCAAGAAATAAAGGAGGAGTGAGTAGTTATGGTGAGTAAAAAAGACAGCAATAAAGCCCGTCTGCACCGCCACGCTCGCGTGCGCGGCAAAATCAGCGGCACTCCCGAGTGCCCCCGCCTGAACGTGTTTCGCTCCCTGAGTAACATCTATGCCCAGTTGATCGATGACGTAAATGGTGTAACGTTGGTTTCCGCTTCTTCTGTCGAAAAAGATTTCGGCATGAACGGCGGTAACAAAGAAGCCGCCCGTAAGGTTGGCGAAATGATCGCAAAGCGTGCTGTGGAAAAGGGAATTACCGATGTAGTTTTCGACCGCGGCGGCTACGTATACCACGGCCGTGTGCAAGAGCTGGCCGAAGGCGCCCGTGAGGGCGGCCTCAAGTTCTAAGGAAAAGGAGGAAGTACTTTGGCCAGATTTCAAGACAAAAAGCAGGCACAGGAGAACGAGTTCATTGAGAACGTCGTAGCTATCAACCGTGTCAGCAAGACCGTTAAAGGCGGTCGTATTATGAAGTTCTCCGCTCTTATCGTTGTAGGCGACGGCAAAGGCAGTGTGGGCTTCGGTATGGGTAAATCCAACGAAGTTCCGGATGCTATCCGCAAGGGCATCGAGGACGCGAAAAAGCATATGATCAAAGTGTCCCACAAGGGTACCACCATTCCCCACGAGGTGATCGGTAAATTCGGCGCCGGCGAAGTGTTGTTAAAACCCGCCGCCCCCGGTACCGGCGTTATTGCCGGCGGTGCTGTTCGTGCGGTAGTGGAAGCTGCCGGCATCAAAGACATCCGCGGCAAGGCACTCCGTTCCAACAACCCCTGCAACGTGGTGAGCGCCACCATGGCAGGTCTCGCCTCTCTCCGTACCGCTGAAGAAGCGGCTGCGCTCCGTGGCAAGACCGCCCAGGAAATTTTAGGTTAATGGGAGGAACGGAAAATGGCAAAGAAAAAAGTTACTACCCTGCAGGTTAAATTGACCCGCAGCCTTATCGGTGCGAAGAAGGAACAGATCGCTACGGCGAAAGCACTCGGTCTTTCTAAGATCGGCGACGTGACCACCCAGCCCGATAACGATGCCACCAAAGGCAAAGTAGCAAAGATCATCCACCTCGTCGAGGTAACCAACGCTTAAAACCAGCAAGGAGGTGCGACAAATTATGAAGCTGAATGAGCTTTCTCCAGCGCCCGGTTCTGTTAAGGGTGCCAAAAGAATCGGCCGCGGTCATGGTTCCGGTTGGGGCAAAACCGCAGGCAAGGGACACAAAGGTCAGCACGCTCGCTCCGGCAGCAGCATGCGTCCCGGCTTTGAAGGCGGTCAGATGCCGCTTCAGCGCCGTGTTCCCAAGAGAGGTTTCAACAACATCTTTGCAACCAAATGTGTTGCAGTAAACTTAGGTGCTCTGAATGTATTCGAAGACGGTGCGGTAGTTGACGCTGCTGCATTGAAAGCGAAAGGCATTGTAAAGAACATCGAAAATGGCGTCAAGATCCTGGGCAACGGCAAAGTTGACAAGAAACTGACGGTGAAGGTTTCCGCTTTCTCCGAGTCCGCCAAAGAAAAAATCGAGGCGGCGGGCGGAAAGGCTGAGGTGATCTAACATGTTCCAGACCCTGAGAAATGCATGGAAGATCGTAGACCTTCGCAAGAAGATCTTGTTTACGCTCTTGATCGTGCTTATTTTCCGGATCGGTTCCGTGATTACCGTCCCGTTTGTGGACGCCTCAGTAGTGGCAGAAGCCAGCAGAAACAGCAACGACTTTATGGGTATCGTTACGATGGTATCCGGCGGCGGTTTTTCCAACGCCAGTTTGTTTGCGCTGTCCATCACCCCCTACATCAACAGTAGCATTATCATTCAGCTGCTGACGGTGGCAATCCCCGTTCTCGAACGTTGGGCAAAAGAGGGTGCAGAGGGCCGCAAAAAGCTCAATAAAGTTACCCGTGTGTTCACGGTAGTGCTCGGTTTGATGCTCGGTACTGCTTACTACTTCCTGCTGAGAAGCGCACAGTATGACGGCGCTATCGTAGAGTCCGCTAACAGCAGCGTATTTGCTACGATCTTCTCTGCAGTGGTTATCATCCTGTGCTTCACTGCCGGCTCTACGCTGGTTATGTGGCTGGGTGAACAAATCAACGACCGCGGTATCGGCAATGGTATTTCCATTTTGCTGTTTGCAGGTATCCTGTCTCGTATTCCGGTTGCGGCGGAAACCTTGTGGAAGTACTTCTGGCAGGGCGGTGTCCAGCAGTTAGAAACTGCGGGCAGCGCGGCTATTAAGTATATTGTATTGGTACCCGTGGTATTGATCCTGTTCTTGGCGATCATCGCGTTTATCGTGTTTATGAACGACGCAGAACGCCACATCCCGATCCAGTATGCGAAAAAGGTTGTCGGCCGCAAAATGTACGGTGGTCAGAACACCTTTATTCCTGTGAAGGTCAATATGTCCGGCGTTATGCCGATCATCTTGGCATCTTCCATTATTTCCCTGCCGTCTATCATCGCGTCCTTCATCAACGACGCAGAAAAGACCAACAACTGGTTCTTCAATGCGTTCAGACAGGACAGCTGGTTCTACATTATTGCGTATTTCCTGATGATTATCGGCTTTGCCTACTTCTACGTTACCATTCAGTACGATCCTACTGAAATGGCGAACAATCTCCGCAAAAATTCGGGTGCGATTCCGGGTTATCGTCCGGGCGAACCGACCGTGGAGTATTTGAAGAAGGTTATCAACAAAGTTACCTTTATCGGTGCTTTGTTCTTGGGTGTCATTGCGCTGTTCCCGAGCTTGTTCGGTAAGTTCAGCGGCATCTACGGGTTGACCCTCGGCGGCACTTCCATCATGATCGTTGTTGGTGTTGCTCTGGAAACCACCCAGCAGATCGAGAGCCAGATGATGATGCGTCATCACAAAGGCTTCTTAGATTAAACCTTTATCCGACATAAACAGAACACTGTCCCGCGACGCCTGCGGGTGTCGCGGACGGTGTGCGCGTGACGCGAAAGGAAGTAACTATAATGAAGTTGATTCTGCTTGGCGCCCCCGGTGCCGGTAAAGGAACACAGGCGGAGATCATCAGCGAAAAGCTGGGTATCCCCACTATCTCCACGGGTAACATTATCCGTGCAGCGTTGAAGAGCGGCTCTCAGATGGGCCAAGCGGCGAAAGCGTACATTGAAGCCGGCAAACTCGTTCCCGACGAAGTGGTCATTGGTATTATCAAAGACCGTCTGGCGGAAGATGATTGCAAAAACGGTTTCATTTTAGACGGTTTTCCGCGCACCATCCCGCAGGCCGAGGCGCTTGACCGGATGGGTATCATTATCGATAAGGTAATCGACATTGAGGTTGCCGACGAGAAGATCGCCCGCCGTGTATCGGGCCGCCGTGTATGCTTGGATTGCGGTGCCACCTACCACATCGACTATAAAAAGTCGAAAGTAGAAGGCGTTTGCGATCATTGCGGCAGCACCCTCGTACAACGCAAGGATGACCATCCGGATACGGTAGCGGCTCGTCTTTTGGAGTATCATGAACAGACCGAACCCCTCAAAGGTTATTATGAGGCGTGCGGCAAGTTGGTTATCGTGGAAGGGCAGGAAGAACTGGCTGATACCACGAAATTGACCCTTGCGGCGATTGAGGCGTAAGAATGATTACTGTCAAGAGCAGTCGGGATCTGAAACTTATGCGTGAAGCATGTGTGATCTCGGCAAGAGCGTTGCAGGAAGGCGGAAAAGCGGTAGAGCCCGGTGTGACCACCGAAGAGATCGACCGCATTATTCGCAAGTATATCGAAAGCGCGGGTGCGATACCTTCGTTTTTGGGATACGGCGGATTCCCTGCCAGCGCCTGTATTTCCGTAAATGATACGGTTATCCACGGCATACCCGGTAAACAGATCATCAAAGCCGGCGATATCGTCAGCATTGATGTCGGTGCATACTTTAACGGTTTTCACGGTGACAACGCCGCCACATTCGGTGCGGGCGATGTTTCCAGGCAAGCAAAGCTGTTAATGGAAGCCACCGAAGCGAGCCTTTACGAAGGCATTCGCGCCGCCACCCCCGGCAATCGCGTAGGGGACATCGGCGCGGCTGTTCAGCGGTATGTCGAGGAGCGTGGTTACTCGGTGGTACGGCAGTTCGTCGGCCACGGAGTAGGCACGGACCTACACGAAGACCCCAGCGTACCCAATTTCGGTACACCCGGGCGGGGCACCCGCCTTACACCCGGTATGACGCTTGCTATCGAACCGATGGTAAACGCCGGCACCCACGAAGTGAAAATTTTGGGAGACGGCTGGACCACCAAAACGAAAGACGGCAAGTTGTCCGCACATTTTGAGCACACAGTGGCGATAACGCCCGACGGTCCGGTTATTTTGACCAGACCTTGAAATAGGAGGTAACTCTCATGTCCAAATCGGATGTCATCGAACTGGAAGGTACCGTTGTAGAAGCGTTGCCTAACGCGACGTTCCAGGTAGAGCTGGCAAACGGCCATAAAATTTTGGCCCACATTTCCGGTAAGTTGCGTATGAACTATATCCGCATCCTGCCGGGCGATAAGGTGACAGTAGAAATGTCCCCTTACGATTTAACCAAAGGCCGTATCACTTGGCGTACGAAATAAACGTCAAACGGCTAAAACCAATAACAATTGCACATAGTGCAAAGGAGGTATTCTTAATGAAAGTCAGACCTTCTGTTAAGAAAATTTGCGAAAAATGCAAAATCATCAAGCGCAAAGGTCGCGTGATGGTGATTTGCGAAAATCCGAAGCACAAACAGCGTCAGGGTTAATCCCTTGTTTGTATCGAAGCGAAAGGAAGGAATGTAACTATGGCTCGTATTGCTGGTGTTGATTTACCCAGAGACAAACGTGTCGAAATCGGCCTGACCTACATCTACGGCATCGGCCGTAAATCTGCTTGCGATATTCTCGCCGCAACCGGTGTTAACCCGGATACCCGCGTGCGTGATTTGAGTGAGGACGACGTTTCCAAACTCCGTGAGCACATTGACCACAACTATAAGGTAGAGGGTGACCTCCGCCGTGAAGTTGCAATGGATATCAAAACCCTTATCGAAATCGGCTGCTATCGCGGCCTTCGTCACCGCAAAGGTCTGCCGGTGCGCGGTCAGCGCTCCAAGACCAACGCGCGTACCCGTAAGGGCCCGAAGAAGACCATTGCCAACAAGAAGAAGTAAGCAGGAGGGATAGTAAATGGCTGCTAAGACTACTGCGCGCAAGGGTGCTACCACCCGTCGTCGCAAAGAACGCAAGAACATTGAGCGTGGCGCCGCACATATCCAGTCCACGTTCAACAATACCATTGTTACCATCACCGATACCCAGGGCAACGCTCTTTCTTGGGCGAGCGCAGGTGAATTGGGCTTCCGCGGTTCCCGCAAGTCCACTCCCTTTGCTGCTCAGAGCGCTGCTGAAACCGCTGCCAAAGCGGCTATGGAACACGGTCTGAAAACTGTGGAAGTATATGTAAAGGGCCCCGGTGCCGGCCGTGAAGCCGCCATCCGCGCTCTGCAAGCTGCAGGTTTGGAAGTTACTATGATCAAAGACGTAACCCCCATTCCGCACAACGGATGCCGTCCTCCCAAGAGAAGACGCGTATAACAAATATCACGAGGTGCAACCAATATGGCAAGATATACCGGTGCGGTGTGCAGACTTTGCCGCCGCGAAGGACAGAAACTCTTTTTGAAGGGTGAAAGATGCTATACCGGCAAGTGCGCTTTAGAGCGCCGTGCCTATGCTCCCGGCCAACACGGTCAGGCGCGTAACAAGAAAGCTTCCGAATACGGCAAGCAGCTGCGCACCAAGCAGATTGCCCGTCGTTATTACGGCGTGCTGGAAGGTCAGTTCCGTCATTATTTCGAACTGGCCACCAAAATGGAAGGCCAGGCGGGCGAAAACTTGCTCCGCATTCTGGAATCCCGTTTGGACAACGTAGTGTTCCGTTTGGGCTTTGCCGCTTCCCGTGCTGAAGCACGTCAGCTGGTAACCCAGGGCCACTTCACAGTAAACGGCCGCAAAGTGAACGTCCCCTCCTACCTGGTAAAACCGGGTCAGGTCGTGGCTATGAAAGAAGGCAGCCGTCAGCTGGACAAAATGAAAGGCATCATCGAAGCGAACAGCTCTCGTCCGGTGCCGCAGTGGCTTGATCTGGATCGCTCCAAATTGGAAGCGAAGGTTGTTGCGCTCGCGAACCGCGAAGACATCGACCTGCCGATCGAAGAAACCCTTATCGTCGAATTGTACTCCAAGTAATCACTGCTTCGCAGGGTTACTTGGCCCCGCAATTTGCGTTGCGGGGGCATATTTCGATAAAGCGAACGCAAGACACAGGAAAATAAGATATCATATGCCGACTGCTATAGTCGGAATGTAACTGTAAGGAGGGTTTTGGATGATTGAATTTGAAAAGCCCAGAATCGAAGCATTGGATCTCGCTCCCGACGGCTCTTATGGCAAATTTGTCATTGAACCGTTAGAAAGAGGATACGGCACCACGCTCGGCAACAGCCTGCGCCGTGTACTGCTTTCCTCTCTGCCGGGTGTTGCCGTCACTTCGGTGAAAATCGACGGCATCCTGCACGAATTTTCCACCATTGAAGGTGTGAAAGAGGATGTAACCGAGATCATTCTGAATATTAAGGGTTTGACCGCAAAAATCAATGGCGAAGGTCCTAAGACCGTGTACATTGAAGCGGAAGGCGCTTGCGAAGTAACCGCAGGCAGCATCAAATGTGACAGCGAAGTGGAGATTTTGGATCCCGATATGCACATTGCTACTTTGGGCGAAGGTGCAAAGCTGTACATGGAAATCACCCTTGATAAAGGCAGAGGTTATGTCTCCGCCGAAATGAACAAGCAGAATATGGCCCCCGTGATCAGCGTGATTCCCGTAGACTCCATCTACACCCCTGTAGAGAAGGTCAACTACACCGTGGAAAACACCCGCGTAGGTCAGATTACCGACTTCAACAAACTGACCTTGGAAGTATGGACCAACGGCACTATCAGTGCTAAAGAAGCCGTTTCCTTGGCAGCGAAGATTATTATGGAGCATCTCGAACTGTTCGTGGATCTTTCCGGCGATATGTATGCGGGCAGCCCCATTATGGTAAACAAAGAGGACAATCAGAAAGACGGTCTTCTGGAAATGACCATTGAAGAACTGGATCTTTCTGTACGTTCTTTTAACTGCCTGAAACGTGCAGGCATCAATACGGTGGGCGACCTCATCAACAAGACCGAAGAGGATATGATGAAGGTGCGTAACCTGGGCCGTAAGTCTCTGGAAGAAGTGATCAATAAACTCGCTTCCTTAGGATTTACCTTGAGCCAAGAAGAAGAATAAGAAGGAGTGAATATACATGCCCGGAACCAGAAAGCTCGGCAGACCGACTGCTTCCCGTATGGCAATGCTCAGAGCTATGGTGACCTTCCTGCTGGAAAACGGCAGAATCGAAACCACCGTGACCCGTGCTAAAGAAGTACGTTCCATGGCGGAAAAAATGATCACCATCGCAAAAGAGCCCACTTTGGCGAATAAACGCCTTGTATACGCGTTTGTGACCAAAGAGGACGTGTGCAAAAAATTGTTTGACGAAATTGCGCCCACTTACGCTGATCGTAAGGGCGGTTACACCCGCAT
>JAZPXM010000023.1:0-4357 GCA_045543675.1 Acutalibacteraceae bacterium
CAGTGAATACTGTATGTATTCACGAGTATTTTAACGAAGTTAGAGTGAAAATCCGCCTTTCTAAAACGGCGTTCGGATATATCGCTCTACCCTGGGTAGGTGAGAAGAATGACGGGCTACGTGCGTATGTGCAGATCGGAACTGAAAATGCGCGAATACGACCAGTATAAAGGCGTATATTGCAGCCTTTGCAAACGTCTTGGCAAACGGTATGGCGTTTTATTGCGTTTTGCGTTAAGTTTTGATATGACCTTTTATGCGCTGTTAGCAATGGCGCTGTCCGATACGTGTGTCGGATTTACACAAAGCCGTTGTTCTTATAACCCCCTTAAAAAGTGTTTGAAATGCGACACGACGGCGCTGGATACTGCCGCGGATATCACGGTGCTGATGCTGTATTATCGTGCACTGGATCATTTGGAAGACGAGGGATTTTTAAAGCGCGCAGGTGTTTTGACGACGTTGCCGTTTGTGAAAGCGTATTATAAAAAAGCAAAAGCGTTTTTACCGGAAACGGATGCGGCGTTTGCACGAATGACCGCAGCACAGCAAACATTAGAAAAGGCGAAGACAGCGTCGGTGGATGCGGCGGCGGAACCGTTTGCGCTGTTATTGCAAATGTTGTGTGAACAGTTGATAACCGATGATAAGCAAAAAGCGGTGCTTTCACGCTTTGGGTATTGTCTTGGGCGATACGTGTATTTGGCGGATGCGGCGGCGGATATGGTTGATGACGGCAAAAAGGGGAGATATAATCCGTTGTTGCTTAGTCGTCGTGTGGATATCAATGACAAAGAATCTGTCACCGCCTGTCAGCAGTACGCCGCAGACGTTTTGCGACATTGTCAGGCGGAATGTATAGCCGCGTATGATTTGTTGGATATTCGCCGTTTTGACGGCATTTTGAGAAATATATTGGAAGACGGTATTACCGCAACGGTAGACCACCTTTTTGAAACGAGGAAGAAAGAAAAATGAGTATGAAAGATCCGTATGCAGTATTGGGCGTTTCCCCGCAAGCGACCGATGAAGAAGTGAAAGCGGCGTATAGAGAACTGGCGCGTAAATATCATCCTGATAAGTATAACGATAATCCGTTGTCTGATTTGGCACAGGAAAAAATGCAGGAAATCAACGAAGCGTATGATACCATTGTGCGTATGCGACAAAACGGCGGAGGACAGTATGCGGGCGGAAGCGCCAATTCCCGCTATACAGATATTCGTAATATGATTCGTGCAAACCGCATTTTAGATGCCGAAATGCTATTGGACGGCGTGCCGTCGGCGTCTCGTGATGCGGAATGGCACTTTCTAAAAGGAAGTGTACTGTACAAAAAGGGCTGGTTGGAAGACGCGACTACCCATTACGGTACGGCATGCCGTATGGACCCTTCTAACGCGGAATATCGTGCGGCGTTCAATCAAATGCAGATGAGAAGACAAACGGGTGGCTACCGCACCACGCCTACAGCGGGTGGTTGCAGCGGTTGTGACGTGTGTTCGAGTTTGCTGTGCGCAGACTGCTGCTGTGAATGTATGGGCGGGGATTTGATTCCTTGTTGCTAATACTAAAACCCTGTGTGGGCAACACAGGGTTTTAGCTTTTGGGAGAGAATATGATGAAACTAAGCGGAAAAATAGCTTTTGCAGGCATTATTTGCTGCCTGGCGGTAGCATGTATGTTACTTACGGTTATACCGACTATGGAAATCGGTCTACCCGCGCTGGCAGGGTGTCTTTTGGTGTTACCTACTATCGAATTAGGCGTGCGCTATGGCTTTTTGTGCTATGGTGCAACGGCTTTTCTTACCTTTCTGTTAGCACCGTCGCTGGAAGCCAAACTTCTGTTTGTTCTATTTTTGGGATATTACCCCGTTTTGAAAGCGGTTATCGAAAGATTGCCTTCTGCGGTTTTGCAATGGGTCGTAAAATTAGCACTTTTCAACCTGATGATTTCTGCTGCGTATTGGTTACTGATACACGTGTTTACCGCGGTGCCTACAGATGATTTTGTGCTGTTTGGCGTATATTTGCCTGCTGTACTTTTACTGATGGGCAACGTAGTTTTTATCGTGTATGATATAGCGCTGACCCGTGTGATATCGGCGTATTTGCGTTTTGGACAATCGCGCCTTAGAAAAATGTTTCGTTTTTAATTTTGCAAGTTGGCATATTTCTCTTGCATTTTTACGAAAAATGGGCTATACTTTTTGACGTATATAAGCAAGAAAGGCGGCCTAAACCGTGGACAATAATTTGCTTTCATTGATATCCGAAAAAAGTGTAGATTTTTCAAAAGGACAAAAACGCATTGCACGCTTTATTACCGAACATTATGATGAGGCGGCATTTATGACCGCGTATAAAATGGGACAAGCGGTAGGTGTCAGCGAATCTACGGTTGTACGCTTTGCGGCAGAGTTGGGATTCGCGGGATATCCGCAGTTGCAAAAGGCGATGCAGGGCTTGATCCGTAGCCGTCTTACCACCTTGCAACGCGTGGAAGTCAGCCGTTCTCGTATGCGGGATGAAGACGTGCTGGATGATGTTATGGGATACGATATGTCCAATATTCGTCAGACGTTGGAAGAAATGCCGCGTGACGTGTTTTACGCCGCGGTGGACGCTATGACCAAAGCGCGTCGTGTGTATATTTTCGGCGCGGGCAGTTGTCGCGCAATTGCATCTTTTGCGGCATATTACTTAAAGCTCTTTTTGCTTAATGTCCAGTTGATTTCTGTGACCGGACAATCCGAGATTTTTGAAGAAATGATAAATGTTTGTGATCAGGACGTGGTTATCGGCATTAGTTTTCCGCGATATTCCAGCCGTGCGGTACGTACTTTACGGTATGCCTATAGTAAGGGTGCGCAGGTGATTGCATTGACCGATACACCCGCGTCGCCGATTGCAAAGTTTGCTTCATATTTGTTGTTGGCGCATAGCGATATGGCGTCTGTGGTAGACTCGCTTACTGCACCGCTGAGTGTGATCAATGCGCTGATCGTGGCGGGTTCTCTGAAACAGTTAGAAGCGCGTCGCGGTGTGCTGACCGAGTTGGAAGAACTGTGGAACAGCTATGAAGTATACCAGT
This sequence comes from Acutalibacteraceae bacterium, assembly GCA_045543675.1. Taxonomy (GTDB): domain Bacteria; phylum Bacillota; class Clostridia; order Oscillospirales; family Acutalibacteraceae; genus URNF01. The sequence continues at coordinate 3,097 of JAZPXM010000023.1, forward strand.
CCGCCGATGATAACGGAAAGGAATAACAGTATGCGTGTGTTGGTTATCGGCGGTGGCGCCGCGGGTCTTATGGCGGCGGCAACTGCGGCGGCACGTGGATACAAAGTAACGGTTGTTGAGCACAATCCGCGTATGGCACGCAAGGTGATGATTACGGGAAAAGGCAGATGTAACCTTACCAATAATTGTGATTTGGATACCCTGCTTGCCAATATTCCCGGCAATCCGCGCTTTTTGTACAGCGCATTTGCGGGCTGTATGCCGCAAGACGTGATGGATCTGTTTGAATCTTTGGGTGTGCCGCTAAAAACCGAACGCGGTAACCGTGTGTTTCCCATGTCGGATAAAGCGGTTGACATTGTGGATGCTTTGGTGCGGCACGCAAAACAAAACGGTTGTCGCTTTTTACAGGGTAAAGCGGTTGAATTGTGCATTACCGACGGTGTATGTACGGGCGTAATTCTTGAAGACAGTACCATGCTGGATGCGTATGCAGTTGTGGTGGCAACGGGCGGTTGTTCGTATCCGCAGACGGGGTCTGACGGTAGCGGGTATCAGCTTGCAAAACAAGCGGGACACACGGTGACAGTTTTACGCCCCTCATTGGTACCGCTGGAAAGCGCGGATGCGTATTGTAAAGAAATGCAGGGTCTGGCACCGAAAAACTGTACACTGACGGTGGAAGATACACAAAAACGGAAAGTTATATTCTCGGAATTTGGTGAGATGCTGTTTACCCACTTTGGCATTTCGGGACCGTTGGTGTTAAGTGCCAGCGCACATATGCGGGAGATGACACCGTTACGGTACGTGGCGTATGTGGATTGGAAACCTGCACTGACAGCCGAACAATTAGATGCGCGCCTTGTAAGAGAGTTTGAGACTTTTAAGAATAATGATTTTTCTAATGCACTGGGTAAACTGTTGCCGCAAAAGGCGGTACCTGTGTTTGTACGTTTGTCGGGTGTTGAAGGCACACGTAAATGCCATTCCATCACAAAAGAAGAACGCCGCCGATTCGGTGAATTGCTAAAACGCTTTCCTGTGCATATCAGCGGTACGCGTCCTATTACGGAGGCGATCATCACCGCGGGCGGTGTGGCGGTCAAGGAGATCGATGCCACTTCTATGCATTCCAAATTGGTGGACGGGTTATATTTTGTCGGTGAGATACTGGACGTGGATGCCTACACCGGCGGATTTAATTTACAAATAGCTTTTTCCACCGGCAAAGCCGCCGGTGAACACATATGAAAAGAGG
>JAZPXM010000024.1:0-6968 GCA_045543675.1 Acutalibacteraceae bacterium
TTTGACGGAGGGAGAGAAAAGGAAAATGATATTTGTACTTGTCCATCTCTCCCTCAGTCCTCGCAGACGCTCGGACAGGGCGGATTGTCAAGTAAGTGCAACACTTTTTCCAAAAAAGATTTCGGCAGGCGTGTGCCAACTAAGGCATTTGCGAGGTCTGTTGTTCAGCAGATCAACCACCACGTCTACATCTTCTTGGGTAATAGAGTGAAAATCAAACCCTTTCGGAAAGAAAAAGCGTAAAATGTCGTTAGTGTTTTCATTTGTGCCGCGTTGCCAAGGTTTGTGCGGTTCCGCAAAATACACTTGTGTATGCAGTTCTTTTTCTAATTGTCGAAAATCCGCAAACTCTGAACCGTTGTCTAAACTAATACTCTTAACAGGTAATCCTCGTAACATTTTCACAATGGTTTTCCGTGTCAATACAGCTTCTCGCTTGGGTAATAAAGTAGCACATAAATAACGACTTTTCCTGTCTACTTGCGTAACTAATAGACCTTTGCCAACACCACCGTAAACGGTATCGCCCTCCCAATCACCGATACGCTCTCTGTTTCGGATCTGCTCAGGCCAATTGGGTATAATGCGTTCAGGTTGAATACTGTTGTAGCAAGAATTCCGAGGCATCATGAGCTTTCCACGGCGACGCAAGTGAGTTTTTCGGCTGATATTTTCAAAACGATTTGCTTTAATATAACGGTAAATGGTGGCAGTTCCAAAAACAGGTTCTTTGGGATATTCCAATCTCCAACGATAACAAATTTCTTCCGGAGACCAAAATAAGCGCAGCTTTTCTGTGATGTACTGCCATTCAATAGTGTCAGGATAAAGCCGGTAATGCTTGTGCTCTCTTCGCCGAATAATAGCAAGAGTTTGTGCTCGCCAAGCGTGATAGCGGAAGCGATTGTTGCTCTTCTTTTTGGGGGGATATTTGCTGCGATTACGATTGACTTCGCGACTGACAGAAGATACGTTTCGACCAAGAAAATTAGCAATTTTACGAAAAGAATATCCTTCTGCTAAAAGTTGTTGTAGAAATTTTCTTTCTTCTAGTGTAAAATGTGTGTAGGACAATATGCTTACCTCCGTGTTTGTGTTTGTGTGGTAACTACATTTTACACTTTGGTTTGCATATTGTCTCTATTTTTTTAGGTGTTGCACTTCAAATGATAATCTATCCAGCTCCCCTGACATGGGGAGCCGGCAAAGACTTACAACCCATTTATGGGTGGCCGGTAACCGGTGCGTGGCTGGCAGGCCAATAAAAAGCGCACTTGTGCGCAACCAGTATCGCATAGGGCTATGCCCGAAAATGAAATACCCCCCGCTATGCGGGGGGATTATTATATTCAAACAGTTGACAGTTCAATGATGGTCTTGTGTTCCTTTTGCGCCATCTCCTTGAATTTTGCCGCGCCCCCAAAAGGGTGTTGCACATACGTAATGACCGTATCCGCCTGTTTCACCATCCATTGATTGCGTTTTAGTATGGCATAACGCGGTGGTACGCCGTGCAGACAATCGGGATACAGCGTGTTTGTGTAGTGTTCTTCTGTTTCTTTCTTTTCGACGGGCAAATAGGAAAGCACGACTGTATAACGAATATGCGGATATTGCATTTGCAATTCTTGCAAAGTTCGTTTTACAACCCTATCAAAAGCACCGTTATTGCCTACATAAAAATCGTCCGCCGTATCGTTTTCTATTAAATCAATCAACACTTTTTTTAATACGGCGTGAACGTCTGACGGGGTTGTTCTGTGACCGAAAAAAGTACATTTCATAATTTTCTTATCTCCTTTCAATATGTGTAAGTAAGAATGCGTTTCCATTTAATATTGTATAATTGCTGACCAAAACAGTCAAGTGCATACATAAAATTACTGAACGAAAGAAAGGATATATGTAAAATAAAAGTATAAGAACGGGGCAGAGAAGGGGTATGGCTTTGGGCAAAGAAGTTGCATATAAAAACAGAGATCGTTTTATTCAGTTGGGTGTAGCGATTTCAACGTTGCGTCGTATTCGTGGATTATCCCAAGAAGTTTTGGCGGAGAAGGCGGGTATAAGCCGTTCTTTACTCAGTAATATTGAAGCCCCCAATATGGCGTATAGTTTTTCAATGGAAGTTTTTTACAATATAGCCGATGCGCTGGATATAGCGCCCGAACGTTTGATGGTGGCATCTGTATTTTCGGACGAACTTTTTGAACGAAAAGATTAAAAAACCGCTGTGCTTTGCACAGCGGTTTTTTTGTTGGTGTGGGGACGTCGAAGGCGTCTTCCCTACAATAACACGAATTATGTGCGCGGGCGTGGCTATTTCCCTTCAAACCTTGCGCGCAATTTGGATAAAGCTTTGGTTTCAATACGGGACACGTACGAGCGGGAAATTTTTAACTGCTTTGCCACTTCCCGTTGCGCAAGCGGCGCACAGCCGATACCGTATCGTTTGCAGATGATTTCTTTTTCCCGCGGGGACAGCGTATCGTCCCGTAAAAACGTTGCCAGCCGCGCGGTGCCGATCTTCACGTCTACCGTTTCCGCAAGGTCGCTGTTGTCCGCCAACACGTCTAAAAGAGTAAGCGGTTGCCCTTCTTTGTCGGTGTCGATAGGCTCGGACAGAGACACGTCTTGCTGAAATTTCCTGTTTGCCCTGAAATGCATCAAAATCTCGTTTTCGATACAGCGGGATGCATACGGTGCCAACCGCTTACTCTTGTTGTGGTCAAACGTGTTGACCGCTTTGATAAGTCCTAACGTCCCGATGGAAATCAAATCATCCTGGTCTTTGGCGTTGGCATAATATTTCTTTATAATGTGTGCCACCAACCGCAAATTGTGTTCAATCAGCGCGTTGCGCGCGGCAATATCCCCGTTTTCACGGAACGCCGCAAAGTAGGCACGCTCTTGTTCGGCGGTGAGCGGTTTCGGAAAACTGCCGTTTGAAACCACGTGCAACACCATATAGAACATACCCGACAGCACTTCTAATAACAACGAAAACATACGAAAACCCCTTTCTTTTCCTTTATATTAAAGCGCCGCCCGTCCTATCACAAAAATATTTTTTGAATTTACAAAGAATTCATAAATTTCTATTGACATAATGCAAAAAGCGGGGTAATATAATAGCACGGTTAGCACTCTAACGCTTCGAGTGCTAAAACCGCAAAATATGCCAAAGAGGTGAACGGCATTGCAGTGGAATGATCGCAGGAAAAAGATACTGGCGATTATCGTAGAAGCATATATTGCAACGGGCGAGCCTGTCGGGTCGAAGTTCTTGGCGGAAAAACTCGGCAACGCCGTTTCCAGCGCGACCATCCGTAATGAAATGGCGGAATTGGCGGCGGCAGGATATCTGGAACAACCGCATACATCAGCGGGCAGAATTCCGACGGCGCCTGCGTTTCGGTTTTATCTGGATAACCTGATGCAACACGATACATTGAGTGAGGAAGATATGGAACGTATTGACACCTCACTGCGTGTGTTGTCCGACAGTCCTGAAAAACTGATGGAAGAAGCATCTAAAATTCTTGCCACGTCTACGGGATACGCCGCAGTAACCACTACCCCCGACCAAAAAGGCTCGGCGATACGGCGCTTAGAATTGATGCCGCTGTCCCCGCGTAAAGCGGCGATGCTGTTGGTGACCGATTCGGGCGTATTACGTAACCGCACCTGCCGTTTTGCGCAGGAGATACGGTTAGAAGAGTTGGATAAGGTGGCAGAACTGTTACGGATGCGGTTTTTAAACGTGCCGTTAGCGCAGATTTGTCTGGCGGACATTCAGGAAGTGCTTGCCGCAATGGGTATTGCCGCCGAGCGATATTCGCCTGTGTTGGTTGCGTTTTACGGGTTGGTGCAGGAATCGGCTGACTCGGAAGTGTTGTTGACGGGACAGTTAAATTTGTTACAGCACCCCGATTATGCGCCTGACCGTGCCAAATCCTTGCTAACCTTTTTGGCACAGCGCGAGCAGGTGGCGGATATGTTGCAAAGCGCAGGAGATGCCGAAGGGTTACGGATACTGCTTGGCAGTGAAAGTACCCACGGCGAACTGAATGAATCCAGCATTATCACCACGGGATATTCCGCAGGCGGTAAAAAACGCGGAACCATCGGTCTCATCGGACCGATGCGTATGGATTATGCGTCTGCCGTCCCGAAAGTGGAGTATTTTGCCAAAGCTGTGGGCAGAATACTGAGTGATATGTTAGATGACGAAGGAGATGATTAAGGTGGCGGAAGAAGAAAAGAAAACAGAAGCGGAAACGGAAACGGCTGAAAAACCCGCACCTAAAAAATCCGCTAAAAAAGATAAAGCCGCCGAAATGGCATTTGCTGCCGAAAAAGAAAAACTCGAAAAAGAGTTAGCGGAAAGCCGTGAGCAGTATCAGCGGATGTTGGCGGAATACGCCAACTATAAACGGCGCACCGAGCAGGAAAAAGAGCAAATAGGTGCATTTACAAAAGCAGAGATCTTAGCCGCGTTATTGACGTCGTTGGACAATATGGAACGCGCGGTGGAAGCACCGGCGGGTGACGATTATAAAACAGGCGTTGACCTTGTGATGCGTCAGTTCAAAGAAGCGTTAGAAAAAATGGGCTTGGAAGAAATCAACCCGCAAGGCGAACCGTTTGACCCGAATTTCCATAACGCAGTGATGCGAGAAGATGCGGAAGACGTAGATACCGAAACGGTAACGCAGGTATTCCAGAAAGGATACAAATTAGGCGACAAGGTATTGCGTCCCGCAATGGTTAAAGTAGCCAACTAAATGTTTTTTGGGGTTGTAACGGCGTTACTCTCGCTTGGCGTACACAAAGTACGCTGTCGCGCAAAAGTTTTTAACAACCAAAAATCGTATTTTAAACTATATTTCAAAAAATCTTTTTAACAAATTTGGAGGTAATGCATTATGGCAAAAATTATTGGTATTGACCTTGGTACTACCAACTCTTGTGTAGCGGTTATCGAAGGCGGCGAAGCGGTGGTTATCCCCAACGCTGAAGGCGCGCGTACTACCCCTTCTGTGGTAGCATTCAAGAAAGACGGCGAACGCATTGTTGGCCGTGTGGCAAAACAGCAGGCGGTTTCCAACCCGACCGGCACCATCTCTTCCATCAAGAGAGATATGGGTACGACGAAAAAGGTTGCGGTGGACGGCAAAGAGTACACCCCGCAGGAAATCTCCGCTATGATCCTTTCTAAACTGAAACAGGATGCGGAAGCTTATCTCGGTGACAAAGTCACCGAAGCGGTCATCACTGTACCTGCGTATTTCAGCGACGCACAGCGTCAGGCGACCAAAGACGCGGGTAAGATCGCGGGTATGGAAGTCAAACGTATCATCAACGAGCCCACCGCGGCGGCGCTTGCGTACGGTATCGACAAAGAAACCGACCAGAAAATCATGGTATATGACCTTGGCGGCGGTACGTTTGACGTATCCATCATCGAAATGGGCGACGGCGTGCAGGAAGTATTGGCTACCGCGGGTAACAACCGTCTGGGCGGCGACGACTTTGACCAGAAGATCGTCAACTGGTAGATCGCGGGCTTCAAAGCCGAAACCGGCATTGATCTGTCGGGTGACAAAATGGCGGTACAGCGTCTGCGCGAAGCTGCTGAAAAAGCAAAGATCGAGCTGTCCGGCGCTATGTGCAGTAACATCAATCTGCCCTTTATCACCGCGGATGCTACCGGTCCGAAACACTTGGATATGACCTTGACCCGTGCGAAGTTCAATGAACTGACCGCCGACTTGGTAGAGGCAACTATGGGTCCGGTGCGTCAGGCGCTGTCGGATAGCGGCTTGTCCACTTCCGAAATCGACAAAGTGTTATTGGTTGGCGGTTCCACCCGTATCCCTGCTGTGCAGGAAGCGGTGCAAAAGCATATGGGCAAAGAACCCTTTAAAGGCATTAACCCCGACGAATGTGTGGCAATGGGTGCCGCGTTGCAAGCGGGCGTTCTCGGCGGCGAAGTGGAAGGCTTACTGCTCTTGGACGTTACGCCGTTGTCCTTGGGTGTTGAAACCATGGGTGGCGTAATGACCCGCGTTATCGAGCGCAACACCACCATTCCCACCAAAAAGAGCCAGATCTTCTCCACCGCGGCCGATAACCAGCCCTCGGTCGAGATCCACGTGCTGCAGGGCGAGCGCGAGTTTGCCCGCGACAACAAGACGCTGGGCGCCTTCCATCTCGACGGCATTGCCCCCGCACGCCGCGGTGTGCCGCAGATCGAGGTGACCTTCGATATCGATGCCAACGGCATCGTCAACGTCAGTGCCAAGGATATGGCGACGGGTCGCGAGCAGAAGATCACCATCACCTCGAACACCAACATGTCCAAGGAAGATGTCGAAAAGGCAGTCAAGGACGCCGAAGCCTACGCGGCAGAGGACAAGAAACGCCGTGAAGCGGTCGAAGCCCGCAACGAAGCCGATCAGGCGGTCTATCAATGCGAGAAGGCACTGACCGATTTCGGCGATAAGATCAGCGAAGACGAGAAGGCTTCCGTGCAGGCGAAGATCGACGAGCTCAAGGAAGCGCTCGCAGGTCAGGACATCGACGCGATCAACGCGAAGAAGGATGAACTGATGAAGGTGTTCGGTGAGATCGCCACGAAAGCCTATCAGGCGGCAAATCCGGGCGGCGGCAATCCCGCTGACGGTGCACCCGCAGGCTATGACGGTTTCTACGACGGCGACGTGCAATAAATACGGCAATAGCATGATAGGAGCGAACTGTGTTCGCTCCTATCATGATGCATGAGGAGAATCTCCAATGGCAGAGAAACGCGATTATTACGAAGTACTCGGTCTGAATAAAGGTGCTTCGGATGATGAGATCAAAAAAGCGTATCGCAAAAAAGCGAAGCAATATCACCCCGATCTGAATCCCGACAACGCCGAAGCAGAGGCGAAATTCAAGGAAGTCAACGAAGCGTATGA
>JAZPXM010000025.1:0-5557 GCA_045543675.1 Acutalibacteraceae bacterium
GTCCATCAGATTAACGCAAACAACGATATTGTCGGTGACTTCTGTAATCTGCAGAACTAAATTCAAGTTACGTTCCAAACAGGTGGCATCACAAACCACAACGGTAATATCGGGGTTTCCGAAACAAATAAAATCTCTGGCGACCGACTCTTCGGCAGAATGTGCCAAAAGAGAGTATGTGCCGGGAATGTCCACAAGCACAAAATTGCCTTTGTCGGTTTCCAAGTATCCGTGGGCACTGCTGACTGTTTTGCCCGGCCAGTTGCCGGTATGTTGCCGCATACCTGTTAAAGCATTAAAAACGGTACTTTTACCGACGTTTGGATTTCCGGCCAACGCAACCACCACATCGTCCTTGTGTCGCTTTTCGAAAAAACAACCGTTATCTGTTACGTTTTTTCCTACCGAGCGATTAGTCAGACCCATACGTATCACCACGGGCAATATGGACTTTTTCACAGTCAATGCGGCGTAATGCGATGACGCCGCCGCGTATGTTAAAAGCAATGGGATCTCCTGCAGGACTACGCCCCACACAAGTGACCACTGTGTTTTGTGTGAGCCCGATATCCAGCAGCCGTCGCCGCATACTGTCAGCGGCAAATAAAGCGGTTACTTTACCGCTTTCACCGATTTCAAGGTCGGCAAGGGTGGTTATATGCATAAAAAACAGACCTTTCCGGCAGAATACTGCCCTTATGCATATACTATTCATTTTGGGAGTGGACGGTTACACGCTTGTCTAAATAAAAATGCGACCACAAACGTGATCGCATTGTAAGTTAATTCTGCTTTTCCATAAAAGTTTTTATTGCCGCAATTGTTTCGTCGCTGACAACATGTTCGATTTTACAAGCGTCTTTGGCAGCAATATCATCGTTTACACCGATAAGCGCAAGAAAATCGGAAAGCACGGTATGCCGTTCAAAAACCTTTTTTGCGGCTGTACGCCCGCTTTCTGTGAGTGACAAATAACTGTCTTCACCCATTGTGAGGTAACCGCCCTTTTTCAACAGGTTAACAGCACGGCTCACACTGGGTTTGGAGTACCCCATATATTCAGCAATATCAATACTACGTACCGTACCTGTCTTTTGGGAAAGAAGATAGATGGTTTCAAGATACATTTCCGCAGATTCGTGTAATGACATTATATAACTCCTTTAAAAGTAGTATAAATAGTATATCATACCGTAGCAGTATTTGCAAGTGGCAAGATTTTTTGAAAAAAACGGAAAAATTTTGAAAAATACCTATTGACAAAACGATGGGAGAGTAGTATTATTTCTGTGGTTAGCAACGGCTAATCGCTTTTTTGAAGGTGACAGTTAGCGGCTGCTAACATATATAAAACAATGGGAGAGACCGATATGACGCTGCGCAACGCTGAAGAGGGAAAAGAGTATATCATTCAAAGTATTGAAACAGACGATGATGAGTTGGATGCGTTTTTATTTTCTTTGGGTTGTTATGCGGGGGAACCGATTACGGTGATTTCCCACTTAAAAGGCGGTTGTGTCGTTTCCATCAAAGAAAGCAGATATAATATTGATAACCAATTGGCGGATGCAATTTTGGTTTAAAACGATGTTTCAGTCGCCATCTCTTTTTTAATCATTAGTTAGCGGTCGCTAACTCGAAATAGGAGGAAAAAGATAATGAGAATTGCTTTGGCAGGGAATCCGAACAGCGGTAAAACCACGATGTATAATGCGCTTACCGGCGCCAATGAAAAGGTTGGCAACTGGGCAGGCGTTACGGTGGAGAAAAAAGAACATCCGATAAAGCGGAAATTTTCTCACGGCCTTAAAAACCTTGTTGCGGTGGATCTACCCGGTGCGTATTCCATGTCGCCGTTTACATCGGAAGAAAGCGTGACCAGTACATATGTAAAGAATGAAAATCCCGACGTAATTATCAATATTGTGGATGCAACCAACCTTGGTCGCAGTTTGTTCTTTACTACGCAATTGTTGGAACTGGGTATTCCGGTGGTAGTTGCGCTGAACAAAGCGGACATCAATAAGAAAAAAGATACCCGCATTGATACGGCGAAGCTGTCTCATTTGTTAGGTTGTCCGGTAGTAGATACCATATCTACATCCGCAAAAGGACTTTCCGAAGTCGTAAAAGCGGCAATTGCGCTTGTAGGAAAAGGGCAGAAAGCACCTTTTAACCAGAAAGATGTAAATCTTAATGATAAAACCGCAGTCGAAGCGGCTGACAGAAAACGGTTTGCTCTTGTGAATGACATTGTAGAATTAGTGGAAACCAGAAAAACGCATACGAATGAGAAAACTTACCAAGATAAAATTGATGCTGTTCTTACGAACAAGTGGTTAGGTATCCCGATTTTTGCGGTTGTTATGTTCTTAGTGTTCCAAATTTCGCAGGTGTGGGTTGGGCAACCGGTTGCAGACCTTTTGGTTTATTGGCTCGAAATGTTCCAGGGTTTTATCGGTGGATTGCTTGAAAACGCCAATCCGTTGTTATCCGCGCTGCTGGTGGACGGCGTTATCGGCGGCGTAATTGCTGTCATCGGTTTCTTGCCGCTGGTTATGGTAATGTACTTCCTGATTGCTATTTTGGAAGATTGCGGATATATGTCCCGTGTAGCTGTTGTGTTAGACCCGATTTTTAAACGTGTCGGTCTTTCGGGCAAGTCGGTTATCCCGTTTGTTATTACGATCGGTTGTGCGGTGCCCGGTATTATGGCAAGCCGTACCATTCGTAATGAACGTGAGCGTAGAGCAACTGCCATGTTAGCGCCGTTTATGCCTTGCGGTGCGAAAATTCCTGTTATTTCGCTGTTCGCCGGTGCTTTCTTTGATAATGCCGGCTGGGTAAGTACGTTGATGTATCTTTCCGGTATTCTTCTGATTTTTCTCGGTGCATTGCTCATCAACCGGATAACCGGTCATAAAGCTAAAAAATCTTTCTTTATCATTGAACTCCCCGAATATAAAGCACCATCCCTGTGGCGTGCCTTTACTTCTATGTGCAGTCGCGGTTGGGCGTATATTGTTAAAGCCGCTACCATTATCCTGCTGTGTAATACGGCTGTACAAATTATGCAGACCTTTACCTGGAAAATGACGATTGCAGAAACGGCTGATGCGTCTATTTTGGCATCTATTGCAGGCCCGTTTGCATATTTGTTGGTGCCGATCGTGGGTGTGCTCAGCTGGCAACTTGCGGCGGCAGCCGTTACCGGCTTTATTGCGAAAGAAAATGTAGTCGGTACGTTGGCGGTATGTTTTGTTGGTTTAGAAAATCTTATTGATGCAGAAGAACTTTCTTTAATGGAAGGTGCCGGTGCGCAAGCAGCAGGTATTATGGCTATCACAAAAGTAGCGGCGCTGGCGTATTTGATGTTCAATCTGTATACACCGCCTTGCTTTGCGGCGATTGGTGCAATGAACGCTGAAATGAAGAGCGCAAAATGGCTGTGGGGTGGTATCGGTCTCCAGCTTGCTGTTGGTTACACCGTTGCTTATTTGGTATACACTGTTGGCACACTGGTTACTGCGCCCGCTCTGCTCAATATTGGCGCGGCAATTGCCGGCTTAGTTGCTATTGCGGTGATGGGTGCAATTATTATTGTGCTTATTCGCAACACAGAAAATAAACTGAAAGCGGAACGCGCGCTTAAAGAAGCGGCACCTGCCAATAAATAAAGGGGGATTGCTGTATGGAGAATTATATTATTATCGTCGTTTTGCTTGCTATAGTGGGTCTTTCCGCATTCTATGTGTATAAAGCCAAAAAGAAAGGCAAAAACTGTATTGGCTGTCCGTACGGTGGGTCGTGTGATGCCTGCACACATAGGGAAACAAAATAATTTCGGCACCTTGCCCAACGGCAAGGTGCTTTTGTTATGAAAGTTCTAAGAGGATACCATTGAAAAAATATATAGTTGTATGCTAAAATGGGAGATGTTAGGATAAAAAGAAAATAATAGGTGGTAAGTAGTGTGAAAAAGACAAAATTCAGCTATATGTGGATTATTATAGGTCTTTGCTTCTTAATGGTGTTTTCGACCCTTGGTTTTTGCAGCTCGACAAAATCTATATTTACACCTGCAATTATTGAGGCATTTGAGAATACCGGTATGACCCGCAGTGCATTTGCGCTTAATGATAGTTTCCGCTTTGTGACAACGGCCATCGTTAATCTTTTCTTTGGTTTGCTAATTGTTCGTATGGGAACCAAAAAGATGATTTGTGCGGGTATTTTCAGCTTGATTGCCGCTGTTTTGGTGTATGCTGTTGCTAACGACGTATATATGTTCTATCTTGGAGGTACGTTGTTGGGTGTAGGTTTCGCCTGGACAGGCACCACGATGGTAGGTAGTGTTGTTAATAAGTGGTGTCCCGATAAGCGCGGTACCGTTATGGGCTTTATTTTGGCGGCTAACGGTCTTGGCGGTGCATTGGCGCAAAAGATTGTGGATGGCATTATTCGCAGTAACGCACAAGATGCTTTTGGCTACAGAAAGGCCTATTACATAATTGCTGTGATTTTGGCGGCTGTTTTGCTGGTGTTCGTTTTCTTTTTCAAAGACAACCCGAAAGGGCACGACGGATTGATCCCTGCTGACTCCACACCCGCGAAAAAGAAAAAGCGTGGGCAGGCGTGGGAAGGTATTGCATTTGATACAGTTGTCAAAATGCCGCTGTTTTATGTAACCATAGTTTGCATCTTCTTCACGGGCTTTGTGCTGGCGGGTATCAACAACGTGGCATCTACGCATATGAAAGTACAGGTGTTTACGGGTGATACTACGGGATTCGTAGCCACCGTACTCAGTGTACATTCCATTGCTTTGGCAGGATTCAAATTCTTGACAGGTTTCTTGTATGATAAACGCGGTTTGCGTTTTACAATGGTACTGTGTTCGATTGCGGCAATACTGTCTATGCTTTCCTTAGCAGCGATGACTGCTACACCGTTTGGAAAGGCATTGGCATTTTTCTGGGGCATTGTTTCTTCGCTTGCTTTGCCGCTCGAAACGCTTATGGTACCGATTTACGCGGCGGATTTGTTTGGTGATAAATCGTTCAGCCAAGCACTTGGCTTGTTTGTTTCGGTCAACACAGCGGGTATGGCACTCGGCGGGCCGACCATGCATGCGATTTTTGATTTATCGGGTAGTTACGTGCCTGCATTCATCCTCGGTGCGGCTGTGATGCTGTGTACGATGATAACGATGCTGTTTATTATCAAAATCGGCGCTAAACGGCGAGAAGAGATTATTGCGGCAAGCGAAGCCACTGTTAACAAAGAATAAGAGTTAAAATGACGCGCTTGGGAGACGCTTCGTGAAGAAGTGTTCTCCCAATTTTTTATATAAAATTGGCACTTTTGAATGGAAAGTGTCGTAGTGGGTTTACACTTTGAATTATGCCCATCTCGAAGACGAAATCTGCTCACCTGTAAATTCAAGTTTATTTATTTGATTATGCCATAAAGCGATTAATTTTTCGACCGAACGCAAAAAAGCCCCCGACAACCGTTCTGGCTGCTGAGGGCGTTTGTGTTACATGTATTTTTGATG
>JAZPXM010000026.1:0-17696 GCA_045543675.1 Acutalibacteraceae bacterium
GAGGTGGCAAAACCGTAGGTTTTGACGGAAGGGTAGTTCTTCTTTTTCTCTCCCTCCGTCTTTTTGCTTCGCAAAAATCCACCTCCCTCGTCAGAGGGAGGTGAATGTTGCCAATCCCTACCCGCAACTCACTTACGGAGGGTGTTTTTCTTTTATAAAATCTCTTTTAAAAACGCAATCAATTCCTTGGCTAAACGGCGATGTCCTACAATACCGGGATGTCCTTGCGGACCGGTTTCGCCTGTATGCGCCTGCACGGGGGTGGTGGGCATAAACCACACGTTTTTGTCGCTTTCACGCACGGTGTCCACCGCTTTTTGCAACGCAGGAATGCATTTTGTGTTCATCATACCGTATGTCCACACGATTTTGGCATGCGGATAACGGGTACGGATATCTTTCAAAAATAAAGTGGCGGCGGTTTCCATTTGCTGTTCGGTGGTTTTACCGCCTACGTCGTTGGTGCCTGCGTTCACAATCACCACGTCGGGCACAAACCCGTCGTCAAACAAAAACGGTGCGGTGTTTATCCCCCTGCCGTAACGGTTGAACAGGTGCGGAATTAAATTACTGCAACTGCCGTCGCAGTTATGTACAATACCCCTGCCCGACATACTTATAAAACGCGCTTCGGCATCAAAGTGCGCGGTAAGAAGCGCCGCGTAGTTGATGGTGGCGTCTTCTTCTGCGGACACGTATACGCCGCCGGGCAACCCCAAAATGCCCCAACCGCAGGTAATCGAGTCGCCGATAAATTCGATGTTCATTTGTTTCTCGGCGGGCGGCGTCAAAAGAGTACCGTCAACCGAAAAATCGGTGAGTAACACAGCACCCGACGCCGCGCGGTTGGATACGCGGCGCACAAAAACGGTGTGCTCGCCATCTTTTACGGTAAATACAAAGGTCTCTTCCCCGTTGATGGCGCGCTTATACGTGATGCCGTCAATACTAAACGCCAAATGTGCGGGTTGTTCGTCGGTAAAGGTGGCAGAAAGGGAAAATCCCGTGCCGCAAAAGCGGAAAGAACATCCCGCAAAACTCCACCAAAGGGCGGCGTTGCCGCTTGCATCAAACGGGATGCGTCCGTGTAAGCGTATGTTTTGTTCTGCTAATTTCATACTATCACCCCAAATGATTTGTTAAAGATGCAAACTGTTCTAACGTTAACTGCTCCGCCCTGGCGGTGGCGGGTATTCCTGCCGCTGCACACGCGGCGGCGATGGTCTCTTTGGTGTACCCCGCCGTAGTTAAAGCGTTTTGCAAGGTTTTACGGCGTTGTCCGAACGCTGCGCGAATAATGCCGAATAATCGCTTTTCGTCATTGACCGAAACGGGCGGCGTTTTGCGGACGGTCAAGCGGATAACTTCGCTGTCCACGTTGGGCGCGGGCATAAAACTGCCGCGGGACACCCCGAACAAACGGGTGGGTTGTGCATAATACTGTACGGCTAAAGACACCGCGCCGCAATCGCGGGTACCCGGCGCGGCACAAAGGCGAATAGCTGCTTCTTTTTGTACCATTACCGTAATATCTTCAATAGGCAAGCGACTTTCCAACAACAGCATCAAGATCGGCGACGTGATGTAGTACGGCAGGTTGGCGCACACGTGGATGGGGCAACCGCCAAACTGCGTTTGCAGTAAAGCGGGCAGGTCTAATTTCATCACGTCCCCTTGTATCACGGTGACGTTGTCAAAGTCGCCAAGCGTTTCCGCCAATACGGGCGGTAAACGGTCGTCCAGTTCGATAGCAACCACCTTGTTTGCCACCTGTGCGAGTTCTTTGGTCAACACCCCGATGCCCGGCCCTATCTCCAAAACGCCGCTTTGCTTGTCAGCACCGCACAGTTGTGCCATTTTCGGACACACCGACGGGTTGACAAGGAAGTTTTGCCCTAACTTTTTAGAAAAAGAAAAGCCGTGACGGGATAGCAGGTCTTTGATATACGCAATATCGGTAAGCTGTGCCATTATCTGCGTCTCCTTTTGTTGCGGCGCTGGCGTTTGGCGTCGAATACCGCGTAGGCAAGGTATCCGCCGAACGCTAAAACCACCACGGCGATACCGCCCCACAGCCAGCCCGAGCCGAGCACCGTGCCGATAGCGGAAAGTGCCGCTAAAAAGCCGCTTTTCTTCATATTTTCCGCGGCGACCAGGTTGATCTCACCGATTTTTTCATCTACGTTGACGATCAACTCCACTTTGCCGAGCACCGTACCCTTTTCGATGGGCGCTTTTACTACCTGCTCGTTTACCGTCACCTTTTTTATCACGTCTTTGGGCTCGACGTCTTTATAAATAACGGTGGAGAAAGCGGCTTCGGGTACTAAGTTGACCGCATCTTTTCCCCATACGTGTTTGACTTTGACACTTGCCAGAATCTCGCTGTCCGCGAGTAAGGTTTTATAGGTAAAATTGCGAAACGCCCAACGGTAAAGCGCGGCGGTGTCGGTGTAATGCGACCCTACCCTGCCGTCAGCGGTTTTGACGGGACTGCCCAGCAAAATGACCATATACTCGTACCCGCTGTCCGCGGCAACGGTGGCAAGACTCCATCCTTCGTGTTCGGATAACCCCGTGCGCCCGAATTTTAACGGAGAATAATAATATCCCGTGGACGAACGCAACATATCTACGCGGTTATAAATGGTATACGGCTTGCCGCCCGAAGTGGGTTGTACCGTGTACTGCTTATGGGAGATCATGGTTTCAAATTCGGGGAAGGTCAGCGCGTAGCGCATAATGCGGTAAACATCTTTTGCGGTGGTATACTGGCTTAACGAATCCAAGCCGGTTATGTTGGCAAAATGGGTGTTTTTGCACCCGATTTTCTTTGCTAAATCATTCATACCCTGCACAAATTCTTTTACCCCACCGTCAATGGTGTACGCCAAGGTGGTGGCGGCATCGCTGGCAGTCTGGATAAGCGAAACGGTCAACAAGTCTCTGAGTTTCCACGTTTCACCGAACTCCATACCGACGGGGGTCACCCCGGTGCCTGCCACGTGGGTGTTGAACATTTCCACCGTATACGTACCCGTGACCGTGTCCATATCGAGATTTTTTTCTTTGATTTTGGTTAAGGTGTACGCACCTGCCATTAAGCGGATGAGCGCGGCGGGTGCGTGCACACCGTCCACGTCTTTTTCGTACAGAAAAATATCTTCGCGCTCATTACCGCCGAGAAACACCACGGCGGCGGCTGACGCTTGCACGGTCAAGTCCTCAGGTAACGTGTACGCCGCCGCACTTGGCGCCGCCATAACTGCCATACCTGCTAACACCCCAACCGCAAGGAGTAAGGAAAGTAATTTTTTACATCTCATATCTATCACCCATTACAAACCCAACGCGTTCTCAATGCGTAAGGCGTTGTCGGTAAGGTCACCGCCGTCACAGTCTACCGTTATATCGGCATACTGTTCGTAAAGCGGTGTCCGTTCCGCATAAATATCCGAAAGTGTTTGTCCCTGCCGCATTAAAATGCCGCGCGTTTCAAAATTGTTGACCCTTTTTGTCAGTTCGGCGAGCGGGACACGCAGATACACCACCTTGCCGATAGATCGCAGATGGCGCATCGCTTCCTTGCCATACACCATACTGCCGCCGGTGGCAATCACGGTGCGCGTAGCGTCTATGGATGCGCCCACGCGGTTTTCCAGCGCGGTAAAATACGCTTCCCCGTCATCCCGCAGGATTTCAAAAAGGCGTTTGCCCGCGGTTTCCTGTATCAGCAGATCGACGTCGGTATAACGGTAGCCCAGCCGCTTGGCGAGCAACACGCCGACGGTGCTTTTACCGCATCCGGGCATACCGATAAGAATAATATTATCCATACAAACCTCACGAAACGATGTTTTTCATCCAGTTGCCGCGTTTTAACAGCCACGCGCCCAAGAAGCATTTAATGCAGTTAAGCGCTTCATACGCTACACACAGCCATACCACCGACACCGACGTATACCGCGACAGCAGGAAAATGACCGGCATGACACACACATAGCTGACGCCGCAATCCATTAAAATGGTTACCAGCATATTGCCGCCCGAACGGATAGCGAAATAGGCGGCAAAAGCGTACGCTTGCAACGGGATACCGCAAGCGGTAACGATGATCATTTGTGTGGCAAGTGCTTTTACGGTGTCAGGGGTGTTGTACAGCATCGGGATAACCCCCGAAAAACCGCCGAACAATGCCGCCATGGCAAGAGATGCGACCACCGCAAACGCCAACAACCGCGGATAGTCTGCTTTTACCTTTTTAAACTCGCCTGCACCGAGCAGTTGCCCTAAAATAATGCCTACGGCGATACCTACCGCCTGGTAGGACACCGAAAACAGATTGTTAAAGGTCTGGGTGATGTTGGCGGCGGCGACTGCAGATAAGCCGCGGGTGGCGTAACATTGGTTTAAAAACGCCACCGACAGCGCCCACAACGCTTCGTTACACATCAGCGGTACGCCTTTGGCGGACACACGCCCTACCAGTTTCAGCGGAATGTACAGCGAGCGTAACGCCCCCTTAATAAACGGGAACTGTTCACGGTGCTTTACGGTCCACACAACAACAATACCGAGTTCTACAAAACGGGAAAGGGCGGTAGCCGTTGCCGCGCCCACAACGCCGAGTGCGGGAAAACCGAGATTGCCGTAAATCAGCAACCAGTTAAACAGCAGGTTTACCGACACGGCGATAATGCCCGCTTGCATCGGTAAAACGGTTTCGCCGCATTCGCGGAGTGTACCCGAAAAACATTGCGTCAATGCGAACGGCAAAAGACCTATCAGTATCACAAACAGATACCGTTTCGCCGCGGCGGCGGTTGCGGCAATGGCGGCAGGGTCCTCCCCTGCGTCAATGTATAGCGAAATAAGCGGCGCGTGGAAGATAAGAAAAATTGCCACCGCCGCCGCTGTTAACCCGCAAGCCAACAGCAGTTTAAAACGGAACACGTGGCGGATGCTGTCCCAGTCCCCTTTGCCGAAAAACTGGGTGCTGAAAATGCCTGCACCCGCTACCGCGCCGAAAATACACAGATTAAATATAAACAGCAGTTGATTGGCGATGGCGGCACCGTTCATCTGGGTGATATCCAGTCGTCCCACCATAATGTTGTCCAGCATACTTACAAAGTTTGTGATGCCGTTTTGCAACATAATGGGGAGCGCCACCGCAATCACCAAGCGGTAAAACGCCTTGTCGCCTACGTATCGTTTCAGCATAGAAAAACCTCAAAAACGGGAGTATTTATTTCCCTTCTCCTTGAGGAGAAGGGGGACCGCGTCAGCGGTGGATGAGGTGTTACTGTTAATATGTTTCAAAATATCCAGACAAACACCTTTAAAATTTTTATTAACGTCAACATTAGAATAGCGTAAAACGGTTAATCCTAACCCACAAAGGAAAGCATCTCTTTCACTATCCTTTTTTAAACCTGCCCGTTCAAAATGTTGCGAGCCGTCCAGTTCAATTACAAGATGGGCGCAGGCACAATAAAAATCAACGACATAAGAGCCGATAACCTTTTGACGATGTACGGTACAAGGTAGTTTTTTTAAAAAATCATACCATAAATGCCGCTCTTCATTTGTCATATTTTTGCGTAACACTTTAGAAACGGCGGTTAGCTTTTTGTTGTGGTTTTCGTTCATAGGACACCTCATCAGTCTCGCCGTCGCTGTCGCTCGCTCGCCAGCTTCTCCTCGAGGAGAAGCCTTTTCAATCAAAGCACACCCCCTGTAGCCTTCTCCTTGAGGAGAAGGGGGACCGCGTCAGCGGTGGATGAGGTGTTCGCGTTTTCACGCGGTTGTCGTTGCAGTCTTTTCCCGCACAAAGGAGACGGTCGCCTTTTCGTCGTATGAATAGGTGGACACCTTGTCCCCGTCTACCGTGGTGATGTCTTTCATCAGGTTGGTTCTGCCGTCGGGGTAGGTGGCGGTGGTGTAAAGATATTTGCCGTCAAAGGAGTAGGTAAAGGTGTACTCTGTCTCCCCTTTTACCGTTTTTACACCCGTGCCGTCTGCGTTGTAGGTGAACAAAATATCTTCGTCCGCCCACACGATATTGTCTTTTGCCCATTCGATGTCCTTGTCGCTGTCGGGAACATAGTCCACTAAACGCCAAGTGCCGATAAGCAACGGCGAATTTTTGGAAAAATCGGTCTCGGGCATTTTTGCGCAGCCGCCCAACAGTAAAACGCATAACAATGCGCATATGGTAATTTTAAAAACTCTCATACTTTTACCCCAACAAAGCGCCTGCCGCGCCGAACACACCTGCGCTGGCAAGGCCCATGATCACACCGGCGGTCAACACGCCGAGCATAACGGCAGCGGTGCTTTTTTTGAAATCCATATCTAAAAGCGATGCCGCCAACGTACCTGTCCACGCACCCGTGCCGGGTAACGGGATGGCAACAAACAACATAAGCGCCCAGAAAAGACCGCGACCGGCTTTGGCTTTGAGCTTTTCGCCGCCTTTGTGTCCTTTTTCAAGGCAGAACGTAAAAAACTTGCCGATATACTTTTTGTTTTTGCCCCACTCTAATACTTTGCGTGCAAACAGGAAAATAATCGGCACGGGCAACATATTGCCGATGATGGCCAGCACGTATACCTGCCACAGCGGTAAGCCGAGACCGACACCGATCGGAATGGCGCCGCGCAGTTCAATAATAGGCACCATAGACACCAAAAAGACCCATACATACTTTTTCAGCATCAGCGTTTCTCCTCAAATAATGCCGCGGCTTCCATATCCGCGGTGAAAATGGCGACGATCTCGGGACGGAAATCGAGCGCGGTGTTAAAATCGTATTCGTTCGCTGCGGCGAACGGGCCCATGTGCCAGCGAATAAGCAAAATTTCGTCCTGTGTCAATTTCATAAAGTTCTGTAACATAATGACCGATTTTTCGCCGTGGCCGCAGGGAAATTTGTCTTCAATGGTGTAGGATGGCACCATTTCCCAATCGAAACGCCCTTTGACGTCGGATTTCGTGCCGTGGTCGCTGTACACCTTCTTGTTTTTGTAATCGGGCACGTAAAAATTCACCTTGCACAAATCGTGGCAAAGCCCCGCCAAAATGCAACTGCTTTCCGGCAATCCTAACCCTAAGTCGCGGTTTTTCTTTAGCAGTAACGCGGTGACGTGGATACTGTGTTCCGCCAGCGCACCTTCGTAATTGCCGTGAAAACGGGTGGATGCGGGCGCGGTGTAGTAATCGGTGGATGCCAAATAGCGCAACAGCTTGTCCACGCCGTCTCTGTCCACTTTTGCAAGCGCCGCTTCCACCACGTCGCGGGACGCAACCTGTGCGGGATCCCCCGCAATGCCCATTTTGGACATAAACCAACTAAGCAATGCTTTTTGCCGTTCGTTTATAATAGTCATAGTGTTCCCCCTATATAATAGGTTATATATATACCATTATACAATATCACACCTTTTATAATAATGCAATAGATTTCCCGCGTCGGTAACAAAAATGTGCGCCATAACGACGGCGCACAAGAAAACTCGACGTTTTTTTGCATGAAAGAACTGCAAATCACCACATATTGTGGATGCAGCACACGGCTACCACAAGATTGAAAAAATTAGCAAAAAAACACTTGACCCAATGGACGATGTGTGTTATATTATTCATACCTCGTAAAAGGGGTTTTATTTTTGTGCGCATTTTTTGCGTACAAGTCCCCTTCGGTCGAGGGAGGTCAAAGGGCGGGCGAAACCGCCACGCCTTAAAAATTCCGAATATCGGGAGGTGCCGTTATGCGCGTCAAAATTACCCTCGCTTGCACGGAATGCAAGCAACGCAACTACAACACGATGAAAAACAAGAAGAATGACCCCGACAGACTGGAAATGAACAAGTACTGCCGTTTCTGCCGCAAGCACACGCTGCACAAAGAAACGAAGTAAACGGAAGGAGAGAAAAGTATGTTTGTAGGCGGATTTATTGCGGTTATTGCCGCTCTGGTCGCCATTGTCATCTGCGTACTTAGCAATCTCAATATGTTCTCCGATCTGGCGGCTTTAGGTCTGGGCAAATGGCTGGACCGTTTCTTCGCTTTCATCACCCCGCAGAAAGTGGTATTTTTCATCGCGGTGGCTGTTTTGGTCATCGGTATTTACTGCTACTTTGCGGGCAGAGCCAAAGCCAAAAAAGACGACGAGAAAATCGGTTTGATTCCCCCCAGTGTCGCGAAATTTCTCCGCGATACCAAAGGCGAATTCAAAAAGATTTCCTGGCCGACTTTCCCTGCGGTCGTACGCAACACCGGCGTTACGCTGGCGGTTTGTGCACTGCTTGGCTTGGCGATCATTCTGATTGATGCGGGTTTGGGTGCGCTTATCGAACTGCTGACAAAAATCGGCGGCTGATAAGGCAAACAAGATCTACATCAAGGAGGAATAACCATGAGCGAAGGGGCAAGATGGTATGTCGTACACACCTATTCGGGTTACGAAAACAAGGTAGCCAGCAATCTGGCAACGACGGTAGAAAACCGTCATTTGCAGGATTGGATAAAGGATATCTGTATTCCTACCGAGACGGTCGTGGAAGTAAAAGACAGCCAGAAAAAAGAAGTGGAACGTAAATTGATGCCCGGCTATGTGCTGGTCAAGATGGTTATGACCGACGATTCCTGGTTTGTGGTGCGGAACATCCGCGGCTGCACAGGGTTTGTCGGACCGAACGGAAAACCCGTTCCGCTCACCGAAGAGGAAATTGCCGCTCTCGGTGTGGAGAAACACGAAATTGAGATTCGTTACGCCGTCGGCGATACCGTCAGTATCGTGGAAGGGCCTTTGGAAGGCTTCTCCGGCGTTGTGGATGAGATCGATCGTGAAAAGAACAAAGTCCGTGTTACCATTTCTATGTTCGGCAGAGAGACCCCTGTGGAACTGGAACTGGAACAGGCCGAGTTGATGGATTAACCGTCACTCGTAAAAGACAGATTGTACGAGACGTATGTCTCTTACCTGCCGTCGGACAGTCTTCCGACTGTGGGAGGAGTGAAAACTCCGCCTTACCACAAATTTTGGAGGTGCAATTAAAATGGCTCAGAAAATTATCGGTTATATCAAACTGCAGATTCCCGCAGGCAAGGCAACGCCCGCGCCCCCGGTAGGTCCTGCTCTCGGTCAGCATGGTGTTAACATTATGGCGTTCACCAAAGAATTCAACGAACGCACCAAAAACGATGCAGGCCTCATCATCCCCGTTGTGATCACGGTTTTTGCCGACCATTCCTTTACTTTCATCACCAAGACCCCTCCGGCTGCGGTGTTGATCAAAAAGGCATGCGGTATCGAAAGCGCATCCGGTGTTCCGAACAAGAATAAGGTTGCGAAGATCACCAAAGAACAGGTGCAGAAGATCGCCGAACAGAAAATGCCCGACTTGAACGCCGCCGACCTGGAAGCCGCTATGAGCATGGTAGCCGGTACTGCGCGCAGCATGGGCGTTGAAGTTGTCGACTAACGTCTGATCGCCTATTCAGTGGGAGGAAAAATCTCAAAATTCCGTTTTACCACTTATACCGTCATATACGAACGGTATCTAACAGGGAGGATAAACCAATATGAAACACGGTAAAAAATATGTCGACAGTGCAAAACTGGTCGACCGTACTACTTTCTATGATGTAAATGAAGCGCTTGATCTGGTTGTAAAAACCGGCAAGGCGAAGTTCGACGAAACCGTAGAACTTCACGTAAAATTGGGTGTTGACAGCCGTCACGCCGACCAGCAGGTGCGCGGCGCTGTTGTATTGCCCAACGGCACCGGTAAAAACCTGCGCGTTTTGGTATTTGCCAAAGGCGATAAGGTACAGGCTGCTTTGGACGCCGGCGCGGATTATGCGGGTTCTGATGATCTCGTAGCGAAGATCAGCGGCGGCTGGATGGAATTCGACGTTGTTATCGCAAGCCCGGATATGATGGGCGTTGTGGGTCGTCTCGGTAAAGTGCTTGGTCCGCGTGGCTTGATGCCCAACCCCAAAGCCGGTACCGTTACCCCCGACGTAGCGAAAGCAGTTACCGATGCGAAAGCCGGTAAAATCGAATACCGTCTGGACAAAACCAATATCATCCACTGCCCGATCGGCAAAGTGTCCTTCGGCGTGGAAAAATTGCAGGAAAACCTTGACGCACTGATGGGTGCTATCGTGAAAGCGAAACCCGCCGCTGCGAAAGGTCAGTACATTCGTTCCTGCACCGTGGCTGCCACTATGGGCCCCGGCGTGAAGATCAACCCGAATAAATTCGGCGTATAATTTTCACAAAATTTTCATTTAGCTATTGCAAAGTGTAAAACTTTGTGATAACATAGCCGATGGGCATAAAGCCCGCCGACTATATAATGCTGTTCTTCCACAGACAGTAGGTTTCCCGTTGGGATATAATCGAAACATGTGTTTCGGCCTACCGAGGCAGAGAGCTTTAACAGGATAGTTTCCGTCAATCGACGGGTACGATACAGTTGAGCTTTGAAACCTCTTTCGTGGAAACATGAAAGAGGTTTTTTCACGGATGAAACGGCGAACAAAAAACCGTGGAGGTGAAAGAAATTGGCTAACGAAAAAGTGTTGCAGGAGAAACAAGCGTTTGTTGAAGAATTAGCGCAGAAGTTGTCCTCCTCCACCGCAGGTGTTGTTGTAGAATACAAAGGCATCTCCGTGGAAGACGATACCATTCTCCGTCGCAAACTGCGTGCAGCAGGCGTTGACTACGCCGTGGTGAAAAACACCATGTTGCGTCGTGCCGCTGAAAAAGCAGGTCTGGAAGGTCTTAACGACATTCTCAAAGGCACCACTGCTTTGGCTGTAAGCGCAGAAGATCCGGTTGCCGCTGCAAAGATTCTTTGCGAGCAGGCGAAAGCGGACGAGAACTTCAAAGTGAAAGCAGGTTTCCTCGATGGCGAAGTTATCGACATCGCGCGTGTAAACGAACTCGCGAAACTGCCCAACAAAGAGGGTCTCATCTCTATGCTTCTCAGCGTACTCAATGGTCCCATCAGAGGTCTGGCTGTCGCTCTTAACGCGATTGCCGAAAAAGAAGGCGGCGAACCCGCTGCCGCGGCTGAATAATCAGCAAGAAATAAAAATTACAAAAAATTGGAGGATTAAACCATGTCTGAAAAGATTACTGCTCTCGTAGAAGAGATCAAAACCATGTCCGTTCTGGAAGTTGCAGAACTCGTAAAAGCTCTCGAAGAAGAATTCGGCGTATCCGCTGCTGCTCCTGTAGCCGTTGTTGCTGCCGGTGGCGCTGACGCTCCCGCTGCTGCTGAAAAGACTGAGTTCGACGTAGAACTCACCTCTGCCGGCGACAGCAAAATCAACGTTATCAAAGCTGTTCGCGAAATCACCGGTCTCGGCCTGAAAGAAGCGAAAGAATTGGTAGACGGCGCTCCGAAGATGGTAAAAACCGGCGTGTCCAAAGACGAAGCCGAATCCATCAAAGCGAAACTCGAAGAAGTTGGCGCGAAAGTGGAACTCAAATAAGTTTTGTTTTCACAAACAAACCCGCGGTGAATCTCACCGCGGGTTTTTCTTTTTGCGGATATTCTCCGTAATATCCACGGACGACCCATGGTCGCCCCTGCGGGCGTGTATCGCACGTACGCAAACGCATTAAACGCCATAGATTTAAAATCGGTCTATACATAAAAAGGTTTGAAAACCGCAGAAACAGGCATATTACAGAGCCGTGCGAAGTAAAACAGAATATCTGCGGACAAACGCGGCGGCAGGTGTGCATCTTCTAACAGGTTTAATGTACGTACGCTAATATGCAATCTTTTTGCCATTTCTGTTTTGGACAGTTTATTTTTCTTGCGGTATGTTCTTAAATTTTCAAAAAACGCGTAAATTTCTTCGGTGTACATCAAAAAACACTCCCTTTTTAACAATATGATAACACTTTGTTAGTATAAACTCAAGAAAAAAGCGTGTATACTAATAAAAAATAGTAACGGGGTGTTATCGTTATGACAACAAAAAAGCAAACGGGTATTCGTTTTGAGCCGGAACTGCTGTATAAATTGGCGGTGGTTGCGAAAGCAAATAAGCGGTCGTTGAATGCACAATTGGAATTTTTGGCAGAAGCGTGTGTAAAGGCGTATGAACAGCAAAACGGCAGTATTCCGATAGATGAAAACGCTTGTTATCAGTAAAACCCCGCGGTGAGGTTCACCGCGGGGTTTTCGTGCCGCGTATTTAAAAAAGACCTGCTTTACGGGTCTTTTTTCTTGCTATACGGATGAAAATATGCTAAAATATCTACAACTATCCCTTGGAGGTTATGTACACGTATGATTTCGAGAGAAAAAACCCGAAATTTTTGTATCATCGCCCATATTGACCACGGCAAATCCACCCTTGCGGACCGTATCTTGGAAAAAACGCAGGCGGTGGCGTTGCGCGATATGGAAGAACAGCTGTTAGACAGTATGGACCTGGAACGCGAGCGCGGTATTACCATTAAAGCGCACGCGGTGACTATGAATTATACTGCCAACGATGGCGAAACCTATACCTTTAATCTTATCGATACCCCCGGCCACGTGGACTTTGGGTACGAAGTGTCCCGCTCGCTTGCCGCGTGTGAAGGCGCTTTGCTGGTGGTGGACGCGTCGCAAGGTATTGAAGCACAAACCCTTGCCAACACCTATCTGGCGGTGGATCACGGCTTGGAAATTGTGCCGATTATCAACAAGATCGACCTGCCCAGCGCCGACCCCGAACGGGTGCAAGCGGAAATTGAAGACGTTATCGGTATTGACGCGTCACAAGCGCCGTTTATCTCCGCGAAAAACGGTATCAACATTGAAGCGGTGCTTGAGACGATCGTAAAGCAGGTGCCGCCACCCGCGGGCGATGAGCAAAAACCGTTACAAGCGCTCATTTTTGACAGTTATTACGACAGTTACCGCGGTGTTATCACCTATATCCGCGTGAAAGAAGGCAGCATCAAGGCGGGCGACAAAATCCGTATGATGGCAACGGGTGCCACCTTTGACGTGGTGGAAGTGGGGCATATGCGCCCCGGCAAATTGGACCCGTGCGCATCCCTTTCTGCGGGCGAAGTGGGGTATATTGCCGCATCTATTAAGACGGTTTCCGATGCGCGCGTAGGCGATACGGTGACATTGGATGCCCGTCCTGCCGCCCAACCGCTCCCCGGGTATCATCAGGCGACCCCGATGGTATACTGCGGCATCTTTCCTGCCGACGGCGCGCATTACCAAGACCTGCGCGAAGCGCTGGAACGCTTGCAGTTAAACGATGCGTCGCTGACTTTCCAACCCGAAACGTCGGTAGCGTTAGGGTTTGGTTTCCGTTGCGGATTCTTAGGGCTGTTGCATATGGAAATCATTCAGGAACGCTTGGAACGCGAGTACGATTTAGATCTTATCACCACCGCGCCCAGCGTTATTTATCGCATCACTACCACCGACGGTGAAGTGATCGAAATTGACAACCCTACCAACTTCCCCGACCCTGCCAACATTCAGTCGGCGGAAGAGCCGATTGCGACAGCGCATATTTATGCGCCCAACGATTATGTCGGCAACATTATGGAACTTTGTCAACAGCGCCGCGGTGTGTTTAAGGATATGAAGTATTTAGACCCCACCCGCGTGGATATCCATTACGAGTTGCCGCTTAACGAAATCATTTACGATTTCTTTGACGCTTTAAAATCCCGCACCAAAGGGTACGCAAGTTTCGACTATGAAATTTTGGGATATGCGCCGTCCAAACTGGTAAAATTGGACATTCTCTTAAACGGCGATGTGGTGGATGCGCTTTCCTTTATCGTGTTTGCGGACAGCGCATACAGCCGCGGCAGACGTCTTTGCGAAAAACTCAAAGACAACATCCCGCGCCAGTTGTTTGAAGTGCCGGTACAAGCGGCTATCGGCGGCAAGGTGATCGCCAGAGAAACGGTGCGCGCGATGCGCAAAGACGTGCTTGCCAAGTGTTATGGCGGTGACATTACCCGTAAAAAGAAACTGCTTGAAAAACAAAAAGAAGGTAAAAAGCGTATGCGCCAACTGGGCAGCGTAGAAGTGCCGCAGGAAGCGTTTATGGCAGTCTTAAAATTGGATGATAATTAAAAAATGAAAACCGAAACCCCGTACGGTGGGTGGTCATAGGGATAAAAACAGAGAGAATGTATCATAATCGGTACATTCTCTCTTATCTTTTTGTAGATGTTTACATAGGGTTTGTAGGGGACGATGTCCACATCGTCCCGCTGTAGATGGATCACACAACAGTAAACAGCGTTTTCTTTTTTGCTTTCTCTACGGTTTCTTTTTCAAGATTTATCAAGGTACATTCAGTACATCTTCCACCTTCATCTAAGGAAATTTGCTCTAATAGACAAGCACCATCTTCTTGGTATATGCAAAAGGTATTTTCACATTTTTGCATAACGTCACCCACTTTCCATAGCATTATACACCCCCAAAAAACAAAAATGCAACCAAAAGTGGTTATATATTTTATGTCTTTTACGGATATAGTATTGTAGTGGGAGTTGGTGTAAATGTTCAAAATTGAGAATGAATTCAAAAACGCAAATATTTCCCGCACGGTACGGTTTACCGAAACGCTGTTTGAGGAATTGAACGCTGTAGCGGCACAAAACGATATTTCTTTTAATCTGTTGGTGTTACAATGCTGCAAATATGCGTTAGAAAATAGGGAAGAACAATAAAACCCCGTGGCATACGCCACGGGGTTTTACCTTTATATGTCGTTTCTGATAATATCGTCCAGCGTCTCGCGTTTGACTACCACTTTTTCGCCGTCTGCGGTCAACATAATGACCGGAAGGCGCGGTACGCGGTTATAGTTGGACGCCATAGAATAGTTATAAGCCCCCGTTGTCAGCACCGCGACAATGTCACCGCGCTGTACCGATGCAGGCAACGTGACGTTCGGTTGTAAAATATCGCCGCTTTCACAGTATTTGCCCACCACATCACACACAAAATCGGCGGTTTCGTGCATTTTTTCGGGGCAAACAACGGTATATTCCGCGCCGTACAGCGCAAAACGGGGGTTGTCCCCCATACCGCCGTCCACCGACACGTAATTTTTATATCCGGGGATGCGTTTGACGCTACCCACCGTGTACAAGGTGATCCCTGCATCCGCCACAATGCTTCTGCCGGGTTCCAAATGCATTTCCGGTACGGGCAACCCTAACTTTTCACAAGCGGCAAACACGTGTGCGCCCACCTGCCGAATATTGTCCGCAATGTCAATTTCGGGGTCGGCATCCGTATACCGCACGCCGTAGCCGCCGCCAAGGTCCAATTGCTCTGCGGTGTACCCAAGCGTATCCCGTATGTGGGCAATAAACGCCAACATAATGTCCGCCGAGCGGAAAAACGTATCCGAATCGAACACCTGCGAGCCGACGTGACAATGAAATCCTTTCAGCGCCACGTGCGGTTGCTGTAACGTATGCGCGGTCAACGCCGCCGCTTGTCCCGTCTCGATAGCCGAGCCGAATTTCGAGTCCACCTGACCCGTGGCAATCGCTTCATATGTATGGGTATCAATACCGGGGGTGATACGCAGTAACACCTTTGCCGTTTTGCCCGCGTTTGCGGCGGCTTGCTCAATGGCATCCACTTCTTCTCTGTGGTCTACCACAAAGTACCCGACACCCAGTTCTAACGCCAGTTGAATTTCCGCGTCGGTCTTGCTGTTACCGTGAAAATATACGGTATCCATCGGCACACCCGCCGTATACGCGGTATACATTTCACCTGCAGATACCACGTCGATACCCGCGCCGCATTGATGTGCCAAACGGTACATTTCCTTAAAAGCGCACGCTTTGCTGGCATACAGTACCTTGGCGTTTTCACCGAACACTTCGCGCATGGTATCCACGTACTGTTTAAAATTGTGACGGATACGTGCTTCGTCCATCACGTATAACGGCGAGCCGTATTTTTCCAACAGTTCACGGGCGGTCCTGCCTGCAAAGGTAAGCTCACCTGCGGCGGTAACCCCCAAGTTATCACAAATCATATTTCAATGCCTACTTTTCTCATTTCGTCAAACAACACCGCTTTGTGGTCTTCTTCCATCGGGGTCAGCGGCAAACGGAGATAATTTTCGCCATATCCCATAGCGGCGGCCGCCGCTTTCACGGGAATGGGGTTGACTTCGCTGAACAGCGCGTGGGTCAACGGCAACAGATCCAGTTGCAAACGGCGTGCACCCGCTACGTCACCGTTAAGGAAGCGGTCACACATTTCCTGCGTTTTCGCGGGCAGTACGTTAGACAACACCGAAATAACGCCTTTGCCGCCTAAAGACATAATCGGAATGATCTGGTCATCATTACCCGAATAAATATCCATTTTTCCTTCTACCAAACGCGCGGTCTCCGCCACCTGCGACAAATCGCCGCTGGCTTCTTTGATAGCCGCAATCATCGGGTGTTCCGCCAGTTTAGCGGCGGTTTTGGGCAGGATGTTACAGCCCGTACGGGACGGCACGTTATACAGAATAACGGGTTTGGTGGATGCATCCGCAATCGCGGTATAGTGCGCGATAAGGCCGTTTTGGGTCGCTTTGTTATAGTAAGGCGTTACCACCAGAACCGCGTCCGCACCTGCTTCACACGCGAATTTTGTAAGATTGACAGCGTACGGGGTATCGTTAGAACCCGTACCCGCGATAACCGGCACTCTGCCCGCCACCTGTTTCACCGCAAATGCGATAACGTCGCAATGTTCCTGGTCACCGAAAGTGGAACTTTCGCCCGTGGTGCCCGCCACAACGATGGCGGCGATGCCTTCGGCGATCTGCCATTCGATCATATTGGCAAACGCTTCATAATCCACTTCGCCCGTTGCGGTCATCGGGGTAACGATCGCGGTTGCCGCGCCTTCAAAAATCGGTTTCATACTACATTCCTCCAAAAAAAATAACTGCTCACAGAGCAGCCATCAAAACGCAATACAAATAGACAGTACACCTATTTTGCAGTTCTTGATAGCTCTCCGCATTTCTGCGACAACAACAGAACTCTTATTTCCTGTTGCCAGCGGGTCTTTGCCAAAGACCGACTTCGGCACCCATACCTTTCGCCGTTTCCGCCGCGGCGGCGTTTACAAAACGGGTACTGTTTATGCAGTGCGCCTCTATCTTTTAATGAGAATAGCACAAGAATGCGCCCTTGTCAATAGAGGTTGCCAACTTTGTTGGCAACCTCGTCGATATTTTGTTCGCGCGCAATATCGGGCGCGCGGTTTTGCTTCGCAAAACACCACAAAAATCGCAAAACCAAAATATAGGCAACCCCGTCGATATTTTCCTTAACGGATATCTCGCCATTCTCACCACTTGCTTACGTTTATTTACCCACACAAAAACGACTGAACACTTCATCCACAACTGCTTCGGTGGTGCGTTCGCCCGTCAACGACAGAATATGGCTGATAGCACTATCCACGCACACCGACACCGCGTCTGCGGTCATTCCCGCTGATAACGCCGCCAACCCTTCTTCCAACGCCAGCAGTGCCGCCGCTGTTTCCGCGCGCTGTCTTTCGGTGGCAAGCACGGGTGCATCCGCTTGTAAACGGCAAACCCCCGTGATTTCTTCGATAATGGCGATCAGACGGTCTATACAAGTCGGAGGCCAAGCGG
>JAZPXM010000027.1:0-7782 GCA_045543675.1 Acutalibacteraceae bacterium
AATGCCAACTTTTCTTCTTTACTGTGACTAATATTTGTTCCGCCTTTTGGTCTTCCCATTACAATCACTCCCTTTCTTTTATTCTAACATAAAAAGTGATGGTAGACACTTTTTTGTGTCTACCATCACTATACCACTTCAGCTATACACACGTATAGCATTTCTTTTTATATACTTTCTTCTCCCAACACGACCCCATCACTATCGGTAAAGGTGACGGTCACCTTACCGTTATCAAAGGTGTATCCTGCTCCTGCAAAATACCCTTTGCCGGGACGGGAACCAATAACAACAGGGCACGGTTGCCCCAAATGATCTTTTTCTCCGCCCACGCGCCACACTTCTGTCGCGTGGATATGGCCGCACAGCATAGCGGTGGGTCGCATCTGCTTTGTGAGCATACACCACTCACGGAACACATCTACATCAATGTCAAACGGCGGTTTATTTATCCAAGAAAACGGGCTGTGGGCGATAATCAACCGTGTATGCACACCGTCTGCCGTATAGTCTGCTTTTTCTATTACCTTTTTAATAAAAGCGGTCTGCTGACGGCGAAACGCATGACACGCCACCGTAAACCCATATTCTGCGTGATCATCGGGTTTATCTTCCCCGCAGTCCAGTAAAACACCCCATATGCCGCCCAAACGGAAGGTGTAATAGGTGTTACCGTTGCTGTTTGGGGTGTATTCCGCGAACTTCTCCGCGTAATTGCCGCGCAGATCGTGGTTGCCGCGGGAAAACACAGCGGGTTTACTGCCGCCAAGCAAACGGTCACACAAAATATAAATGTTATCAAACTTTGTAGGGTCACCGCTATGGTCCAATACGTCCCCGTTAAAAATCAAAAAGTCGATATCCCCAAAGGTGTGCGCCGCTTGTATCGGCTCTTCGATGCGGTTATGCGCATCCGAAATATGAAACGCACGCGCCGTTTTTTGCGGAACGGGATAAAACGGATAGGTATAGGTCTGTACCGGTGCTGTTTCGGTGAAATACGGCTTTCTTTCAATCAAAGGACGCACACACACGGTATATGCCCCTGCCGCGTCCAACACGGACATCGGCACGGTGACGCGGTGCAGGTCGGAAAGGGAGCGCATAATGCCGTTAGACGCATCACAATAGGTTTCTTCTCCTATCTCCACCCAAAACAGACTCGGTGCAGTCACACTCACTAAAATTTGATAGGTGTCTTCCACCGCAAACACGGCAGGCGCGGTCTTTAACATATATCCCACTCCTTGTACTTCTTGTATTGTCTATATCAATATACCATTTTTCGCAACGAAAAGCAACACAAAAACACCCCGCATCGTACGATGCGGGGTGTTTTTTTATTGAAGATTATTCTTCGTTGCCGTAGAGTTTGCCGAGTTTTACGAGATGTTCGTAACGGGCAACAGAAGCGGCTTCTGCCTGTGCAAACAATTCTTTGGCGCGTTCGGGGAAGGAACGGGTCAAGGAAGAGTAGCGGGCTTCGTTCAGGATGAAGTCCTGATAGCTGCCGGTCGGCGCTTTGCTATCCAGCGAGAAGGGATTCTTGCCGTCTGCTTTGAGCGCAGGATTGAAGCGGAACATATTCCAGTAGCCGCAATCCACAGCTTTCTTCATTTCTGCCTGGCAGTTGACCATACCGCCCTTGATGCTGTGCATCTCGCAAGGTGCATAGCCGATGATAAGGGACGGACCCGGATATGCTTCCGCTTCCGCGATAGCTTTCACGGTCTGGTTCATATCCGCACCCATAGCGATCTGTGCAACATACACATAGCCATAGGACATAGCGATTTCTGCCAAGGATTTCTTGGAGATCGCTTTACCTGCCGCAGCGAACTGTGCAACCTGACCGATCTGAGACGCTTTGGACGCCTGACCACCGGTGTTGGAGTACACTTCGGTATCGAATACCATAATGTTCACGTCTTCGCCGGAAGCCAAAACGTGGTCCACGCCACCGAAACCGATGTCGTATGCCCAGCCGTCGCCGCCGAAGATCCAGACGGATTTCTTGGAGAGATATTCTTTGTCTTCGAGAACAGTCTTAGCCGTCGGGCAACCCGCAGCAGCCGCTTTCTCGAGTTCAACAATGAGAGCGTCGGTAGCAGCGCCGTTTGCTTTACCGTCATTCACGGTAGCCAGGAACTGCTCGGCAGCCGCTTTGAATTCAGCGGAAGCCTTGTCGGAAGCCATCATTTCTTCGACCAGGTTGATAAGACGGTTGCGTACCGCTTTCTGGCCGAGATACATACCAAAGCCGTGTTCTGCGTTGTCTTCGAACAAGGAGTTCGCCCAAGCAGGACCGTGGCCGTCTTTGTTAACGGTGTAGGGAGAAGTCGCGGCAGGGCCACCCCAGATGGAAGAACAACCGGTAGCATTGGAGATGTACATACGGTCGCCGAACAACTGGGTAACAAGACGCGCATACGCGGTCTCCGCACAACCTGCACAAGAGCCGGAGAACTCAAGCAAGGGCTGTTTGTACTGGCTGGAAATAACGGTGGAACCGCAGATTTCCGGTTTTTCGGTAACATTCGCCACCATATAGTCGAACACTTTCTGTTCGGCTTCCTGGCTCTCGCGCGCAACCATGGTGAGAGAATTGGTGGGACATACGCCTACGCAGACGCCGCAACCCATACAATCCATCGGGGAGATAGCCAACGTATAGGTGTATTCGGTCTTAACGATCGGCTTGGGTGCTTTTTTGGTTTCAGCAGGTGCCGCAGCCAATTCGTCAGCATTCAAAGCGAAGGGACGGATGGTAGCGTGCGGACATACGAAGGAACACTTGTTACATTTTGCACAAGTATCGGCGTTCCATTCGGGAACCATAACCGCAACACCGCGTTTTTCGTAAGCGGAAGCGCCGTGTTCGAAAGTACCGTCAGCGTGATCCATAAATGCGGATACCGGCAGAGAGTCGCCGTCCATTTTGGAAACGGGTTTCAGAATGGTATCTACCATCTTAACGAGTTTCGCAGGGCCTTGCGCGTTTTCAGCCACAGCGTCGTCGGTAGCATTCGCCCAAGCAGCAGGTACGTCTACTTTCACGAAAGCGGAAACGCCCGCGTCGATAGCGTTGTGGTTCTTTTCAACAACGTCCATACCTTTCTTGGAGTAGGAACGGGTCGCCGCGTCTTTCATGTACTGCACCGCTTCGTCAATCGGCATAACTTTCGCGAGTGCGAAGAACGCCGCCTGCAGAATGGTGTTGGTACGTTTGCCCATGCCGACTTTCGCCGCAAGGTCGATAGCGTTAACAATGTACAGCTGTACGTTGTTTTCAGCAATATAGCGTTTGGTTTCCGCGTTCAGGTGCTGATCCAGTTCTTCCGCAGACCACTGGCAGTTGATAAGGAACACACCGCCGGGTTTTACGTCGTTAACGATCTTGAAGCCCTTCAGGATATAAGACGGGTTGGGGCAAGCCACGAAGTCCGTTTTATTGATGTAGTAGGGGCTCGTGATCGGCTTATCGCCGAAACGCAGGTGAGAAATGGTCACACCGCCGGTTTTCTTGGAGTCATACTGGAAGTATGCCTGCACGTATTTGTCGGTGTTATCACCGATGATTTTGATGGAGTTTTTGTTCGCACCAACAGTACCATCGCCGCCAAGACCCCAGAATTTACATTCGATAGTGCCTTCCGCCGCAGTGCCGGGAGCGGGTTTCTCTTCGAGAGAGAGACCGGTAACGTCATCCACGATACCCAAGGTGAACTGCTCTTTGGGAGCATCTTTCGCCAGTTCGTCAAATACAGCAAATACGCTGGACGGGGGCGTGTCTTTGGAACCGAGGCCGTATCTGCCGCCGACAACTTTCAGACCTGCACGGCCGACTTTCGCCAGCGCGGTAACAACGTCCATATACAGCGGTTCGCCCAAGGAACCGGGTTCTTTGGTACGGTCAAGAACAGCAACCTTTTTCGCGGTCGCAGGAATGGCTTCTGCCAATTTTTCTGCGCTGAACGGACGATACAGACGTACTTTTACAAGACCGACCTTTTCGCCTTTCGCGAGCAGGTAATCGATAACTTCTTCCGCAACGTCGCAGAAAGAACCCATCGCTACGATAACGCGGTCAGCATCGGGAGCGCCGTAGTAGTTGAACAGTTTGTAGTCGGTGCCGAGTTTGGCGTTGACTTTGTCCATATACTTTTCAACGATGGCGGGAACCGCATCATAATATTTGTTGCAAGCTTCACGGTGCTGGAAGAAGATGTCACCGTTTTCGTGAGAGCCACGCATTACGGGACGTTCGGGATTGAGAGCACGTTTACGGAACGCCGCAACAGCGTCCATATCGCACATTTCTTTCAGATCTTCGTAATCCCAGATCTGAATTTTCTGAATTTCGTGAGAAGTACGGAAGCCGTCAAAGAAGGTGATAAACGGTACGCGGCTTTCGATGGTGGCAAGGTGTGCCACAGCGCCGAGATCCATAACTTCCTGCGTGTTGGTTTCAGCGAGCATCGCAAAACCGGTCTGACGGCAGGCGTACACGTCGGAGTGATCACCGAAGATGTTCAGCGCGTGAGAAGCTACGCAGCGCGCAGAAACGTGGAAAACCGACGGGAGTAATTCACCCGCGATTTTATACATATTGGGGATCATCAGCAACAGACCCTGAGAAGCGGTGTAGGTGGTGGTCAACGCACCTGCGTTCAAAGAGCCGTGCACAGTACCGGCGGCGCCGGCTTCGGACTGCATTTCGGAAACCTTTACGGTAGTACCGAAAATGTTTTTCTGACCTGCGGCTGCCCACTGGTCAACGTAGTCCGCCATGGGGCTGGAAGGGGTGATAGGATAGATACCCGCAACCTCGGTAAATGCATAAGACACGTATGCCGCAGCATTGTTACCGTCCATGGTCTTAAATTTTCTTGCCATTGGTATATTCCTCCTTTAAGGATTAAAATAACATCTTTTCGGCGGACGCAATCCACCATCTATCAGCATAACATATTTTTAAAAATATGTAAATGCTTTTTATATAAATAATAGAAATTTTGTTAAAAAATTATCTAAGTGCAAAAACCGACGTTTTTGGGTCAAAAAGCGGTTTTTCGCAAACTCTTTATGTCGTTTATCTCTCGTTTTCTTGCGTTTTCGCGTGTTTTTCTTTTGTTTTCGCGATTTTTGTCCGTTGACAGACGGCGAAAAAACCGATATGATATATCCAATCGGATGTTTGCGGTTGTACCGACAAAAATTACCATCCGATAGCAATCGCAGGTGTTGCTTGCGGTTATGAAAGGGGAAAACTCATATCATGGACCCTGCTCCTACAGGATCTCTTATGCTGGCGACTGCGGCGCAGAGCGCGGACGGCAGCGGCAACCTTATCGGACAAATTATTTTATTGTTCGTGCTGATACTCTGCAACGCCTTTTTCGCGGCGTCCGAAATTGCGATTATCACACTCAACGATGCCAAATTGTTTAAAATGGCAGAAGACGGACACAAAAAAGCCAAACAGGTATTGGCGCTCACGTCCGACTCTTCACGGTTTTTAGCTACCATTCAGGTGGGTGTCACGTTGGCAGGGTTCTTAACGTCTGCTACCGCGGCACAAACCTTATCCGCGCCGCTTGCACGGTGGTTTATCGGGCTGGTCCCCACTGCCGCCGCGTATGAAACGCTGATTTACGGCGCCGCAGTGGTGGTTGTCACGTTGCTTATCTCCTACTTTTCTTTGGTACTGGGCGAACTGGTGCCCAAACGTATTGCGATGCAAAAGCCCGAACCGATTGCCTTTGCGTTTATCGGTATGTTGCGGTTTGTCGCGGCGTGTACCAAGCCGTTTGTAAAATTCCTGTCCCTTTCCACCAATATTGTGGTACGTCTGTGCGGTATGGACCCGCACGCGGATGAAGAAAACGTCACCGAAGAAGAAATTCGTATGCTGGTAGACGTCGGCGAAGAAAAAGGCGTTATCGAAGAAGTACAGAAAGATATGATAAACAACATCTTCGAGTTTGACGACTTGACCGCAGGCGAAGTGATGACCCCGCGTACCGACGTAGCGGCGGTGGACATTGAAGACTCTCTGGAAGAAGCGCTCCGTATCGGCGTGGACGAGGGGTATTCCCGTTTGCCCGTATACGAAGAAGATATTGACCACGTTGTCGGTATCCTGCACATAAAGGATTTACTGCCGTACGTCGGCAGAGAATTGCCCAAGGAAGTCACGCTGCGCAATTTGTTGCGTGACACATACTTTATCCCCGAAACCAAGCATTGCGGAGACCTGTTCTCCGAAATGACCGCCAAACATATGCAGATGGCGGTGGTGGTAGACGAGTATGGCGGTATCGCCGGTATCGTCACCGTAGAAGACCTTTTGGAGTCTATCGTCGGCAGTATGCAGGACGAATTTGACGACGAAGAAGAAGAGATCACCCAGTTAAACGAGACGTCCTTTGTGGTGGACGGTTCCACCGCGATGGAAGAACTGGCAGACCGTCTGGACGTAGACCTGCCCGAAGGCGACTATGAAACGGTCGGCGGTTTTATGTTGCAACAACTGGGCCGTATCCCCGAAGCGGACGAGCATCCGGAAGTGCAGTTTGAAAACGTGTTGTTCACCGTGCAGGCGATGGATGACCGCCGTGTTGACGAAGTGCACGTGGAATTGTTGCCGATAACAGACGAGGCGGAAGACGCCGAAGACGGCAAGAAAGAGAAGGCGGAAAAGGATAAATCTGCCAAATCCGAAAAAAAGTAAAAAAAGTAGTTGACAAATCGAAATCCTTAGGTTATAATACAATCCGCCCCTAAAAAACGGGGGCGGAGATATGGCTGTATAGCTCAGTTGGCTAGAGCATGCGGTTCATACCCGCAGTGTCATTGGTTCAAATCCAATTACAGCCACCATATGGCCCGATGGTCAAGCGGTTAAGACACCGCCCTTTCACGGCGGTATCACGGGTTCGATTCCCGTTCGGGTCACCAAACTTTGGGCGCATAGCTCAGCTGGTTAGAGCGCCTGCTTCACACGCAGGAGGTCAGCGGTTCGAGTCCGTTTGCGCCCACCAAAGAAAGCAACCCCACTCTCGTGGGGTTGCCTTTTTGGTTGTGTCTCTCGGTTCAAACCTGCAATTTTTCGGTTTCGCATCACTGCATTTGCGGTGATGCGCTTTTTAATCGCGAAATGCGCGTTGTCTAAACGCGCAAGAAAAATGCAGGAGTTCGGTGTAACCGAACTCCACGAGTCCGTTTGCTGGAGTTGCTACGCAACGCCGTCGACGCTCGCTACCGCTCGGTCGCACCTATAACAGAAAGCAACCACCCCGTAAGTGATTTGCGGTTAGGGATTTGATGAAACTTGCGGCTGCACTTGGCCCCCTTGCCTAAAGGGGGCTGGATTTCGCCCGTAGGCGAAAGACTGGGGGATATATCCCTCCACCACCGCTTGCGCGGCGGTCCCCCTCCCTTTAGGCAAGGGAGGCAGGAAAAATACCCGCAAAAAACAAGAGAAGATACACGATGCTTGTGTATCTTCTCTCTTGGTTTTTGTAGAAATGTATATGGTTTTGTAGGGAAGGGGCTTGCTCCTTCCGTTTGTCGAACATAGAACTTTATTCTGTTAACGGCGGGAGTAATCTTCTCCAAGACAGACACCCCTTTGTCCTTCGGACCTTTCCCCTGTCAGGGGAATCCCTGCCCTACATTGTAGGTATAGATTTCTTCTAATCCCTAACTACATTTTTCTTGTCCTTC
Source organism: Acutalibacteraceae bacterium (assembly GCA_045543675.1). Lineage (GTDB taxonomy): Bacteria > Bacillota > Clostridia > Oscillospirales > Acutalibacteraceae > URNF01. Next base: position 7,729 of record JAZPXM010000027.1, read on the forward strand.
TTCTTTTTTTGATGTATACTGTACCTATACTACGTGTTAAGTCGGAGGCCAAGC
>JAZPXM010000028.1:0-11133 GCA_045543675.1 Acutalibacteraceae bacterium
CTGACCGCGAGGGTGAAGCCATTTCCTGGCATCTGGCGCAACTTTTAGGATTGGATATTGCCGCTTCCAATCGTGTGACCTTTAATGAGATTACCCGTGGCGGTGTGGCAACGGGTATGGCGGCGCCCCGCAGCATCGATATGGATTTGGTGGATGCACAGCAGGCACGCCGTATCCTTGACCGTATTGTGGGATATAAACTCAGCCCGTTCCTTTGGAAAAGCATCCGTAAAGGGCTTTCTGCAGGTCGTGTACAGTCTGCAACGGTTAGCATCGTTGTGGACCGTGAAAACGAGATTCGCAACTTTGTGAGCGAAGAATACTGGACGGTGGACGCATTGCTGTCCCGTACCGAAAAAGGCAAGACCTTTACCGCACATTTTTACGGTGATGCGAAAGGTAAGATCAAAATCAAGAATAAAGCTACAGCGGATAAAATTCTTGCTGAACTTGACGGTGCTGTGTATACGGCGTCTTCGGTCAAAACGGGTACCCGTAAAGTAATGCCCGCACCGCCGTTTATCACGTCTACTATGCAGCAGGAAGCCAACCGTAAACTCGGCTTTTCTTCCAATCGTACTATGAAAACCGCACAGGAATTGTACGAAGGTGTGGAAGTGGCAGGTGAAGGCACCGTCGGTTTGATTACCTATATGCGTACCGACTCTCTGCGTGTTTCGGATGAGGCACGTGCGGCAGGTACTGCGTATATCCGTGAACATTACGGTGATAAATATCTGCCCGCGAAAGCGCGTGTATTTAAGACCAAAAACACCGCACAGGATGCGCACGAAGCGATTCGTCCGTCTATGCCTGCCTTGACTCCCGAACAGGTAAAAGGGTCGTTGACTGCTGACCAGTATAAACTCTATAAACTGATTTGGGAACGCTTTATTGCCAGCCTTATGGCAGACCAACTGCAAAAGACTTGCCAGGTGGATATTTCTGCAGGTAAATATATCTTCAAAGCATCGGGATATACGGTAGAATTTGACGGCTATACGGTGCTGTACGTGGAAGGTAAAGATGAAAAAGAAGATGAGAACCGTCCGTTGCCGGTGATCAACGAAGGGGATACTTTCGTACGGCGCGACCTTGCAGGTAATCAGCATTTTACCCAGCCGCCTCCGCGCTACACCGAAGCCACGCTCAATAAAGCAATGGAAGAAAACGGTATCGGTCGTCCGTCTACTTACGCACCGACCATTAGCACCATTCTCGCACGCGAATATATCGAGCGGGAAAACAAATCCTTGAAACCCACCTCGCTCGGCGAAGTGGTAACAGGTTTGATGAAAGAACGTTTCCCGAATATTGTGGATACCGAATTCACCGCACATATGGAAGAACAACTCGACGCGGTGGAAAACGGTAAACGCAATTGGGTAACCACGTTACAGGATTTCTACGTGGATTTTGCAAAAACGCTGAAAGATGCGGAACAATCATTGTCCGGCGAACGCATCAGAGTGCCGGAAGTGGAAACGGATGAAGTTTGTGAACTGTGCGGACGTCGTATGGTGGTGAAATCCGGCAGATACGGTAAGTTTTTGGCTTGCCCTGCGTACCCCGCTTGTAAAAATACCCGCCAGATAGTGGAAGATACCCCCGGTGTTTGTCCGACCTGCGGCGGTAAGATCATTTCTAAGAAGTCTCACCGTAATCGTAAATTCTTCGGGTGCTCTAACTATCCGTCCTGTAACTTTATGACGTGGGACGAACCGTCCGCGGAATTGTGCCCGAAATGCGGTAAAACGCTGTTTAAACGTAAAGGCAAAAACGGCGGCTTGTACTGCTTGACTGCAGAATGTGGATTCGAAAAGAAATGAAAGACGTAAAAGTACAGGTGATCGGTGCGGGTCTTGCGGGCTGTGAAGCGGCGTGGGCGGTGGCCAATGCGGGTATTCCCGTGGTACTTACCGAAATGAAGCCGCACAAGTATACTCCCGCACATAAGTCGCCCGATTTTGCGGAGCTGATTTGCTCTAACTCTTTAAAAGCCAGTCGTCTTGCGAGTGCGGCAGGACTTTTAAAAGCGGAAATGAAAAAACTTGGCTCCTTATGTGTACCGATTGCGGAACAATGTGCCGTCCCGGCGGGCGGTGCGTTGGCGGTGGATAGAGACTGTTTTTCCCGTATGGTGACCGATGCGATTCGTTCGCATCCGCTTATCACGGTAGAAGAAAAAGAAGTTACCGCCATTCCGAAAGACGGTGTTGTGATTGTCGCAACGGGACCGCTTACCGCGGATGCTTTGGCAGATGATATTGCAAAACTGTGTAAAGGGTTGCATTTTTATGATGCCGCGGCACCTATCGTTACTGCAGAAAGCGTGGATATGTCTTCGGCTTTTTGCGCGTCTCGTTACGACCGCGAAGAAACGGGAGACGGCGATTATATCAATTGCCCGATGAACAAGGCGGAATACGAAGCGTTTTATGAAGCGCTGGTGACCGCTGAAACTGCGCCGTTGCACGCGTTTGATACGCTGAAAGTGTATGAAGGTTGTATGCCGATAGAAGTGCTGGCAAAACGCGGTGCGGATACGTTGCGTTTCGGTCCTATGAAACCCGTAGGGTTACGTGACCCACGTACGGGACATCGTCCATGGGCAGTGTTGCAGTTGCGTAAAGAAAATACGGCAGGTACGCTGTATAATCTGGTCGGTTTCCAAACCAATTTGAAGTTTGGTGAACAAAAACGGGTGTTTGGTATGATACCCGCACTCAAAAATGCCGAGTTTATGCGGTACGGTGTAATGCACCGCAATACGTTTTTGCAGTCCCCGGAATTTTTGAACGCGGATTTTTCGACAAAGGACAGAGACACATTGTTCTTTGCGGGACAGATGACCGGTGTGGAAGGGTATATGGAATCGGCATCTTCCGGTCTGTTAGCGGGTATTAACGCGGTGCGCCGCATAAAAGGTGAACCGTCGCTTGTTTTACCGCTTGAGACGATGATGGGCGCATTGGCGGCGCACGTAGCAACCCCGACGGCTGATTTTCAGCCAATGGGCGCAAACTTCGGTATTTTACCGCCGCTTGCCATGCATATCCGAGATAAGAAGGCACGCTATGCCGCTTTGGCGGAACGTGCGATGACATATTTGGAGCAGTTGAAAGGAGAATAACGATGCGTATTATTGTAGATGCTTTCGGCGGAGATAACGCACCGCTCGAAATAATCAAAGGCGCGGCTTTGGCGCGCGATACTTACGGCTACGAAATGGTATTGGTAGGGCAGGAAACGGTCATTCGTGAAGTTGCCGCTGCTAATGCGGTGTCGCTTGACGGTATAGACATTGTAGACGCACCCGATGTGATGACTATGGAAGACGAACCCCGCACCATTTTGAAATCCAAGAAAAATTCTTCTATGGCAGAGGGCTTGCGCCGTTTGGTGGCAGGCGAAGGTGATGCCTTTGTCAGCGCAGGCAGCACGGGCGCACTCATTATGGGTGCTACCTTTATCGTGAAACGTATCAAAGGCGTTTCACGCCCTGCTTTGGCACCGCTGATTCCGTCGGATACCGCACCCTTTTTGTTGATCGACTGTGGTGCAAATGCAGATTGCCGTCCCGAAATGCTTGTACAATTTGCTAAAATGGGACATATTTTTATGACCCGTGTTCTCGGCAGAGAAAATCCTAAAATCGGTCTGCTCAATATCGGTACCGAAGAATGTAAGGGTACGGAATTACAGCAGGAGACGTACAAATTGCTCAAAGACAGCGACCTGCCGTTTATGGGTAATGTGGAAGCACGTGACGTACCGGCAGGTGTGGCGGATATTGTGGTGTCTGACGGCTTTACGGGTAATGTGTTGCTTAAAACCATTGAAGGCACTACGGCTACGCTGATGCGCAACATCAAAGGGATTTTTAAGTCCAACATTCTCACGATGTTAGCGGCGTTGATAGTGAAGCCGCAAATCGGTGCTTTCAAGAAAAAAATGGATGTTTCCGAACACGGCGGTGCCCCGATTATCGGTGTGCAGAAACCTGTTATTAAGGCACACGGCAACTCGGATGCCAAAGCACTTTGCAGTGCGGTACGCCAAGCGGCGACCTTTGCCACGGCAGGTGTGATCGAAGCGATTACGCAAGCGGTGACTGTCGATAGTAAAGACGAGGAGTGAATGGTATGTACGGTGATGTAAAGCCGTTGATGAAAGCGCTCCGCTATGAATTTCATAATGTGACATTGCTGGAAAATGCGCTGACCCATTCCTCCTATGCCAACGAAGGCGAAAACCGCGGTACCAGTAATGAACGTCTGGAATTCTTAGGGGATGCGGTGTTGGGATTTATTACCGCTAATGAACTGTTTCACAAAGAAAACAGTCCTGAAGGCGAACTGACAAAACTGCGCGCCGCGGTTGTTTGCGAAAAGGCGTTGTTTTCCTATGCGCAACAGTTAGAACTCGGCAAATATATGCGCCTTGGCAGAGGCGAACGTATGTCGGGTGGCGCAGAACGCCCGTCTATTCTGGCGGATGCGTTTGAAGCGGTGGTTGCGGCGATGTACTTAGACGGCGGTTTGGAACCGGCAAAACAGCTGGTGTTGCGCTTTATCATTCCCGAGGCACAAAACCAGCGCCGCCGTCATTTCAAGGACTATAAGACCACTCTCCAGGAGATCATCCAGCAAAACCCCGGTGAAAAGCTGGAGTATGTCCTGACGGGTGAGTCGGGTCCCGACCATAACAAAAAGTTTACGGTGCAGGTATATCTCAATTCCAATGTGATAGGTACCGGTATTGCAAGAAGTAAAAAGGAAGCAGAACAGTTAGCGGCGCGTGAAGCGTTGCAACTGATGGGATATTGAAAGAGGTGAAGCGCTTTGATACTCAAAGCACTGGAAATACATGGATTTAAGTCCTTCCCCGATAAGACCGTACTGCGTTTTAGTGACGGTATTACGGCGGTTGTCGGTCCTAACGGCAGTGGTAAATCCAATATCAGTGACGCTATTCGCTGGGTGCTCGGCGAACAGTCCAGTAAAAGTCTGCGCAGCAGTAAAATGGAAGACGTTATCTTTAACGGTACTACTGTTCGTAAACAGATGGGCTATGCGGAAGTGTCGCTCATTATCAGTAACGAAGACCGTGCGTTGGATTTTGATGCAGATGATGTGAAAGTTACGCGCCGTTGCTATCGTTCGGGTGCCAGCGAATATATGCTGAATAATGCCGCGGTACGTTTGAAAGACATCCAGATGTTGTTTATGAATACGGGTCTTGGTCGTGACGGCTATTCCATTATCGGTCAGGGTCGTATTGACAGCATTATTTCTTCGAAATCCACCGAACGCCGTGAAATTTTTGAAGAAGCGGCAGGTATTGCGAAATACCGTTATCATAAAAATGAGGCAGAACGCCGTTTGCAAGCGGCAGAAGACAATCTTGTTCGTTTGCGCGATATTTTGCAGGAACTGGAGAGCCGTGTCGGCCCTTTGGCACACCAATGCGAAAAAGCTAAGAAGTTTTTGGAATATGCAGGGGAGAAAAAGGAACTCGAAATCGGTCTGTGGTTGCGGACGATGAACGAATCCCGTACGGTATTGCGTGAATTGGATGCAAAATTGGAATTGGCACGCACCCAGTACGAAGAAGTCGGCGGCGTACAGGACGAATTTGAAGAAGAAATCGAAAAAATTGCGTTGGAAGGGCAACGTTTGGCGGTGGAAATGGACGATATTCGCCGTCATGCGCAGGAATTGTTAGAGCAGGCGGCTTCTCTTGACAGCAACGTTGCCGTTTTGCAAAACGATATTGCGCATAATCTTGAAAATATTGCCCGTATGCAATCGGAAGCGGAAGAAGCGGCAAGCGGTAACCGCCATATTGACCAAGATATCGAAAAATGCCGTGTGGAAATTGCCGCAAAGCAGGACGCTATCAAGGCGGCAAATGACCGTCAATTACAATTGTCCGAAGAAATGGAAAATCTGTCCAAAAACAGCGAATCCGTAGCAGGACAGATGGAAGCGTTGTCTGAAAAAGCAACTGCAATCGCCTTGAAACTATCCGATCTGCGTGTGACGGTCAGCACGGGCGAATCCACCTTATCCGAAATCACTATGCGCTTGTCGCAGGTGACGGCGGCGGTGGCATTGCGTACCGAACAAAACCGTAAAAATGCTAAAGAACTGAAAGACTGCGAAGATGATTTAAAGGCGTGTAACGACACCATTGAATCGTTGCAAAATACTGTTAACGGTTACCAGATGCGATATGACTCCCGCATCGGTAAAGTAGAAGCCGCAAAAGCCAATGCCGATAAAGTGGCGTTGGATGCGCAGGAAAAAGCACGTCGTGCGAAGATGCTCGAAGAGATGGAACGCAATCTTGACGGCTTTGCACAGAGCGTAAAAGCGGTTATGAAACAAGCCGAAAGCGGGCAGTTACGTGGCATTCACGGACCCGTTTCCCGTTTGATCCGTGCAAATGCGGATTATGCGCTGGCGGTAGAAACCGCCTTGGGTGCGGCGGCGCAGAACTTGGTTTGTGATAAGGATGAAGATGCCAAGCGCGCCATTCGTTATTTAAAAGAAACGGGCGGCGGTCGTGTTACGTTCTTACCGCTGACTAACATTCGCGGTAATCAGTTGTCCGAAAAACTGGATAAAGAGGACGGCTTTGTAGGTCTTGCCGTGGATTTGGTGACCTATGACAGCCAATATGCAGAAATCGCGAAAAACCTGCTTGGCCGCACGGCTGTGGCGGAAGATATGGATTATGCAACCGCTATTGCCCGTAAATACGGCTATAAATTCCGCGTAGTAACGCTGGACGGTCAGGTTGTGAATGCGGGCGGCTCGCTGACGGGTGGTTCGCACATCAAAGGTGCAGGTCTTTTATCTCGTAGAGCAGAAATCATACGCTTGCAGGAAGATGCCGCAAAACTTGCTGAAAAAGCAAAAGCGGCGGCAGAAGAACATCTGCGCTTACAGCAGGATATTGCGGCTGTGGAAGCGGCATTATCGGGTGCAAAAGGTGAATTTATTACCGCACAGGAAGACCGTATTCGTTGCGAAGGTGAAGTGCGCCGTTTGCGTGAATTGGTGCAGGCAGGGGAGACCGCTGTCAACGAATTGACCGCGGAAATCGACACCTTGAATGCCCGTGCGGAAGATGCGAAGAAGACAGCAGCAGACGCAACTGCTGAAATCGAAGCGGTTACCGCGGAGAAAACTGCTGTGGAAGCGGAAATTGAAGCGATGTCGGGCGGTAGAAAAGAACTTGCCGAAGCGAGAGAACAACTGTCTGCGGATATTGCACAGTCTCGTCTGGATGCGTTGGCGGCACAAAAGGAAATCGAAGGATTGGAACACACGATTACCGAATTGGAAGCGCGTCGCACCGATGCGGACGGTCACCGTCAGAATTTGTTTGCACAAATCGATCTGCTCACATCTGCTAACGCGCAAATTGAAGAACAGATTGCACAAGTGGCGGCTTCTGCCGCAGCCCTGCGCGAACAAGCGGGCGGTGCAGATGCACAGGTTGCCGCATTGGTGCAAAAACGCAATGAAGGCGAAGCGGCACAGACCCGTCTGCGTCAGCAATCCCGCGAAAAGAATGAAGAGCGCGAACGTCTCGGTCAGGAAGTTGTTCGATTGGAAGAAAAACAGCTTTCTATACAGAAACAGACCGATGACCTTACCCGCCGTTTGTACGAAGAATACGAACTCACCCGTATGGAAGCGGAAGTGGTGGCAAAACCCATTGAAGACGTCAATGAAGCGAATCGCCGCGTGACAGAATTAAAAAATAAGATTCGCGGCTTGGGCAGCGTGAACGTAGATGCTATTGAAGAGTATAAAGAAGTTAATGAACGGTATCAGTTTATGAAAACCAACGTAGAAGACGTGGAAACATCGCGTAATGAGCTGTTAAAACAGATTGAAGATTTGACGGTACATATGCGTGAGATCTTTATTGACCGCTTTAAAATGATCAATGAACATTTCGGCAAGGTGTTTGCGGAAATGTTTGGCGGCGGTAAAGGCGAACTGCGTTTGGCGGATCCCGAAGATATCTTGAATTCGGGTATTGACATGTTCATTCAGCCGCCCGGCAAAGTTATTCTCAATCTGGATGCATTGTCCGGCGGTGAAAAAGCTCTTTCGGCTATTGCTTTGCTGTTTGCCATTTTGAAAGTAACGCCGTCCCCGTTCTGTGTGCTGGACGAGATCGAAGCTGCGTTGGATGATGTGAACGTTGACCGTTATGCGGCGTATCTGCGCCGTATGTGCGCAAAAACCCAGTTTATTGCCATTACCCACCGTCGTGGTACAATGGAAGAAGCGGATACTTTGTACGGCGTAACCATGCAGGAACGCGGTGTTTCCAAACTGCTTGAACTGCGCGCCAGCGAAGTGGAAGAAAAATTGGGCTTAAAAATGGATGCACCTGTCGGTTTGAAGGGATGATAGTATGGAACCTATATTTGAAGCACAAGGCGTAATGGATGAAAACCGGTATCGGCAGTTTTATCTGTTGCATTTACAATCTACACCTGCTAAAACACTTATGACGGTCTTAGCGGTGGTGATGTTTGCGATTTCGTTGTTTTCCGTGTTTTTCGAGATGGCCTTTAGCGCAGTTGTGATGTTGGCGGCAGGTATTTGCCTGTTGTTTTGGCCGAAACTTACCGCTAAAAAGTACGGTGCGCAGATGGATCTTACCGCACGGTATATCCGCAATAAACCGTTTACGTTGCGTTTCTTTGACGACGAGATCGCTGAGTTTACGCCCGTAGGCGAGATGCACGTGCGGTATGAAGACGTGTTTCGTGTGGTTGAAAGTGCGGATATGTTGTTGATTTATATTAGCGCAGGGCAGGCGTACGTTCTTTTTAAAAGCGAGATAACGCGCGGCGATGCCGCGGCGTTGTCAGCGTTCCTGCGCAATGATAAGCATATATCCTACAAGAGTGTATAAGGAGAAAAGCATGGGTTTGTTTAATAAAATTGCCGGCGGCTTAAAAAAGACACGTGACGCGCTGATGGGTTCTATCGGCGATGTGTTGCAGAGCTTTACCCGTATTGATAAAGATTTGTTCGATGAATTGGAAGAGATCTTGATTATGGGTGACGTGGGTACGGTTACCGCATCTATGCTCCGTGAGACGTTAGAACAGCGTGTAAAAGAAGAACGGGTCACCGACCCTGCCGCTGTCCGCGCATTGTTGCAGGATATTGTAGCAGAGTTGTTGGATGGCGAGCAAGCGTTGGCACTGCATACAAAACCGTCTGTGATATTGGTGATTGGTGTCAACGGTGTGGGCAAAACGACTACCATCGGTAAACTGGCACATAATTTGAAAGCGGACGGCAAAAAAGTGTTACTTGCGGCGGCGGATACGTTTCGCGATGCCGCGATTGAGCAGTTGGATGTCTGGGCAAAACGTGCCGAAGTGGATATTGTACGGCATACGCAGGGCGCCGACCCGGGGGCTGTGGTGTTTGACGCAGTTGCCGCCGCAAAAGCACGCGGTGCGGACGTGGTGATCTGCGATACCGCGGGACGTTTGCATAATAAAAAACATTTAATGGACGAATTGCATAAAATCAGCCGTATCATTGAGCGGGAACTGCCCGATGCTGATAAAGAAGTGTTATTAGTATTGGATGCCACCACGGGACAAAATGCGGTGAATCAGGCGAAAGAATTCAAAGAAGTAGCAGGACTGACGGGTATCGTGCTTACGAAATTGGACGGTACCGCGCGCGGCGGTGTGGTGTTGGCTTTGCGCGGTGATTTGAAGGTGCCGGTGAAATTTATCGGCGTAGGTGAAGGCATCGACGACCTGCAACCCTTTGACCCCGTGGCGTTTGCGACGGCTTTGTTTGAAGAATGAGGAGAACGGTATGCGTTTTATTATTGCTACACATAATGCACATAAATTAGAAGAATTGCGTAGAATTTTGCAACCGCTCGGTATCGAAGCGGTGACCGACCGTGATTTGGGTATCGAATTGCCCGAAGTGGACGAGACAGGTACTACTTTTGCGGAAAATGCATATCTGAAAGCGGCGGCTGCATGTGCATTTTCGGGTCTTCCCGCGATTGCGGATGATTCGGGACTTATGGTAGATGCATTAGACGGTGCACCGGGCGTATATTCCGCACGGTATGCAGGTGAAAACGGCACCGATGCGATGTGTAATGAAAAACTGCTTTTTGAGATGCGGGATATTCCCGATGAAAAACGCGGCGCACAGTTCGTTTCGGCAATTTGTTGTGTGTTTCCGAGTGGGGATACCCTTACCGCTAACGGCATTTGTCGCGGTACGATCGGATATGCACCCAAAGGCGAAAACGGTTTCGGGTATGACCCGCTTTTCATAACCGAAGATTTTCCCGGTAAAACTTCCGCGGAGATCTCGTCTGCGGAAAAAGATGCTATCAGTCATCGCGGCAAAGCGTTGCGGGTGTTTGCACCGCTTTTGCAGGATTTCTTAAAGAAACAAGGAGAAAACTAATGGAACTGACCAGTAAACAGCGTGCGTTTTTGCGCGCACAGGCGAATACATTGCAAGCCGTTTTGCACGTTGGCAAAGGCGGCGTTGCGGATACGCTTATAAAACAGGCGGATGATGCTTTGACCGCCCGTGAACTGATAAAAGGTAAAGTGTTGGAAACGGCACCCGTTACTACTAAAGAAGCGGCGGCGGAAATTGCGGAAAAAGTCAATGCCGCATCGGTGCAGGTTGTCGGTCGCACATTTGTACTGTACCGTCCCGCAAAAGAACCGGTTATCATTCTGCCTAAAAAATGAAATTAGCGTTGTTTGGCGGTACCTTTGATCCGGTGCATACCGCGCATTTGCGGATGGCGGGTATGCTGGCAGATGCTCTGTCGCTGGATACGGTACTGTTTATGCCGACTTTTGTTCCGCCACATAAAGCAAAAGGGGAGATAGCCCCCGCAGAACACCGTATTCAAATGTGCGAACTTGCAACGGCAAGTGACCCGCGTTTTCTGGTGTCGGACCTTGAAATCAAACGCGGCGGTGCCAGTTTCACGGTAGATACACTGCGCGAACTCAAGAAGCTGTATCCCGATGCCCAACTGTATTTGTTTGTGGGCGCGGATATGTTTAAAGTCGGATCGTAGCCATGT
>JAZPXM010000029.1:0-5361 GCA_045543675.1 Acutalibacteraceae bacterium
TACGGTACAAAGTTTAACACTCTTCCCGAAACAGGCGATGTTCCGCTTGTTGCAGATATTTCAAGCTGCATTTTGTCTGAGCCTATTGATGTTACCAAGTTCGGTATGCTTTATGCAGGTGCTCAGAAGAACGTTGCTCCCGCAGGTGTTACAATTGTAATTATCCGTAAAGACCTTATCGGTAATGCTATGGATATTACCCCCACTATGTTCAACTATCAGACCCACGCGGACAACGATTCTATGTTCAACACCCCGCCCTGCTACACCATTTACGTAGCAAAATTGGTGCTGGAATGGATCAAAAACGAAGTCGGCGGTCTTGAAAAAATGAAAGAGATCAACGAAAAGAAAGCGGCAATTCTGTACAACTTCCTGGATAACTCCAAGATGTTCAAAGGCACCGTGGTTCCCGAGGACCGTTCGCTTATGAACGTGCCGTTCGTCACGGGCGACGAAGAATTGGACGCGAAATTCGTGAAAGAAGCCACCGCGGCAGGTTTCGTAAACCTGAAAGGTCACCGTTCCGTCGGCGGTATGCGCGCTTCCATCTACAACGCGATGCCGGTAGAAGGCGTTGAAAAATTGGTCGCGTTTATGGCTGAATTTGAGAAAAATAATGGCTAATTAGGGGAAAACGATTATGAATATTTGTACTTTGAATAAAATCGCCGCTTGCGGTACTGACCGCTTGGGCGATAACTACACCATTACCGATACGCTGGAAAATGCGGCCGGTGTTATGGTGCGCTCCGCCGCTATGCATGATATGGAAATGCCGGAAACCTTGCTGGCGATTGCCCGCGCAGGTGCAGGCGTTAATAACATTCCTGTGGACGCTTGTGCGGAAAAAGGTATCGTGGTGTTCAATACCCCCGGTGCCAATGCGAATGCTGTAAAAGAACTGGTTATCGCAGGCTTGTTCTTGGCTTCCCGTAAAGTGGTGCCCGCTATCGAATGGGCGGCTACCCTCAAGGGCGAAGGTGACGCTGTCGGCAAACTGGTTGAAAAAGGCAAAGGCCAGTTCGCAGGTCCCGAAATATTGGGCAAAAAACTCGGCGTTATCGGTCTTGGTGCTATCGGCGTTTTGGTGGCGAATGCCGCAAAATCTCTCGGCATGGAAGTGTACGGCTATGACCCGTATCTGTCTGTGAATGCCGCGTGGAATCTGTCCCGCTCCATTCATCACGCCGCTGACCTTGATACCATCTATGCAGAATGTGATTACATCACCGTACACGTGCCGCTGATGGCGGATACCAAAGGTATGCTGAACGCAGACGCTTTCGCCAAAATGAAAGACGGCGTGCGTGTGCTGAACTTCTCCCGCGATGCGTTGGTAAACGGCGCGGATATGTTGGCAGCATTAGAAAGTGGCAAAGTAGCGCGTTATGTGGTAGACTTCCCGACCGAAGAAATGCTCGGCGTGGAAAACGTGGTAGCTATCCCGCATCTGGGCGCATCTACCCCTGAAAGCGAAGATAACTGCGCTGTGATGGCGGCTGACGAACTGAAAGATTATCTCGAAAACGGTAACATTACCCATTCGGTGAACTATCCCGACGTGCAAGCCCCCCGCACTACCGCTAACCGTCTGTGCGTGTTGCATAAGAACATTCCCAATATGCTCACCCAGATCAGCGGTGCTGTTGCAAAAGAAGGCATCAATATTTCCGCGATGGTAAACCAGTCCCGCAAGGATTACGCGTACACCATTTTGGATGTTGACGCGGCACCTTCTGCTGAAGCACTGGCGCATATCTCCGCTGTGGACGGCGTGGTTCGCGTACGGCACATCGGCTAAGAAAGATACAAAAAGCGTCCTACTGCGGTAGGACGCTTTTTTAAAAGGAAGGCAGGGAAACCGTATGGTGTGGCAATGGGTTGTCGGCGCGTTCTCTATTATACTATTTATATGGGGCATCCTGCCGTACTTTACGGGTCGTATCCGCAACGTTGGCGTATGGGTGTCCTGCATCGTTGGTGTTTTGGGTATGTTAACAGCAATATGCGGTGCGCCGATAGCGCGGTATGTTTGGTCAAGCGGCAAAGTGGGGCAGAGTATTATTTGTGTATCGGGTATTCTGCTTGTCGCCCTTGTTTTACTTTTTTTCGGCGTGTCGGTGTTGATTTTTACACGCGCAAACCGCAAATGTAACCAAGAAGCGATAACGGTGTTGGTACCGGGCGCGCGATTATACGAAGATCGCCCATCAAGAATGCTGTCAGATCGTTTGCGAACCGCTGCCGTCTATTTAAAAGCGCACCCCGCGCTGCCGTGTGTTGTGAGCGGGGGACAGGGGGCGGACGAGCCGTGCACCGAAGCGTCTATGATGCGTGATGTGCTGATAGAGATGGGTATAGATGAGAAGCGCATCTATATGGAAGATACATCTACCAACACATTTGAAAATATGCAATTTACCCGTGAAGTGATAGACACATACCAACTGCCGACCGCTGTGGCAATTGCTACGCAGGAATTTCACCAGTATAGATGCGGTGTCTATGCCAAGAGAGCAAACCTGACCCCCGTTTGTGCACTTTCCTGTAAAACACCGCTGCACCTTTTTCTGTGTTATTGGGTCAGAGAGTTTGCGGGCGTGTGTCGTATGTGGTTGCTGGGATATTGATAAATTAACCAACGCTGCCGTGTGTTTCCGATCAAGAACATACGGCGGCGTTTTTGTATATTTAGACAGCAAAAAGGCGGATTTTGTGCCAAAAATCACGTTTTTAAAAAATTTTTCAAAAAAAATAAGCCAATCGCCGAAAAACGATTGACAAACCGAAAAACACCCTATATAATAGTATACTGCTTAATCATGGGTTGATATGCCTTTTGCTACAAAATAAGTATAGCACAGCATATGAAAAAAAGCAAGAGAAAATGCGAAATTGTCGGTATTTTCCATGCTTTTTCAACCGTGTGAGAAAAGCCAAAAACACAGTAAATTATCCCGCGGTAGGGGACATGCCGCGGATGAAACACAAAGGAGTGGTCGAGCCAATGGTGAATGTAAAACCGGTCCAGTTGGGAAACACGACCCGTATGAGTTTCGCCAAGATTAATGAAGTGTTGGATATGCCCAACCTGATCGAAGTGCAGAAAAACTCGTACAAGTGGTTCTTAGAAGAAGGACTCAAAGAGGTATTCAGAGATATGTCTGCTATTGCGGACTATACCGATAACCTCGTACTGGAATTCATTGACTACAGAATTGATGAAAACCCGAAGTACACCGTAGCGGAGTGTAAAGAGCGCGACGTGACCTATGCGGCACCGTTGTACGTCACCGTACGGTTGTTAAATAAAGAAACGGGTGAAGTAAAAGAATCCGAAGTGTTCATGGGCGAATTCCCGCTTATGACCCACAGCGGTACGTTTGTGATCAACGGTGCGGAACGCGTTATCGTATCTCAGCTCGTCCGTTCTCCGGGCGTGTACTACGGTATGAGCTACGATACCACCGGTAAAAAACTGTTTACTTCCACCGTTATCCCCAACCGCGGTGCGTGGCTCGAATATGAGACCGACTCTTCCGATGTGTTCTACGTACGCATCGATAAAAACCGCAAACTGCCCGTCACCTGTCTTGCGCGTGCAATGGGTCTGTCCACCGACGCGCAGTTGATTGAATTTTTCGGTGACGACGAGCGTTTGCACGCCACCATCGAAAAAGACCCCACCAAAAACACCGAAGAAGCGTTGTTGGAGATCTACCGCAAACTGCGTCCCGGTGAACCGCTGACCGTTGAAAACTCTCAGCAGCACTTGGAAGGGCTGTTCTTTGACCCCCGTCGTTATGACCTGTCCCGCGTGGGTCGCTATAAATATAATAAGAAATTAGGTCTTTCCAACCGCTTGGCGGGTCATAAACTGAGCCGTCCCGTTGTGGATCCCGCAACAGGCGAACTGTTGGCGGAAGCGGGCGAGATCATCGACCGCGCCCGTGCGCTCGAAATGGAAGATGCAGGCGTGTCCCAAGTCTTCATCTCCGTTGACGAACACGGTGAAGAACGCGAAGTAAAAATTATCACCAACGGTATGGTGGATATTAAGAAATATATTGATTTCGACGTAACAGAATTCGGTATCCGCGAACGTGTTTGCTACCGTGTGTTGCGCGAAATTCTGGACACCTGCACCGACGAAGACGCGCTCAAAGAAGCATTGCGTACCCGTGCGGATGAATTGGTGCCTAACCATATCACCGTAGACGATATTTTGGCTTCTATTAACTATGTGCATTGCTTAGGTCATGATGTCGGTACGACTGACGACATTGACCACTTGGGCAACCGCCGTATCCGTTCGGTAGGCGAACTGTTGCAGAACCAGTTCCGCATCGGTTTCTCCCGTATGGAACGCGTGGTGCGTGAACGTATGACCCTGCAGGCGCAGGACACCGACGTTATCACCCCGCAGGCACTCATCAATATCCGTCCTGTGGTAGCGGCAATTAAAGAGTTCTTTGGCTCTTCTCCGCTGTCTCAGTTTATGGACCAGAATAACCCCTTGGCGGAATTGACCCATAAACGTCGTCTCTCCGCGTTGGGTCCCGGCGGTCTGTCCCGTGACCGCGCAGGTTTCGAAGTGCGTGACGTACATTACAGCCACTATGGCCGTATGTGCCCCATCGAAACCCCTGAAGGTCCCAACATCGGTTTGATTTCTTACCTTGCTACCTTTGCGCGCATCAACGAATACGGTTTCGTAGAAGCGCCGTTCCGTAAGGTGGATAAAGAAACCGGTGCGGTTACCGACGAAGTGGTATATATGTCTGCCGATATGGAAGACGATTTCATCGTGGCACAGGCGAATGAACCGCTGGACGAAAACGGCTGTTTTGCCCGCCCGAAAGTTAACGCCCGCTGCCGTGACGAATTCTTAGAAGTGACCCCCGATAAGGTTGACTATATGGACGTTTCTCCGAAGATGGTTGTTTCTGTCGCTACCGCGATGATTCCCTTCTTGGAGAACGACGACGCCAACCGTGCATTGATGGGTTCTAACATGCAGCGTCAGGCTGTGCCGTTGCTCAAAACCGAAGCGCCTATCGTTGGTACCGGTATGGAATACAAAGCCGGTGTTGACTCCGGTGTTTGCGTATTGTGCGAAGCGGCCGGTACCGTTACCTACGTTTCCGCTGATAAAGTGGTCGTGCGTCGTGACGATAACGGTGAAGAAGACACGTATGAGATGATTAAATTCTCTCGCTCTAACCAGGGCACCTGTCTCAACCAGCGTCCCATTGTTGAGGTTGGTCAGCACATTGATGAACACAGTGTTATCGCTGACGGTCCTGCGACCGACGGCGGCGAAATCGCACTTGGTAAGAATGCCCTTATCGGCTTTAT
>JAZPXM010000030.1:0-20345 GCA_045543675.1 Acutalibacteraceae bacterium
GAAAGTGTTTCTAAAAAGCGAAAGCCATCTTCTTCATCTTCAAAAATTTGTTGTTGATTGATTCCACGAAGCATTATGTGATATATTCCGCTTTCACTTTTTCTGCGCGCTTGTCTTGGCATAATTCTCACCCTAATTTACCATAACATAATAAGTGAATTATGTCAATGAAAAAAGGAGACAAGAGAACCGTCCCCTTGTCTCCGAGGGAGGCTAAGAGTGTAACTTGTGAAAGTCGTTTCCACAAGTTCAAAAATCCGCATAACAACAAGTTTTTCTTGGGAACACAGGAGAACCGTCCCCTTGTGTCCTTTCCTATCACCCACACAATTATAACAGAAATGCATCATCTTGTCAAGACACAGAACCGTCCCCTGTCTCCCCGCCCTGTCTCCCCGCATATCACCCATACAATTGTAACAGAAATACATCATCTTTTCAAGACACAGAACCGTCCTCTGTCTCCATTCCTGTCTCCATTCCTGTCTCCACAGAGAACCGTCGCCTGGTGTCTTAATATTTTGTCAAGACACAGAACCGTCCCCTGTCTCCCTGTTCCCCTTGTGTTTGTCAATGAAAAAAGGAGACAAGAGAACCGTCCCCTTGTCTCCCGTCCCCTTGTCTCCTGTTTTATTGCCGATACTGAATTAATATAGATTCCACAAGTATTACAAGTCGATAGTACACTACTAATTCATCTTTTTCCAATCCTGTTGACTGATTTATCAATTCTGAAAAGGTATTCTTTTCGGTCTTAGAAATAATCTCGCTTGCCGGTATTTCAATGACCTTTGCTCGTTTTACTAACTGTGTGCAATAGCCCCCGATAATAGAATCAATAATCATAAGCTCAGGACAACTTCTGCGCATTACCGTAGGAATACTTGATTCTAAAAATGCTTTCAAAATATATTCATGTTGTTTGTTTTTCATCAGATTCACCTATACCAGAACGTTAAAATCTTGCCGGCCGATGTGAACATTCCGCCTTGTCCAGTAGAATATGTCAAATTCCAAGATGCATTTCCGTAATTGTAGTTGTAGGTGTACTTTAATACGGAAGAATTGCGATTTGCAAAACTTACTGCATCTTGAGTGTATTTGAGCACATTATTACCTTTAGTCAAACCCTCGCTAACTACATGTTTATTGTAGTGGTACTTCATTGATTGATAGCCAGATTTGAAAGTGCCACTATCCCATGCTTTTGCTGCTTGGGCTACTTTAGTTGCACCGCTTGCGGCACCCGTGACTGCTCCAGTAATGGCACCTGACAAAGCGCCGTCACCTGCACCTTCTAGTGCCGCTTTATCAGCGCCTTCCCAACTTCCTGTTGACACACGGTGGTTGACTGCGGCAGTACCAGCACCTATAGCAGCTCCGGTGACCAATCCTATTGCTGCACCTTTCGCTGCACCTGCTGCTATGCAAGCCAATGCAGTTCCGGTTCCTGCTGTTGCGACAGCAACAACGGCCACAACAGCAACAACAGCCACTGCTACAACAAGTTTTGTCGCCCATTTCGGCCAGTTGCCGGAAGGATCGGACATATTCACGGGATTGTTCATACAATACGCAAACATATTGTATCCCAAGACTTCTCCGCCGACACCTGCTATTTGATTGTCTGCATTAATCCACCGACCGATCTCAGGATCGTAATAACGGCTGGATACATAATAGAACCCCGTCTCCACATCATAGTAATACCCACGATAACGCAACGGGTTGACATGGGCAATATGCGTACCGCTTACGGCGTTACCGTTACCGTCGGTAACGGTAAGGGGTTTGCCCCACGGGTCGTAGGTGTAGGCGGCAACGCGATCGCCGTTGAGATCAATCAAGCCGACCACATCACCCTGCAGATTATACTCGTAATAGTACTCTTCCGCCAGCGCGGTGTTTAACAGCAGATCAGCCGTGCTCTTGTTATTATCCGCAACAAAGTCTAAGCGGATGACCATATACGGCTTACCTTTTTCGTCGTACACAAACGCCAAAACGTCATTGCCTGTTTTTTGTGCGTACAACACACCGTCTACGTAGATGTAGTACGTAATACTATTACCTACTTTTTTCTCTTCTCTGCCACCGTCACTATAATAGAAAAATTCAACGGTGCTGTTGCCTTTGGTGTACTTGGTCAATTGTCTGCCGCTTTTCCACGTAAAGCTAATCCCGTCACGGTAGGTAAGCGGGTTACCGATTTCGTCATACGTAATGGTTTGCCCGTTATACGCGGTAAGCAGGTCTTTCCACGTGCTGTCCCCGTAGGTATAGGTGTTGGTGGTTGTGCCCTTTTGCGCTGTTAAAATATTGCCGTTGGCATCGTACGTATAGGCATAGATTTTATCGCCGCCTGTAACACCCGTCAATTGATTCAAAATGTCGTAGGTATACCGAACGGTTTTATTGCCAAAGGTTTCGGTAGCAATATTGCCCGCCGCATCATACGTATATGATGTTGTACCGTCAGGTGTGGTGATGCTTGCTACTTGGGTACTTGTAGCGTTACTGCCGTCATTCGCATCAACGTACGTGTAGTTTGTTTCGCGTCGAAAAATGCTATCTAAAACGTTGGTAGAGCGTTCGGTCAGTCTGCCGAGACTGTCGTATTCATATCTAATATCCGAAAAATTCCCTCGGCTCACCCCATACACGGTGTCGGGCATTTCTCCTAAACTTGCAGAGCCGTACCTAAAATTGGCAAGAACACCATACCATTGTGTAACCACAGACGCATTAGTCAGACGGTTAGTGCCGTTTTCATACGTATACCTAAAATCCGCTATCGGTAAATTGCCGTCCAAAAACGCGCTCGGTGTCTTATATACGCGTTCCACTCTGCCCGCGATATCATAATCATAGCGGGTACGCGTCAAAGAAGACCTATCCAGAATCATACCGAGTTGGCCTTGCGCGTTATAAAACGAATCTATACCGCCGTCCACACTGTCACTATACCACATTTTTGTCTGTCTGCCAAGTGTATCATATTCATAGTTGGCAAAAATGCCGTTGCCGTACTCCAACCGACTCAGCAGACCGACAGCGTTATACGTGCGTTTTGACAACATTCTGCCGTTAGTACTGTTGCCAATATACACCCCGTCTGCGCGACCGTAGGCATCGTACGTCATAGTATACAGCGTTCCGTTGGAAGTGTTTATAGACGCCAAATGGTCTTGTGCATAGGTATAGTTTACAGTGCCCGCATTGGTACCGTCCTTGCTGACCGAAACGGACGTATTATGCATACCGTACGTGTCATACCCGTACGTAGTTTTCACACCGTTAGCGTCCGTCACCGACGTTGTATTGCCGCGGGTATCGGTTTCGTAAGACGTTGTATATCCCAACGAGTCGGTAGATGTCACAAGGTAATTGCCGTCTTCCGTATAGGTAGCAGAAGACGTATAGTGCGGCGTTTGTGCATCATCTGCAGTATAGGGAATCAAATACCATTGCTGACTCGCATCCCCCGCCACCGCGTCCTGATGCGTAACGTCGACGCTGTCTTCGGTGCTTGTCGCATCATCCGCCGCGTCCTGATCCGCACCGTCGGCGCTGTCTTCGGTACTTGTCGCATCTTTCGGCTGTTCGTCGATACATTTTGTATAATTACTGAGCTTTGTCAGTATCGTAAAAGAGCCATTATCGTTTTGTTCAAATTTAAACCGTTGGTTTGTCCAGTTATTGTTATTGTACAACTGGAAGTTCTGGCCGTTTGCCGCGGTGGTGCCACCCTCGATATCCACGCGCAAGCCCGATGCATCGGAAAGATACGGGCGTATGGCATACACGTCCGTCTCATCGGTAGCGACTAAGCAATACAACTGCTTATCGTCGGCGAGCGACCATTTCTGATCGTTTATCCCGCTGTTATGTTCCACCGATTCGGCTGTGAAAGCGTTTCCCGAATAGGCGTTAAGGAAATAGTACGGCGTACCTACGGCAATCTCGGTGGCGTAAGGGGATGCGTATACGTTTGCACCCGTAGCATTGCCGTGGCTGTCGTACGTATATTCGTACCGTTGACCGTCAGACGTTTGCACGTATTGCAGATTCTGCGTGGTTTCATCGTACGTCATTAACTGTACGCTGCCCGTCGGGCTTGCCAGCTTACTGAGTTGGTTATTGTTATACGCATACGAAGACTGTGCTTGCGTATTGTCAACAGAACTCACAAGGTTACCGTTTTTGTCATAGGTATACGATTGTCCGTAATTGTCCTTATACAAAAACGGCTGCGCAAATCTTGCGGAATTGGGGTTGCCGGTATATTCGAGGACAACGCAGACTTTTGTATAATCAATAGGCGCAATGACCTGACCCGAAACAAATTGCCAGTCATCGTAATACGGATTAAAACTAAGACGGGTCCTCTTCTCGTACATGCCCTCGCTTGAAAAGAATTCCAGCGATATGCTAAATCCCTGTTCGTCCAGCGCATACGCATCCGGATCCGCTTGCACGGCGTTGGCTTTTGCCCAACCGCCCAAGCTGAATGTGTCGCCCGCTTTGCCGTCTTTGATCCATACGTATTGATATAGATATAAAACACCGGGCGCTTCTGCTATCTCCATAGCTTTTTGCGTTCCCGAGGGGGAGGTCGCATCCGCAACCGTGCCCCAATCGCCGCCCCGTGCGACCCATTTATCCGTATTATACCTGAAGTCTGTATCTTCAAGCAGGTTATATGTACTTGCCACCGCGGTCATCGGTTCCAATTGGATATCGTCAAACCACGCTTCGCCGTATCCGCGCACACCTAATCGAATTTCTATTCTTTCATCTTCATAGCAATATATATGACCATATATACGTACCCATTCGTTTTCTTGGGTTACCGCCTGCGGCACAAGCCACTTTTTACGTTCCAATCCATTTTCATCTATGGAGACTACGGACAGTGTTGCATCACAAACAAGGCTATTGCCATTCACACTCACGTATGCTGACAACATATAGTATCCTTCTTCCGATGCGGTATATTGTTGCTTGGCGTAGGTGGTGGGTTCTGTTTGTGAATACTCTTTAGAATTGTTAATATGTATACTGCCGGGACCAAAATGACCGTTGTTGGCGTCGTATGAAATTGTATTGCCAACCCTTTGGAAAGAACTATCGTTAATAAAATTACGGCTTAGCGAACCATTTACAATGTGATTGGCTACAGATTTTTGTGTATTGGAAACACTTGTTAGTTTGTTTTCCGTGCCGTCAAAGCCGCCGGGTTTACCCATTGTATAACTTTGCGCACTACCGTCGGTTTGATTAGCTACGCAAACGGTTTGCAGGAACGTATTATACTGATAGGTAAACGTATTGCCGGCAATATCTGTGATATCGGTGGCATTTACTTTGTAATCAAAAGCATAACGCTCAATATATGTGGTTTCTGTAGTTTCATAGTAAGACATACCGACCACACGGACGGGCGCGGACGTGTCATATTCAAAAATCACAGTTTGCCCATTTCCGCGCAGGCGTTGCACTTTTGCGTTGTTATAAAACACATTAACCACATTACCGTCGGGGTAATAAATCGTATTCAATTCGTCCCAACTATTATATGCATAGGTGGTTTGTCTGCCTGCGGGGTCGGTAATCGACGCCAATCTGCCGTTTTCGTCATACGCAAACTGATAGATACGATCCGCACCGTCAATAATCTGATGAATGACACCGTTGTTGTATACAATTTCTATTTCATTATTATTGGTGTCTCGGATAAACCGCAAATTGCCGTCAGCATTAAACACCATCTTGGATTTGTCTTTAGCGGTAATGACAAATTTTTCGTCCGTATTGTCATCCGTCTCGGTCAGGGTCAGCCCCAAACCGTCCTCGTCTTTGATTTCATTCTCATTTTCCTTGAAATAATGTTTCGTGCCGTCGCCGTCGATAAAATAGTAAGGATACTCTGCTATATCGGTAGCAGTTACCGACATTTGATAGTTGAGTCGGAATTTGCCACCATAGGTAGCGACCTTTGTAAACGACGTATTATGCACGTGAGAGATAGACACCGGCATCAGATTGCCGTCAATGCCGCAATCGGGAATGACGATGGTAAGCGCACCGGTGGCGTTATTGACCGAGGCAGACGCACCGCGTCCCACGGACATGGAAGTGTATGTCCAATAGTCTTCTAAGCCCACACATTCTCGATACGAGATGGTGACGGCGGGACGATTGGCTGTTGTAGCGGCGTCTTCGGTATACCATTGAACGGCATTTGCGTAAGTATCAGCGCCCACCGCCGCAAAGGCTACGCCGTGATTGGTTGTGCTGTCCTTTGCCCAAGCGTTTGCAAGTGCTGTGATATCAAAAACACTTTCTCCCGCGCCCGATTGGCCAAATTGCAAATCCTCGACAATATCATCTGTTTGCGGGCGGTTGTTCCAAGTGACTGTACTTTCCGACCAGCTTTCTGTGACTTGGTACATATTTATCTCTGATATGTCATTGGGAGTCCCCGTACTGCTGTTTGTCATTTTGATCTGTGCGTTGACTATTTGCATATTGCTGTATTCCGAAGACAACGCGGGCAAATCAAATTTCACGAGAGCGCGACATTCGTAAAGTTGACTGCCCGATACATAGCCGCCAACATACATCTTGTCGGAAGAACCGTAATTTTTGTTTGCATTGCCTGAATAAATTTCCGTCGCCATCATATTGCCTTGGGTCGCGGCGGTTTCGACGGTAGGGTCTAATGTCACAGGATACGCGCGGTTTGTATCCGCGAGCCATTCGCGGGACGGTGTCAACGTATACAGCCAGCCATCCCGTTGCTGTATCAGCGCAACAGTAATATTATCACTATGCTCTCCGTTATCATCAAACATATAAGGTGCCGCAATAACGAATATCTCTTCTTGCGTCTCTTTTGCGTAAAAATGAACAGAGTTATCCTGTTGCAACACCGCCGTCAATCCTGCACCTTGCATAAAAAATGCAAAGGATGTTTTTGTCGGCAACGTCTCAAAAACAATGCTCTCTTTTAATTTGTTGCTAACGATAGTGTATCGTATATCCGTCTTATCGTATACATTTGCATACGTAACATCCGTATTCTGCTTTTCAATATACGTTTTATGTTCATTGGCAAAACGCAGTTGCGTTTGGTTGCCATTATCGAGTTCATCTTCAACAATTTGTTGAGACGCGGTTAACGACACGTTGGCGGTTGATTCCATAGATAACGTAACGGACGGTGGTCGAACAATAGGCAGTTCGACAGTTTCGCTTTGTCCATCTACAGCAACCCACTGCAATGTATAACCCCGATTTTCCACTTCTACGGGCGCGGTTTCGCTTAGATTTTCAGGTATGCGCACCTTTAAATCATTTGCTTTATTCGTATAGTAAGTTATACCGTTTTTAGAATTGGTTGTAGTCAGTGAGTTATCAATATCTTCCCATCGGTTGTCAACTCTGTAATGAATGGGATTGTTGTAAACAGCGGCAAGGATCGTGCCGTCATCACAACGAAAATACTTTACATTTTGCTCCCGCATTTCCACTTCTTCATCCAAAATGGTGACGGGAACTTGTTCTTCCTCTTCGGGAAGAACAGTAGAAATTGTCTTGTCTGTATCCGTGACTGCATCAACAGTTTGTGCGTAAGCTGTTACCGGCATAGTAACAATCAGGATGCTGAGTGCACAAACGATACTCAGCAAGCGAATAACTTTGTGTTTCATATTCTTCCCTCCGTATTTTATTTTTGCACCCAAGGGTATTGTTGGTACATCTTAATTATACCATGCTACTCGTATTTTTCAATAAAAACCACAGTCTTCTGCGCTCTCATAAATACCTCTGCGCGAGATTTTCCAACACACGCAATCACAAGCAGGACGGCACCATGTCTTATACAACAAAACCGCACGGGCTTTAACCCGTGCGGTCGAGATTTTTAAACCCGTTATCATAATTTAGAAAGGAACCAATTAGAACATATTACCTATAAGTTTTTAGTATACTACTTGAAAGCGTTACCTCCGTTTTTGTCGGGGTTTTGTGGCTTCTGACTGACTATATAGTAGATGTTCTGTCGATTTTTTCTTACAAGCGACCCTTTTTGGGATCGCAGACATCGCTAAAGTTAAATTAGTACATTGGACTCACCATTTCTTCAGATTTCTTTAACTTGTTTTAACCATCCGATTTTCATAGTGGACCACCCTTACGTGTTTTCCTTTTTATACAGCGGTGTCAGCCCATTGGACTCGCTCCCTTCACATTTTTAAGACTTCGTAGTCCGGCGGAGTATCTTTCATTTTGTGTACTCCTTTCTCTCTCTTGTCTTCCTTGCATCTACAATATAGCACACGGGGTGCGCTTCTGTCTACCCGCAAAATATCCAAAAATTAACGAAAAATTTTTACTTGCGTTTCACGGTTTCTCATGGTATACTATAAATGTTGGGGCGCTCAATACATCGTATTGAGCGCCTCTCTTTTTATTCATTCTCTTGTATTACCCTCGCACAAAGGTGTGCCAGTTCATCCAACGTAGTAATGGTACCGCAAGCAGAACGCAACGCCGCGGCGCCTTTTAAGCCACGCATATACCACGCGGCGTGTTTTCTTGCTTCCAGCAATGCGACCTTTTCGCCTTTCAGTTCAACCGCCATAGACGTTTGCTTGAACAGCAATGCCATTCTGCGGGAGAGCGGCGGGGGTGGCAACGTCCGTTCTTCACCCAAAAGAGCGTTTATCTCGGTAAACAGCCACGGCGCGCCCAAAGCACCCCTACCTACCATAACAAGGTCACAACCCGTTTGCTCATACATACGGGCGGCATCAGCGGCAGTATAAATATCGCCGTTGCCGATAACGGGGATATGCACCGCTTCTTTCACACGGCGGATGCAGTCAATATCCACGGGCGGCGCGTACATCTGGTCACGGGTACGTCCATGCACCGTCACAGCGGCGGCACCGCCTGCTTCACAAGCAAGCGCCACTTCCACCGCCACGTCGTCCCCCTTGTTGTACCCTTTACGGATCTTCGCGGTCACGGGCACGTCTACGGCGTTTGCAACCGCGCGGACAATGTCGCCGCACAGTTGCGGCTCGCGCAACAGCGCACTGCCGCAATGGTTGCCCGCGATTTTCGGCGCGGGACAGCCAAAATTGATATCAATAATATCGGGTTTTACTTCTAATGCCATTTTTGCCGCCTGCGCCATAGTGTCAGGGTCGTCCCCAAATAACTGCACAGCGGACGGGCGTGCGGCATCGTCCAGCACTAACAATTCTTTGCTTTTGCGGTCACCGAACGTGAGCCCTTTGGCGCTCACCATTTCACCGACGGTATACGCCGCGCCGTGATCTACGCACATTTGGCGGAAAGCACGGTCTGCAACCCCTGCCATTGGCGCTAACGCCGCATAACCTTTGATTTCTACGTTTCCTATAAACATATCTTAATACCCGTTACTGTAGCTTTGTCCCGCTTGCATACCGTCTTTTCGCACCGACAGCAATTCGGGCACGGTCACAAAGGTGTACCCCTCTTTTTCGAGACGTACGATCATTTCCTTGGCGGCATCCACCGATTCACGGTGGATATCGTGCAACAACACAATAGACCCGTCTTTTATGCCTTTATCCCCAAACGCGACTTGCATAATCTTATCCTTGTCCCGCGATTCCCAGTCTTTGGTGTCAACACTCCAGTAGATAATGGGCAGGTCGGCACTTTTCGCAACACTGCGCACCGTCGCATTGGAACTACCGCCGGGACAGCGCAAAACAGACGCGTTGCGACCTATCGCTTTATAAATTGCGGCGTTACAGTTGCCAATTTGGGATGCCACCCCCGCCGCAGACATTTTTGCCAAATTGGGGTGAGAATAACTGTGGTTACCCACAGCATGTCCTTCCGCATCCATTCGCTTTACAAGTGACGGATAATTAGCGGCATTTCTGCCGAGTAAGAAAAAGGTCGCTCTCACCCGATGCTCTTTCAGAAAATCCAGCAACTCGGCCGTATATTTTCCGGGTCCGTCATCAAAGGTAAGTGCGACCAGCTTTTTGCCTTCATACGCTGCTTTCGGGAATACACCGCCCTGCTGGGAAATGGTAATTTTTAAAGCGTCGTTTTCCTTTTCCAACGACTCCACTTTGCCTTTCAAATCATCATTTTCCTTGCCGAGTGTGTCGTTTTTCTCTTTTTCGCTGTCTAATTGCTGTTGTAACGCGGTGATCTGCTGCTCTTTTTCGGCGATACGCGCGGCGTTTTTCACGCTCAAAACGATACCCACCGTCAAAGACGCAAGGCACACAACTGCCGCAAAAACGGCGAGCAATACGCGAAGCCGTCTGTTGCGCTGTCTTTCAACCGTGCATTTTGACACGGGTTTTTCTTTAACCTGCATACCACTCGCCTCCTTTTTTCGATCCTTTCGTTACTATCCTATCACGTTTTGGGTAAATTGCAAGGGTTAGGACGCATCTTTTTCAGGGATTTTTTGCCTTTCGCGTCTATATGCAAGTACAAATGCGCCGCCGATTCGGTAATACCCATCAACAACATACAGGTGGAGATCAGCCGCGGAATGATAAACGGAAAATCAAAAACGCCGAACACAAACAACGCACCGCACGCCGCAAACACGGCAAATCCGAGTAACCACGCCTCTTTGCGGTTGCGTTGGCATAAAAGGCGTACGCCGCGTACAGCCAACAAATACAAAATGCCGGCGAATATGAGCAGCGAGACAATGCCGCCTTCGCTGAGAATTTCCAAGAACAAATTATGCGAATGTTTAAAATCCAATCCCGCTTCCTGCAACATTTTACGGGTGGTCTGTACACCTAACCCCAAGCCGAACAAGGGGTGCTCTTTAATGGATTTTCTGGTTTGCTCCCAGATCATAAAGCGTTCGCTTACCGAGCCGTCATTCGCGTAACCGGCGGTGACCTGCTGCTCGATCTGCTCTAATCTTTCAGGTATATCCAGCGGCGGCAAATCTTCGGGAAGTGTCTCCACGATAGTATCTGCAGGTTGGTCGGGGGCAGTAGGAATGACCGACAGCAGGCGGTCGCCCACCGACGGCGGCACCAGCAACAGCACATATATCACCGTCAAAAGGGTCAGCATAAACCGTTTACGCACGTACAAAAGCGCCAGCAAACCGCCCACCACCATCAGTGCAAGATACGCCGCACGACAGTAAGAAAAGCCCAAGGCATATACCGCCGCTATCAGCGCGATACGCGCAAGCGCTTTGGGCTTGGAACGGGTGCCGGTCAATACAAATGCGATGGAAAACGGGATGGTAAGTGCTAAATACGCCGCCATTAAATTAGGATTATTAAAGGTAGACGAGATGCGTTCTCCGAAATCCACTTCGCTTACCGAAATGTTCAAAAGACCGTATATCACGCGGTCGGACGGTTCCCACAGCATATCATTGACCTGCATATGAAACCACTCACGCAGGATATATTGCACCACGGCAACGCCGCCCACCACACCCGTGGTAGCGGTCATACACAGAATAGCGGTACGCAACCGACGGCGGTTATACAATACCGTGGCGGCGGTGAGATACCCTAAAAACAAGCACGCCCACATCACCAGCGTCCAGAAACTGCCTGTAAGATCACTGGTATACAACAAACTGCACGCCATATACGCGAGATACACCAGCATCATTATACCAATTTTACCCAACCGCAGTCCCACACCGCGGTTTTTGCTGTCCCATACGCATAAAAGGAAGGCGGCGATGACCATAAAGAAGGTCAGATAATCGGGAAATAACGGTATAAGAGTCAACAGCAGTATGCTGTAAAACCACGGCTGTTTATACACAGCTTTTAAAGCGTCTCTGACTTCACCCACGGTACGCCCTCCTTTCTTTGCTCACAAAAATTCAACTTATCATAGCATAACCGATTGTTGGTCACAAGAAAGGTTACAAGATTGTTATTTTTACAAAGCGTGTCGGATAAATAAAACAACCCGTCTTAAGGGAGTTGCGATTAGGGATTTGATGAAACTTGCGGCTGCACTTGGCCCCCTTGCCTAAAGGGGGCTGGATTTCGCCGTGGGCGAAAGACTGGGGGATATATCCCTCCACCACCGCTTGCGCGGCGGTCCCCCTCCCTTTAGGCAAGGGAGGCAGGAAAAATACCCACAAAAAACAAGAGAAGATACACGATATTTGTGTATCTTCTCTATTTTTATCCCTATGACCACCCACCTTGCGGTGGGTTTTGATTTACTTGGGTTGTACCATCGAAGACAACGGTGTCAAATTATCTCCAAATGCTACCGCTTCCGTCGCGGTCAGCGTGCTCACCTGCACGCTGGGTGCTTCATATACTTTCATTTTTATACCCTCACTTTATTTCGTGCATTAAGAAATGCCCAGCGTTTCATTATACGAACTACTCCAAGCATTACCGTACAGCACGTCGCCGTTTTCGAGCACAACGTAGGTTCTCGAAACGACTTGCATATCCGCGCCGCCACTCACCTTATCCACGCCGGTGATGCACACGCTCATATCTACGTGCGCAGTACAGTTATCGTAGTAGATGCCGCTTTCTTTCACACTCAGTTTCTGTACATATTGGTTGGATTCGGCAAGTGCCAGATTCAGTTCGTTTTCACCGACAACCGCATCCAAACCGAGCAACATACCGTAATCGGCAATTGCCAGTTTTTCGTTGCCGAATACGACGTACTCGGTGTCGTTCTCTACAACACGGGTGAAACGACTGACAAATCTGAGACCCGCTAAAGATTGGTTGATGGACGTGCCGATGTTGCCGATATTGGGATTTTCTTTTGTGGGCTGCATAAAGGTTGCCGTCACGGCACCTTCGCCTTTGATGGTCAAGGTGTAGCGCGAAGCATCGCCGCCATTGCGGAAGCCCACGCGGGTAGGCACATAGTAATTACCGTTGGCATCCATCGCGTACAGAGAACCTGCCTGCAGTTCATATCCTGCATCAGGGGTGATTTCGATGGTGTACTGATAGCCATTGTCGGTTTCCACCATATCCACTGTTTCAATGTTACCGCCGACGTAGCCGTCCTCTTGCGCAATATCTACCGGCAGACCCAGACCGTTAAGCTTAGTGACCTTGACCGATTTGATCTCATGAACAGCGTTGGAAACGCCAAAGGAGAGGTAACCCGCCACATCATTGTCGATGGTGACAGGGGAAGCCGTATTGTCATATACAACACTGCCGTCCGACACCTTAGTGACCTTTGCGGTCAGCGTGGTGCCAATCACCTTGACGGTGAGTTTATAGTCAGCGGTATCGTCCAGCGCCGCGGTAAACGGCTCGCGAATCTGGTTATTGTTGTTGGTGCCGTCGGTGTTGCCTGCGGTGATACCGTCGGTTGACACAGCACCGTACGCATAGGTGGTGGGCGCATTACCCACAATAACACCGTCCACACCGAGCGCTAACGTGCCCGCCGTGTTTTGGGAAGCGTTTCCTTCACGCACGCTGTACTGACCGGGGGTGGTTTCACGGAAAGAAACGAACACCGCGCCCAGCGTGTTGGCGCCTGCCTTATTGAATACCATTTCAGCTTCGAAATCTTTGAACTTCAGGTAATCGCCGTCTTCGCCTTTCACGGTCAGCACGAGGTTTTTGCGCATCATCTGACCGCCCATATAATAGTTGCCGTTGCCGTTTTTGGAAACGTTCATCAACAGCGCACCTTTGCTGAGGATATTCCATTGGAAATCGCCGCTGTAGTTGTCCGTCGCGTAATCCAAAGTGCTCTGTCCCAAATGGGTAAGCTCTCGGTGGTTGGAAGAGGAACCCTCCTGGTTCATAAACAAACCAAAGCGCGCGTTCACCCACTCGTTGACAGCGGTATCGGTATCGGTGGGTACATACGCACCCGCGGCACTGTAAGCTTCACTTGCCACCAACGCGGAAAGCTCGGAGAAATCCGCCTCAAAGACTGCGTCCGCCTCGTTTTTCGCTACGGGGTAAAGGTTGGCATCGGTGGGATAGGTATCCACGTCACCGTACCAGAACACAAACTGTGCAGAAGGCAACCATTCGTCGGTCATAATATCCATACCGCGGAACAGCACTCTGTCTTCGTAGATTTCTACGTAATACGCCTGCGAACGCGCCTGCACGTTCTCGCCGTTCGGATTATAATGGGTGTATACCGTGTAGGAAACAGCGGAAGTGTTCGCCGTCTTGCACATTGTGGCATTCTCATACTCGAAAATGCCTGCGGTATTCATGTCATTGTGGGTATGCGAGGTGAGGAAGATCGCATTCGGGTACTTGGCAAGCACCGCTTTCAGTGCATCCGCATCCGCAATCTGGTTGAATTTCTGGTGGTGGAAGATAAATGCGGGTGTATCCGCGTCTACCGCCGCCAAACCTGCATCCAGCCAGGCAATCTGTGTGTCACCCAATGTCGAAACGTTGTGATTCCCGCCCGAGGGATCGATGATAGAGGTGTTGAGGAAGAAGAAGTCGTACCCATTTACGTTTTTGCTGTAATACGGTTTTTCAGGTGTAATCGGCGCACCGGTATAGGTCGCATAATTGGTAACCGTACCCTCTTGGGTCTTGGTGTTCCAGTATTCATGATTACCTAAAACACCTTCCAACGGCAATCCGTTGCCGTAGGTATCCCAAATCTTGTTCAAGTGCTCATATTCGGAGACTTTACCGTTATCCACAATGTCGCCGCCTTGGAACAAACCTGCGGAATCGGGGTCAAATCTTGCAATATCCTGCAACAGATCAGCCAAATGCGCTGCATTGTATACCGAGTTTAACGACCCGCCTTCCGGCATAATATGGGTATCGCTGACCGCCTGGAAACTGAGTTTTTCTTCACCGAACGTCATATTGCGCACGGTCAGCGGCAGCGGCACCACCACGCAGTTGTCGGATTCGCCCGCTTCGTTAGCGGTGTACACGCGCAGTTCGGTAGCGCCTGCAGGCACCACGGTGCCTTTGGGAATCATATCGTTAACAGCGGTGCTGCCTTTAACCAATACTTTATCAAACGCGCCGTAGTTTGCAAGTTTTCCGTTACCGTCGCCCCAGTAGTACACAACGTCTACGGGTGCATCGCCCGTTTCGGAAAGTTTAACGGTAAGATTGCCCGCGATAGTACCGTACGGTAAGCCGGCGTCCGCTGTAAACGAAGCGGAAACGGGCGCTACGGGTTTTTCCACGTCGGACAGGGTAACGCGAATGCTGTCAACGCTCAAGGTGACGTTAGACATCGCAAAACCGATTTGACCGACACGATGTTCTTTCGGCTCGTTTGCATAAAATACGTAGTT
Source organism: Acutalibacteraceae bacterium (assembly GCA_045543675.1). GTDB lineage: Bacteria > Bacillota > Clostridia > Oscillospirales > Acutalibacteraceae > URNF01. The sequence continues at coordinate 15,320 of JAZPXM010000030.1, forward strand.
TTCATCCTGCTTGAATGTAATCAAATCATTCTGTGCAAGCAACGTGTAAGTGTGGGTAGAACCCTGGGAAATGGTAGCGTGGCCGCCCCATTCGTGACGGTGCATGGTGTCGTCTGCATCGCGGTAGTAGTAACCTGCCGCATCCCAAGCGCCGCTAGAGTGACGGATACGTGCAACGTATGCTTCTTTCGCGCTGTCGGTATGCTGGCCGCGTGCAAGGAGCGCAAGCCAATCGGAAGAAGCGCCGTATGTGGTGGTAGATGCCACCATCTGCATCTTATAATCACCGAAATCGCCCAAAAATGCGGGCAGATATACGTATGCGCCGGAAGTGGCTACGGTCAGTTTGCCGTTTTCCACAGACAGCGTAGCGGCACCTTCCGCTACCGTCAACGCGTTGGCATCAAACGCGTTATTAAAGTCGTTTTCGTACAAAACGTATTCCGTATCAGCCGCTTGCTTAGCAACCACGTAAACGGTTTTCTCGTTGTCTTCAGCGTCTTTGACGGTAAGAGCGGTCACACCCGCTTTATCGGGGGTGAAAGTGGTAAGTTGCTCGGGTTCCGTTTCTTCCGCAGACAAGGTGACCTTGAAATAATCCACCTTTGCGTCCACAGAATGGAAGAACAGACCCACAAAACCGGTATCACGTACGTCGGTGGGGGTGTAGGTACCCACCTCAGTACCGTTATAGTAGGCAGTCGCGGTATCGCCTTGCACTTCCACCTTATGGGTGGCATAGGTACCCAGTGCGACAGGGGTGAACGCACCGTCAACAGACGGTCCTGCCCAGTTGTCCCACTGCTGGTTCCAGTCGGAATTGGTAGTATTGAGACGGCGCTGACCCCTCCATGTGCCTGAACGGTTATAGATAGAAGCGTAATAGGGTGTCGCTTTGGTCAAATCGTCATTGCCGCGGAACACAAGCGCATAATACCGCGTATTGTTGGTCTGCGCAGCAATCGCAACAGAACTTTCAATAGTATAATCTCCAAAATTTGCCAGCCACGCAGGGAACGCCATAGTGGTCTGGGCACTGGTAACACCGCTTGCGCGGGTCACGGTCAGATTGCCATCGCTGTAACCTATCGGATACTTTTCTTCAGCAGTGCTGCTCAAACGGGTAACGTCCGCAAGTGAAGCCGCCGTATCAAAGTCGTTCTGATACAGCACATATTCGTTGTCGCTTTCTTCTTTCGCCACAACGTAAACCGACTTGGATACGCCGTTTACGGTAGCGACCAACTCCGTCACGCCTGCGGCTTGGGGGGTGAATGCGGTCACAGCTTCAGTTTTCGCCGGTTCGGACACGGTTACTTTGATATAATCCGCATTGGCGGTGGCACTGTTGACCACGATGCCGACGCGACCGGTACGCTGTTGATTTTGACCGGCGAGGGTCAGCTTTTTAGTGCCGTTTACATACATCTCGTAGGTGTCGCCGCTCACTTGAGCCGCCATCGTGAAATAAGTGGAGGTGGAAGACACGCCGGATGCAACCGCCGCAGTATAGTTTTGCGCATTGCCAAGGTCGGTTGCCCACGCGTTATCTTCGTTGCGATAGTTCATACTGACCTTGCCGCTTTGTTGCATCATCGCCACGTGGAACGGATAGGAATCGTTGTTCACGCGCAGCAACAAACCGATATAACGGGCGTTATTCATCTGTGCAGTGATGTTGGCACTGGTTTCTACGTAGTAGTCGCCGAAATCGCCGATAAACTCGGGCAACAGCATATACGTTTCGTGCCACATAGCGCCGGTGCCAATGTTCAGTTTACCGTCAACAATTTCTACCGTGCTGGAAGCGTTGGTGCAGTTGGAAGCGCGGGTCAATTCGTCCAGATCCGCCGCTTCATTGAAATCGTTTTCATACAGCACGTACTCGGTGTCCTCTGCATTTTTCGCCACCACGTACACCTTTTTGGTGGTCTCACCGTCGGAAACGGTAAACGCGGTCACGCCTTTCGCTGCAGGGGTAAATTCCGTATGGCTTTCCACATAGGTCGCCGTTTTAATAGAATCTTCCACCAACGCGACCTCAAAATAATCCGCAGTGGCATCCACACCATGGAAACCGATACCGGGACGACCTGTCACAATGGGGGTCGCATCCGGCACGGTAAACTGCATAATCTGTGTGCCGTCCATATACGACGTAACGTTGCCGTCGTCATATTCCAGCGCATACGTATAGTACGTATCCACGTTCATCGTGAACGCACCTGTCTTGTCACCGCCGGTGAAAGCGGTAAGACCCCAAGCGGTAGCGCTGGTGTTTTTTTGGAAGAACCATTTGCCCGCTTTGGTGTGACCCGCCACGTAATACGGGCCGTTCTTCGCCGTGTTGGAACCGTGGGTCAGGAACGAGAAATACCGACCGGTATTGCCGTAAGCGGATACCGACACGCTCGCTTCTAAGCGGTATGCGCCGAAAGCGGACAGCCAAGAAGGCGCAAATAACATACTTTGGTGGGTGGCGGTAGCGGTATCGTTACGCAGATGGGACAAATACCCGCCTTCCGCATAGGTGGCGGTCGCCCTAGAAGAACCCATAGTGGATTTGTGCATCTCCGCCACCGCATCGGCAGAGCCGAAGTCGTTGCGGTACAGCACGTATTTGGTATCCGTTGCTTCTTTTGCCACCACGTAGATGGTTTTGGAAACGCCGTTTGCGGTAGCGGTCAAGGCGGTGACACCTTTTGCATCGGGGGTGAAAGACGTTACCGCCGTCTCACCGTTTGCCCATGTGATGGCAGAAGGCATCGTGGCTTTATCATTCTCAAACTCCACCGCGTATGCCGTCAGGTCGATAACATCGCCCACGTTAGCGGGAATAGCGGGTGACACAAAGGTGATCAGCGGAATTTCTTTGTCAGAGACCACTTTCCATGTCAGTTTGTCACCTGCAACCACGTTGCCTTCGGTCAATTCCACGGGATACTCCGCGAAATTGAGTTGTGTGCCCACATCGGTGAGAATGGCAGGCATACCGAAGGTAACAGTTTTCGGATCTAATTTTTTCTGCCAGGAAATATTTGCGGCGTCGGTCACCACACCATCAGCAAATTCGACACCCCATTGTGTCAAATCGACGGTATCCCCGACATTCGCGAGAATGGCAGGTTGTTTAAACGGTACGACGGTAGAAGCGGTATTTTTCCACCAGGTTAAACCGTCTTTGGTGGATACCCCTTCCGCAAATTCTACGCCGTATTTCGTCAGGTCGATCGTTTCCCCGACGTTAGCGGTAATGGCAGGAGAACTAAACGGTACGTTGCCGTTTTCGGTTGCCGCAGCAGCAGGCATCGCGATAACAGACACGACCATCGTCACCACCATTACCAAGGAAAGTATGGCAGATAAGGATTTTTTGCAAAACATAACAAACGCTCCTTTTCTCATAATAATATATGCATTTTAATTATACATAGATTGAGAAAAAAGAACAACCCATTTTCCTATGTAAATTAAAAGTCAAATCATAGATTTTCGGTATTTTTTTGCGTTCTGCTTGTAAAAAACTGCACATATAGTGTTGTAAAGGGGGTTTTCGGGTGGATATCTACACAGTCAAAAAAGGGGAGGATATTTTTGCGGCGGCTAAGCGGTGTAACCTATCGCCGCATAGCCTTGCCGCAGATAACGGGCTTACTCTCCATACACCGTTAGCCGCAGGGCAGGCACTCTTCGTGCGCCGTGTGCGCATCTTTCATACCGTGCGCAACAATGAAACGGTGCGCAGCATTGCCGCGCGGTACGGCATATCGGCAAAAGCCGTCTACCGTATGAACCCCATCCTTTGCGGTCTGCCGCGTATATATGCAGGGCAATCACTCGCCGTGCAAATGGCGGATACACCGCAAAAACGTGTACAAGTATTGGGATTGACATCTCCTTGTCCGAAGTCGCTGTCCTTGCCCGCCGTTTTGCCGTTTTTAACCTATATCTCCCCTTATACCTGCCGCATCGCGCAAAACGGCGGATTACAGATACCAAACACCGCTTTTTTGTTTGCAACGGCACGGGATTACGGGGTGTTGCCGATACTACAGGTTGACGGCAACACCGCCGCTGTTAACCGCCTTACAGAAACGCTGTTTTACGCGGTGATGCACAGCGGTGCGGCGGGTATCGTAACCACTGTTAAAAACACCACCCTGCAAGCGCGACTCACAGCGGCGGATCGTATGCTTTTGCAACCGTTTCCGACCATACATACGTGTGGTTGCGATTGTCGAAAGAACGCCGCACCCGTTTTTCTGTCTTTGCAGGAAACGCACGCCTGCGCAGTACGACACAACGCAGAAATACGGTTTGATGTCACGGAAAACCGCCCGTATTTTTGTTACCGTGACCGCAAAAACCGTTTACACACGGTGTGGTTTTACGACGTGCGCAGTTGGTGCACACACACACGGTTGTTGCGCGCTGTCACCGTGCAAAACGCGGATACAGCCATTCCGTTATTAACCGTTTTATCCACCTTGTATCATATTGTCGAATAAGTTGTACATACTATCTCCGAAAGGAGTAGGTAGTATGGATAAAAAAGAGATAAAAGACCCAAAAACAAAAAAAGAGCCCCTACACACCGTTGACCCCATTATAGCGGAAGCGCGTGTTATGCAAGGGCAAAGCGCCCACGGTGTACCGTCCGACGTGAACGGCAGTTATACAGGCACCCCCATTGACGGCGGTATACCCGAACAAGACGCAGACGATTTATAAAAACCACCCGCTGTACGGCGGGTGGTCATAGGGATAAAAATAGAGAAGATACACAAAAGCTGTGTGTCTTCTCTTATCTTTTGCAGACATCTTTTTCTTGCCTACCCTTGTCAGGGGAGGTGGCAAAACCGTAGGTTTTGACGGAAGGGTAGTTCTTCTTTTTCTCTCCCTCCGTCTTTTTTGCTTCGCAAAAATCCACCTCCCTCGTCAGAGGGAAGTTAATGTTGCCAATCCCTTACCGCAACTCCCTTACGGCGGGTGGTTTTTACGGTATATCGGTCACTACCACGGTGGC
>JAZPXM010000031.1:0-19621 GCA_045543675.1 Acutalibacteraceae bacterium
TCTTACCCCTCATCACCCGCTGACGCGGGAGCTTTCCTTGCAGGACGGCCACCCCTCTGCCCTTTGAGGGGAGTTACCCCGGGGAGAAGCCAAATATGTACCGCAAACGGCGCAATACGGGACGATGTAGGCATCGTCCCCTACACTGAAAATGGTTGGTGTTATCGTAGGGGCAGGCGTCTCGACTGCCCGCAAAGGAAATAACGGACGGGTGCGTCCGATCATGCGCGAAAATGCAGGAACTCTGCGAAGCAGAGTTCAGGTGACGGAGTTGAAAAAATTTTTAAAAATTATTTTTGATGCACTATGTTGCGGTGTTTTGCAAAGCAAAACCGCGCGCCCGATCATGCGCGCGAGCAACATTGTGACGGAGACAGGAAATTTTCTGCGAAAATTTCCTGTCTCCACTTGACAAACCCCCGACTTTCGTGTATAATCTGTAAAGCGATTTACTTTACACCAAAAGAAAGGAGGCAAGTGCTATGTCCAAAAATATGGAAATTTCCTTTTTGCTGGATTTTTACGGTGAAATGCTTACCGAAAAACAGCGTATGATGGTGGATTACTATTATAATGAGGACTTGTCCTTAGCGGAAATTGCCGAGAACGAAGGCATTACGCGGCAGGGCGTGCGGGATTCCATCAAACGCGCAGAAGCACAGTTGTTGGAAATGGAGGAACGCTTGGCACTTGCCGCGCGGTTCCGCCGTATGAAAGAGGACCTGCTGATCGTTGAAGCGTGTGCGCAGAACCTGCGGCAGGTAAATGACCGTAACGGCCGTATTGCTGAGATCGACGAAATTGCTGCGACCTTGCAGGCGGCGGCGGAACGTATGATCGACGCATAAGAGACTTTTGGAAAGGGGAACTACCGAATGGCATTTGAGGGATTGTCCGAAAAACTCGCCGCTTCTTTTAAGAAACTGCGGGCGCGCGGTCACCTGACCGAAGCGGACGTAAAAGATGCTATGCGGGAAGTCCGTCTGGCGTTGCTGGAAGCCGACGTTAGTTTTAAGGTCGCAAAAGAGTTTACCAACAAGGTCACCGAACGCGCTGTCGGCGCTAAGGTGATGGAGAGTTTGACCCCTGCCCAGATGGTCATTAAAATCGTTAATGAAGAACTGGTTGCGTTAATGGGCGGCGAGGCGGCAAAGTTGGCACACGCCAACAAACCGCCGTGCGTTATCCTGATGTGCGGTCTGCAAGGTTCAGGTAAGACCACCCATTCGGGCAAACTTGCAAAAATGCTGAAATCGCAGGGACACCGTCCCTTGCTGGTGGCTTGTGATATCTACCGTCCTGCCGCTATCGCACAGTTGCAGTCGGTGGGTGAGCGCGCGGGCGTGCCCGTGTTTGAACGCGGCACCGAAAATCCCGTTAAAATTGCGCAAGCGGCGGTAAAACACGCCAAAGACCACGGTAACGATTACGTGTTGCTGGATACGGCGGGTCGTTTGCATATTGATACCGCGTTGATGGATGAACTGAAAGCCATAAAAGAAGCGACCGCGCCGCAGGAAATTCTGTTGGTGGTGGACGCAATGACCGGTCAGGATGCCGTTAACGTTGCCGCGTCGTTTGACGAGGCGCTGGGTATCAGCGGCGTGATGCTCACAAAACTTGACGGCGACACCCGTGGCGGTGCGGCGCTGTCGGTACGAGCGGTGACGGGGAAACCCATTAAGTTTGCGGGCGTCGGCGAGAAACTCGAAGACTTGGAAGTGTTCCATCCCGAACGTATGGCGTCCCGTATTCTCGGTATGGGCGACGTGATGTCCCTTATCGAAAAGGCGGAACAGCAGATCAGCGAAAAAGAAGCCGAAGAACTCGCGCGTAAATTACAGGAAGATAAATTCGACTTGGAAGATATGCTCGAGCAGTTGCGGCAGATTCAAAAAATGGGCGACTTAAAAAGTCTGCTCGGTATGATTCCCGGTATGGGCAAACAACTGAAAGATATCGATATCGACCCGCGGCAGTTTGCGCGGACCGAAGCGATCATTTTAAGTATGACACCCAAGGAAAGGCGTAACCCGAAACTGTTTAACCCGTCCCGTAAACGCCGTGTAGCGGCAGGATGCGGTATGAAAGTGGAAGAAGTCAACCGCTTGTTAAAACAGTACGAACAGATGCGTCAGATGATGAAGCAAATGAAAAAATATGCCAACGGCAACGGCAAAAAGGGCAGGGGATTCCCCAATATTCCCGGTATGCCGCCAATGCCCGGCGGCGGTAAATTCGGTTTTTAAGCTTTGTGCTTAGAATATATAAAATGTGTAATTTATAATTTTTGGAGGTTCTTACTATGGCAGTAAAAATTCGTCTGCGTCGTATGGGCGCAAAAAAAGCTCCGTTCTACCGTGTGGTTGTAGCGGATTCCCGCTATCCCCGTGACGGTCGTTTCATCGAGAAGATCGGCACCTACGATCCGCTCGCAGAGCCGCCCGCAATCGACATCGACGTAGAAAAAGCACAGCAGTGGATCGCTAACGGTGCTCAGCCCACCGATACCGTGAAAGCGCTGCTCAAAAAAGTCGGCGTAGACAAATAATTCCCCCGCGAAAGGAAACGCTGATGAAAGAGCTTTTATTGACCATTGCGAAAGGCCTTGTGGACGATCCTGCCGCCGTTACGGTGGAAGAAGATGCGCCCGCAGAGGACGGCACTGTGGTGTTTCACCTGCACGTAGCGCCTGACGATATGGGTCGGGTCATCGGCAAACAGGGCCGTATTGCCAAAGCAATGCGTACCGTAATGCGTGCGGCGGCTACCCGCAAGGACGCAAAAGTAGCGGTAGAAATTGACTAACGAGTAAAAAGGGTAGAGTATCACTCTGCCCTTTTTTCTTTCGGAGGAACGTATGGCAAAAAAAGAATTTTTGGAGATCGGTGAAGTGGTGGGCACCCACGGCATCGCAGGGGAACTGCGTGTGCAGGCGTGGTGCGACAGCGCCGACGTATTTTGCGGCTTTAAAATATTGTATGCGGATGCCGCGGGCACCCAAAAACTGAAAGTGAAAAGCCGTCCGCACAAAAATATTGTGCTGGTAAAGGTAGATGGATTAAACAACCCCGAAGACGCGGCCGCTTGGCGCGGACGGGTGCTGTATGTGGCGCGCCGTGATTTTAAACTTCCCAAGGGCAGATATTTCATATGCGACCTTTTGGGACTTGCCGTGAAAGATGCGGATACGGGGGAAGTGTACGGCACGGTTACCGACGTTACCAATCACGGTGCAGGGGATATTTATACAATGAAAGCGGCAAACGGCAAGGACGTGTTGATTCCTGCCATTCCCGATATCGTTGTATCGGTAGACCCCGACGGCGAAGGTATTCTTATCCGTCCTATGGAGGGGCTGTTTGATGAGATTTGACATTTTGACCTTGTTTCCGCAGATGTGTGAAGCGGTAATGCATGAAAGCATCATCGGCAGGGCACAGAAAAAAGGCGCTATCGAAGTGCATTGTCACCAGATACGCGAATACACGCTGAACAAGCAGATGCAGGTGGATGATTATCCGTACGGCGGCGGCAAGGGGTTGGTGATGTATGCCCAGCCGATTGCCGACTGTTTTAAGGCGGTGTGTGCGCAAGCCGGTTGCCGTCCGCATCTTATTTATATGTCGCCGCAAGGGAAAACCTTGACCCAGCAACGCGCGAAAGAGTTATCCGAAATGGATGCGGTGTGCGTACTGTGCGGACATTATGAGGGCGTGGACGAGCGGGTGCTGGAAGCGATCGTGGACGAAGAAATTTCCATTGGCGATTACGTGCTGACCGGCGGTGAACTGCCTGCGCTCACTTTGGTGGATTGCGTTGCGCGTATGGTGCCGGGCGTGCTGGCGGGGGAAGAATGTTACGAAGAAGAAAGCCATTATAATGGGCTTTTGGAATACCCGCAGTATACCCGCCCCGCTAATTGGGAGGGTAGAGAGATCCCCGAAATTTTAACGTCGGGGCATCACGAAAACATCCGTCGCTGGCGCAGAGAACAGTCTTTACTGCGTACCGCCGCAAAACGCCCTGAGATGTTAAGGGATGCGCCGCTCACCGAAAAGGATATCGCATTTTTAGCCGAGAACGGCATTGATATCCACAACATATAGTAGCACGCGTGCTAAAATGCGGGTAATCTGCACAAAGAGCACAAAATTTTTTGGCAATTTTCACGAAAGAGAAAAAATTTTTACCCTTAAAATCGGTCACTAAACCGAAAATCGCCGAATTTTGCAATTTGACGCGCAAAATCCATTGACGGCGCATATTTTTGTGGTATAATAATGGTAAGTTTATACCCGAAAACAACTTTGCTTTGTAAGGAGCGTTTTGATTATGTGTGTTAAAGAGGTAATGGTACAGAATCAGGTTGGCTTGCATGCGCGTCCTGCGACCTTCTTCATTCAGAAAGCGAATGCGTATAAATCTTCCATCTGGGTGGAAAAAGAAGACCGCCGCGTAAATGCGAAGAGTCTTTTGGGTGTGTTGTCTCTCGGTATCGTGGGCGGCACCGCTATCCGTGTGATCGCTGACGGTGTTGACGAAGAAGAAGCGGTTGCCGGTCTGGTAGAACTGGTAGAGTCCGGTTTCTCTGAGTAAGAAAGCGTAAAAGGCGCAACCGCAAGGTTGCGCCTTTTTTGTTTTGGTGGTGAAGATGATGACAATTTTTGATTCCCATGCGCATTATGACAGCGACGCGTTTGATGCAGACAGAGATAGGTTGCTTACCGACCTGCCCTCAAAAGGCGTATGCGGTGTAATAAACTGCGCGGATACGTTGGCAAGCGCCGCGCGGAGTGCAAAACTCTGTGAAAAATACCCTTTTATGTATATGGCGGCAGGTGTACACCCCGAAAACGCCGCTCATGTAGACACGGCGACATTGAAAGCAGACCTTGCCCCGTTTCTCACCCTGCCCAAAACGGTGGCGGTGGGTGAAATAGGGTTGGATTATCATTGGGAAGATGCCTGCCCGCGCGAAAAACAGTTGGAAGTATTTGAGGCACAGTTGCAGATAGCGCGGGAATATGACCTGCCGGTGATCGTACACGACCGTGAAGCACACGCGGACACGATGCGGCTGTTACAAAAATACCGTCCCCGCGGCGTGGTACATTGTTTCTCGGGCAGTGTGGAAACCATGCGCGAAACCGTGGCGATCGGTATGTATATCGGTCTTGGCGGTGTGGTCACCTTTAAAAATGCCAGGGTGCCCGTAGAAGTGGCGGCGGCGGTACCGCTTGACCGCTTGTTGCTGGAGACCGACGCGCCGTATATGGCGCCTGTCCCTTACCGCGGCAAACGGTGCGACTCGTCTATGATACCGTTGGCGGCCGAAAAAATTGCCGCACTGCGCGGCAAAACCGCACAAGAAATCCTGCGTATGACCGCTGAAAACGTATATACGCTGTTTCAAATCGAAAAAAACCGCTGAAATACGGACTTTTTTAACAAAAGCCATTGACAACACAGTCGTATCGCTGTATACTGCTATCACATTAGCGCGCTAAAGTGACTTGGCGTGGCACAGAAAAAAAGGAGAACGCAAAATGGGTGTGTTTGATAATCCGCAGACGGCTTTGCTGGTGGATGCGATACTCAAATTGGAAACTGCCGAACAATGCCGTTCGTTTTTGGAAGATTTGTTGACCGCCAAAGAGATCACCGATGCGGCACAACGGGTGGCGGTGGCAAAGTTGTTGCTGGAAAAAGCAAATTACAATACGGTGGCGGAAAAAACAGGGGCGTCTACCGCAACCATCAGCCGTGTTAACCGTTGTGTGGTATATGGCGCAGGCGGCTATAAATCGGTTTTGGAGTGAGTGATATGCAAAAATACTTAAAAAAAGAAGAAAAAATCATTTTTTCGTTGCGAGAACTGTACGAGCAGTACGGCTACCGCCGTTATAAAATGAATAAATTTGAAGAATATGATTTTTATGCGGAGAATAAGCAGTTTTTGGTAAGCGGTAACGTTATTACATTTACCGACCGCGGCGGACGGTTGATGGCGTTAAAACCCGACGTGACCTTGTCCATTGCCCGTCATCACGAGGACGGTGTGGGCGTGACCCGTGTATACTACAACGAAAACGTGTACCGCGCGGATGCGGACGGCGAGTTCCGTGAGATCCCGCAAACGGGATTGGAATGTATCGGCACGGCGGATGCGTATACGGTAGGCGAAACGGTGTTGTTGGCGGTCAAAAGTATGGCGGCTATCGGCAGACCGTTTGTGTTGAACATCGCGGATATGGGTCTTGTGCAAAAGGTGGTAAAAGCGCTCTCTCTTTCGGAAAAAGCCGAAAAAGCGCTGTACCGCGCGATTGAAAGCAAGAGTGAAGCGGGTGTGCGCGCGGTGTGTGCGGAAGAAAACGCCGACCCTGCAACCGTGTGTAGCTTACTTGCTTTGCACGGCACGTTGGATGCGGTGCTGCCCACCCTGAAAACGTTGGGTTGTGATACGCAGGAGTTGGAAAATATCAACGCGTTTTTACAAGCGGGCGGCAGTGCGGATACCGTGCAGTTTGATTTTTCGCTGCTTGCGGATAAAGAATATTATAACGGCGCTGTGTTCTGCGGATACGTGGAAGGGGTACCTGCCCCCGTGCTCAGCGGCGGCAGATATGACGGCTTGATGACCAAACTCGGCAAGAAAAGCGGCGCTGTCGGTTTTGCGGTATATCTTGACCGCTTAGAGCGGTTAGATACCGAGAAAAAAGAGTTTGATACCGATATTTTGCTCACCTACGGTGACGGTGACCCGGTCAACGCTTGTGCCGTAGCGGAAAAATTACGCAGTGCGGGCAACCGCGTATGCGTTGTGAAAACGGCTGACGGTACGGTGCGCGCCCGTCTTGTGATGGATGCAAAGGAGGCGAACGTCCATGCTTAATATTGCTTTGCCCAAAGGGCGTTTGGGTGAGAAGGTATACGCGATGTTTGAAGCGGCAGGTTACGGTTGCCCGTCCATTAAAGAGCAAAATCGCCGTCTGGTGTTTGAAAATCCTGAAGTTGGCGTGCGCTACTTCTGGGTAAAACCGTCGGACGTCGCTATTTACGTAGAGCGCGGCGCGGCGGACGTCGGCGTAGCGGGAAAAGACATTTTGCTCGAATATGCGCCCCAAGTATATGAACTCGCGGATTTAAATGTGGGAAAATGCCGTATGGCGGTGGCAGGACCTGCCGACTTTTGTGACGATACGGCGGTGACTTTACGCGTGGCGACCAAGTTTCCGCAGATAGCCAAAGCGCATTTTAACGCGAAAAACCGTCAGATTGATATTATCAAACTCAACGGCTCTATCGAATTAGCACCGTTGCTCGGTCTGTCGGACGTTATCGTGGATATTGTGGAGACGGGAACGACCTTAAAAGAAAACGGGCTTTCCGTGCTGGATACGATCGTACCTATAAGCGCACGGTTGATTGCAGGCAAGGCCAGTTACAGTTTTTTGGGCGACGAGATCCGCACACTTACCGAAAAGATGAAGGCACAGGTGAAAAACGATGATTAAAACCTATATGTATAACGAAGTGTCCCCTGCAGAGTTGTTCGGCAGAAAAGCGGATACGGTAGACGTGCAAAGCATTGTCGCAGACATTTTAAAAGACGTGCGTGAAAACGGCGATGCGGCGGTTCTTAGTTACGGTAAAAAGTTTGACGGCGCGGATATTGATACGTTGGAAGTTACCGCGGAAGAATGGGATGCGGCGGTAGCGGAAATCCCTGCAGAATTTATGGATATTTTGAAAGAAGCCGCCGCAAATATCACCGCGTTTCATATACACCAAAAGCGCGACGGCTTTGAAATGAAAAAAGCAAACGGCGTTATTCTGGGACAAAAGGTGACCCCGTTAAAACGGGTGGGTCTGTATGTGCCGGGCGGCACGGCGAGTTATCCGTCTTCCGTGTTGATGAACTGTATTCCCGCTAAAATCGCAGGGGTGGAAGAAATTATTATGGTGACCCCCGCCAAAGGCGGCGTAATTCCGCCCGCTATTTTGGCGGCGGCAAAGGTTGCGGGCGTCGGTCGTATCTTCAAAACGGGCGGCGCGCAGGCGGTTGCCGCGTTGGCGTACGGTACGGAAACCGTACCGCAGGTAGATAAAATTGTCGGCCCCGGCAACGCGTTTGTGGCAGAAGCCAAACGGCAGGTGTACGGGCTTGTGGACATTGATATGATTGCGGGACCGAGCGAAATTCTGGTGGTGGCGGACAGCACCGCCAACCCCCGTTTTGTTGCGGCGGACCTGCTGTCGCAGGCGGAACACGATAAACTGGCAAGTGCTGTTTTGATTACCGACAGCAAGGCATTAGCCGCGGCGGTAACCGAGGAGATCGAAAAACAGCTGGGCACATTACCGCGTGAAGAAATTGCCCGCGCGTCTATCGATGATTACGGCAAAATTATCGTGTGCGAAGACTTAAAAGAATCGGTAAAGGTAGCAAACGATATTGCCCCCGAACATCTGGAACTGTGCGTGCAAGACCCGTTTGCGTGGTTACCTGCAATCAAAAACGCGGGCAGTATCTTCCTTGGCAAATACTGCCCCGAAGCGCTGGGCGACTATTTTGCGGGACCGAACCACACCTTGCCTACTATGGGTACGGCGCGGTTTTCGTCGCCGCTGGGCGTAGACGATTTTGTAAAACGTTCCGCTTTCTCGTATTTTACGAAAGAAGCGTTGTGGGAAGTGGCGGATAAAGTGGCGTACTTTGCGGAAAAAGAAGGACTTTCCGCACACGCGCGTTCTGCCACCATTCGCAAGGAGGAAGAAGTTTGAGTACGTTCTTAAATGCCCGTTTTGCAGGCGTTGCGGAATATGTTCCGGGAGAACAGCCGCAGGATAAAGCATACATAAAACTCAACACCAACGAATCCCCGTTCCCGCCGTCTAAAGGGGTGGTTGCCGCTGTGAATGCGGCGCAGGTGGAGCGGTTACGGCTGTATCCCGACCCTGATTGCAAAGCGCTGACAAAAGCGCTGGCTGACCGCTATGGCGTAGACACCGATATGGTGTTTATCACCAACGGTTCGGACGATATTTTAAACTTTTGCTTTTTGGGATTTTGTGATGCGGGCGCTGTGTTCCCCGATATCACCTACGGGTTTTACGAAGTGTATGCCAATCTCTACGGCGTGCCGTATGAGACCAAAGCGTTAGACGAGCGGTTTTGTATTCGCCCGACGGACTATTATAACGCAGGCAAAACGGTGGTGCTGGCAAACCCCAACGCACAAACGGGTGTAGCCTTGCCGCTTACCGCTATTGAAGAGATCGTACGGCAAAACCCCGATAATCTTGTGGTAGTAGACGAAGCGTACGTGGATTTCGGCGCACAATCGGCGGTGTCGCTGACCAAAACGTATGACAATCTTTTAGTGGTGATGACCTTCTCCAAATCGCGCAGTATGGCGGGCGCACGACTCGGGTTTGCTATCGGCAACAACGCGTTGATTGCCGATTTTAACCGCCTGAAATATTCTACCAACCCGTATAATATCAACCGCTTGACCCAGATAGCAGGCGAAGCGGCGCTTTTGGAAGATGCGTATTATATGGATAACTGCCAAGAAATCATACGTGTACGCGAATGGACGCGTGAACAACTGGAAATCCGTGGGTTTACGGTGACCGATTCGAAATCCAATTTCTTGTTAGCGGCGCATCCTGCCGTAAACGGCAAAGCGCTGTACCAATTCTTAAAAGATAACGGCGTATTGGTACGGTATCTCGGTATGCCGCGCATTGAAAACTATAACCGCATTACCATTGGCACAAAAGCGCAAATGCAAAAGATGCTGGACGTCATTGACGCAGCATTGAAAGGAGAAGAAAAATGAGAATCAGCAGTTTGACCCGCAAAACAGCGGAAACGGATATTTGTCTTTCCTTGAACATAGACGGCACGGGTGTGTGCAACGTGGATACAGGCATTGGCTTTTTGGACCATATGCTCACCTTGTTTGCCAAACACGGCAGATTTGATCTGTCCGTTACCTGCAAAGGCGATTTGTACGTAGACGGGCATCACACCGCGGAAGATATTGCCATTACGTTAGGTTTAGCATTCCGCGAAGCGCTCGGCGATAAAGCGGGCATTACCCGCTATGCCGATATGATGTTGCCGATGGACGAAGCGTTGATTGTGGCGGCTGTGGATATTTCAGGCAGAGCATATTTGGCGTACGGTCTGGATATCCCCGCGGCGAAAGTCGGGGATTTTGACACCGAATTGACCCGCGAATTTTTCTTGGCGTTTACACAGAATGCAGGCATAACCTTGCACCTGCGTCAGCCGGCAGGCATAAATTCGCACCACATTATTGAGGGTGCGTTCAAAGCGACTGCCCGCGTGTTGCGTAAAGCGGCGGCGGTAGACCCTGACCTGCAAGGGGAAATCCCGTCTTCCAAAGGAGTTCTTTAATGGTTGCTATTATTGATTATGGGGTGGGAAACCTGTTTTCGCTTACCAGCTCGTTTGCCGCTATCGGTGAACAAGCCGTGGTAACGTCCGACCCCGCGGTTATCAAAGCTGCCGACCACGTGTTGCTGCCCGGTGTGGGTGCTTTTGCGGATGCGGCGGCAAAATTATCCGCCAGCGGTATGGACAAAGCGGTAATAGAAGCGCTCGCTGACGGCAAATACGTCATGGGCATTTGCCTTGGTATGCAACTGCTGTTCCAAAAAAGTTTTGAATACGGCGAACATAAGGGTTTAGGTCTTTTAAAAGGCGAAGTGGTGCCGCTTGACGGGTATGTTCCCGCCGATTTAAAGGTGCCGCATATCGGGTGGAATGCATTGCGTTTCCACGGTGAAAAGGACCCGTTGTTCAAGTATGTAAACGAAGGCGACCACGTGTATTTTGTCCATTCGTATTATGCGCGCGGTTGTGAAGATTCGCTGATAGCGGATACCGAATACGGCGAATGGGTGACCGCGGCGGTGCGGAAAGGCAATTTGTTGGGTTGTCAGTTTCACCCCGAAAAAAGCGGCAAAACAGGATTGGGTATTTTAAAGGCATTTTGTGAATTGGGGGACGGCAGATGAACATTTTTCCCGCTGTCGATTTGCTGGACGGCAAAGCGGTACGGTTATATAAAGGCGATTATGACAAGGTCACCGTTTATAACGAAAATCCGTTAGCCGTAGCAAAAGAATTTGAAGAAAAAGGCGCACGGTTTATCCACCTTGTGGACCTGGCGGGCGCTAAAACGGGCGGCACGCCGCATATGGACATTATCCGCGCCATAGCCGCCAACACAACCTTATTTACCGAGGTGGGCGGCGGCATCCGCGATATGCAAACGGTGGAAGCGTATTTGAAAAACGGCGTGGATAGGGTGATTTTGGGCACCGCCGCCGTGACCGATGAAGCCTTTTTGAAGCAAGCCGTGCAAACGTACGGCAAACGCATCGCGGTAGGCATTGATTTAAAAGACGGGTTTGTAGCCATTAAGGGATGGACCGAAAATTCGCAGTATACCGGTGAAGCGTTTTTTGAGAAAATGGAAAAATTGGGTGTCAAAACGGTGATTTGCACCGATATTTCCAAAGACGGTGCGATGAAAGGCACCAATCGTCAGTTGTATAAAGATCTATCCGCACGGTTTTCGGTAGATATTGTCGCGTCGGGCGGTGTGTCGTCTATAGACGATGTGAAAGCGTTGCGGGAAATGGGTTTATACGGCGCTATCATCGGCAAGGCGTATTATATCGGCGCTATCGACCTTGCCCAAGCGATAGAGGTGGCGAAATGATAACAAAACGTATTATTCCGTGCCTTGACGTCAAAAACGGCCGCGTGGTAAAGGGCACGAATTTTGAAGGATTGCGGGATGTATCATCTCCCGTGGAATTGGCGCAGTTTTACAGCGAAAACGGCGCGGACGAACTGGTGTTTTACGATATCACCGCGTCCGCTGAGGGGCGGCAGTTGTTTACCGATATTTTGCGGCAGGTGGCAAGTAAAGTGTTTATCCCGTTAACTGTCGGCGGCGGTATCAACACGGTGGACGATTTTGACCGCGTGTTAAAATGCGGTGCGGATAAAGTGTCGGTAAACTCGGGCGCTATCCGCAATCCCGCACTTATCGAACAAGCCGCTAAGCGATACGGCAACCAATGCGTGGTACTGTCGGTGGATGTAAAACGCGAAAACGGTGTGTTCCGCGTGTTTTCCAAAGGCGGCAGAGAAAATACGGGGATGGAAGCGCTTGACTGGATCCGCCGCTGTGTCGATATGGGCGCGGGCGAAGTGGTGGTCAATTCCATTGACACCGACGGTGTAAAAAACGGATTTGATACCGAACTGTTGGCGGCGGTGTTGCAGGTCGTGGACGTGCCCGTTATCGCATCGGGCGGCGCAGGGTGTGCACAGCATTTTGTGGACTTGTTTAAAACGGTGCCAACCATAGACGCAGGTCTTGCCGCGTCGGTGTTCCATTTCCGCGAAGTGGAAATTCCCGCTTTGAAAACCCTACTGAAAGACAACGGTATCGTTGTAAGATGAAAGGAAGAACGGTATGTTAAACATTGACCAATTGAAATTCGACGAAAAGGGGCTTATTCCTGCCGTCGTGGTGGACGCGGTGAGCAAAAAGGTACTCACGGTTGCCTATATGAATAAAGAAAGTCTGGAAATTTCCATACAAGAAGGCAGAACGTGTTTCTGGTCGCGCAGCCGCAAGGAACTGTGGCGCAAAGGCGAAACGTCCGGCAACGTGCAGAAAATCGTATCTATTACTGCCGATTGCGACAAAGATGCGTTGACCGTTGTGGTGGAAAAGGCGGGTCCCGCGTGTCATACGGGGGAAGACTCCTGCTTCTTTAACCCCGTATACCAAAGCGATGCATTGTCGGAATTTTCGCTTCAGGGGTTGTACGGCTTGCTCAAAGGCAGACAGCAAGAGATGCCCGAAGGGTCGTATACCACCTATCTGTTCCAAAAAGGCAGAGATAAAATCCTCAAAAAAGTGGGCGAAGAGTGTACCGAAGTGATCATCGCGGGGAAAGCGGACGATAAAAAGGAAACGATATACGAAATCGCCGACCTGGCGTATCACGTGATGGTGCTGATGGTGGAAATGGGCATTTCGGTGGAGGACGTGCACAGAGAGTTGGCGTCCCGCCATATCATTGACCATAAAGTGAAACAGGAGAAAATGGTATAATGGCGTGGCTTCAAAATTACCATACCCACACCACCCACAGCGACGGCGAAAACACCGTTGACGAAACGGTACAGCAAGCGATAGCGTTGGGTATGACAGTCATCGGTTTTTCCGACCACAGTAAAAACAGTTGGTCGCTTGACTATTGTATGCATGACGAAGCCGCGTACCGCGCACAGGTGGCGGCGGCAAAGAAAAAATACGCCCAAGATATTGCCGTGTTGTGCGGTGTGGAGCAGGAGTGGATTTCGGGAAAACCGCAAGGGTACGATTACGTTATCGGGTCGGTGCATTTACTGAAGACCCCCGACGGGTATCGGGACGTAGACTATACTGCCGCTATACAAAGAGAAACGGCGGACGCCTTTTTTGACGGCGATTTTTATCGCTATACAAAGGCATATTTTGAAACGGTGGCAACTTTAAACGAAACGGTAGCCCCCACCGTTATCGGACATTTTGATTTGGTGGCGAAGTTTAACGAGCAGGAACACCTGTTTAACGAAACCGATAGGCGGTATCTCACACCTGCAATACAGGCAATACATACGCTGTGTGAGAAAAAGGGAACGGTTTTTGAAATCAATACGGGCGCTTTGCCCCGCGGCGCCAGACGGATGCCGTATCCCGCCCCCGTCTTCCTGCGGGAAATCAACAAAGCGGGCGGTAAAATTTTATTTTCCAGCGACAGCCATGCGGCAAAAACGCTGTTATACGGCGGTGACGCGATGAAACAAGCCGCGGCAGCGGCGGGATTTCGCAGTCGCGTAATCATAAACGCACACGGCAAGCTGGAAGAAGTTGCATTGTAAAAAAAGACGATGTTGCATCGTCTTTTTTCTTTTGAAAAAACCCTTGCAAAATGTAATAAATAGGTGTACTATCTATGGGGTTTGGAAATATAGGTATAAGGAGATGGGAAAATGCCGTTACACGCATTGTTCCGTTCGGGTATGGTTTTACCTGCAAAGACGCCGTTTGCCGTGTTTGGCGACGGTGACAGCGCGGTGACCGTGACTTTTTTAGAAAAGACCTATACTGCAGAAAAAACCGCAAGCGGCTGGACGGTTGCGTTACCGCCGTGTGCATACGGCGGACCGTATACGATGGACGTTACCGCTGCTGACTGCACCGAAACGCTGACCGACGTATATGTAGGCGACGTGATTTTGCTGGCGGGTCAGTCGAATATGCAATTAAAGTTGAAAGATACCGACCTGCCGTCAGATGCGTACACCGATGAACCGCTTGTGCGTATCTATCACACCGACCGTGTGGAAGTAGGGGACACGTATACCGCTAAAGACGGTTGGGTGAAATGTGAAAAGGAAAATGCGGGCGTGCTGTCTGCGCTGGGGTATCTTACGGGCAGAGCGATGCACCGAAAAAGCGGACACGCCGTCGGGCTTATCACCTGCTACCAAGGCGCGTCGGTAATTGAAAGTTGGGTACCTGCGGGCACGTTTGAAAAACGGGGTATTTGCCTTACGGACGCCGAAAAATTCTGCGACCATTTCACCCCCGGTTTCCAAAAGTGGAACCAAGACGGGAAATTGTTTGCCTTTGCGTTGGGACAGGTGTTGCCGTTTGCGGTGAACGCTGTCGCATGGTATCAAGGGGAGAGCGATTGCTCGCTTGCGGAGTCCCGTGTATACGGCGAAGAATTGTGCGCGTTAATAGACGTGTGGCGCGATGCATTCCACAATCCGCAACTGCCGTTTGCGGTGGTACAAATTGCCGATAATACCGAACGCGCAGGCGAAGCGTGGGAAAACATACAAAAAGCACAATGGGACGCGCAGAAAAAGCGCCCGTTTGTAAAAACGGTTATCTGCCGTGACGTGTGTGAAGATACCGATATTCATCCTCGAAAAAAGCAGGTGTTAGGTGAACGCCTTGCCGCTGCTTTGTTAGATTTTACAGAAAGAAGATGACCTTTTGAATACGTTATTATCTGTTTCGGTTGCCTTGCTCGCAGGGCTTTTAATGACCCGTTTGTTCAGAAAATTGCATTTGCCTGCGGTGACGGCATACCTGATTGCGGGCGTGCTGATCGGTCCGTACTGCTTGGGCGCATTGGGCTTTAACGGCGTTGGTTTTTCGGATGCGGACGCGGTTTCCCGTTTGTCGCTTGTATCCGAAGTGGCGCTTGGGTTTATCGCGTTTGCCATTGGCAACGAATTCCGTCTGGATGAATTAAAAAAGACCGGCAAGCAGGCGCTTGTTATCGGTATATTGCAGGCGATTGTTGCTACGTTGTTGGTGGATGGCGCATTGCTGTTGGTGCATCTGGCGATGCCCGATAAACTGTCTGTTCCGCAATTGTTGACCCTTGGCGCTATCGCTACTGCCACCGCACCTGCCGCCACGTTGATGGTGGTGCGTGAATATAAGGCAAAAGGACCGCTGACAAAATTGCTGTTACCTATCGTTGCACTGGATGACGCGGTGGGTCTTGTGGTGTTTGCCGTTTCTTTCGGTATTGCCAAGACGATGGTGAGCGGACAGGTGGATCTGGTGTCCATTCTTGTCAATCCGCTGATTGAAATCGCATGTTCGTTGGTGTTGGGTGCGATAATGGGTGTGGTGCTGACCCACCTGGAAAAGCTGTTCAACTCTAACACCAACCGTCTCAATCTCACCATAGCGCTGGTGTTTTTAACCGCGTCGTTGTCTATGTTGGATTTCCACGTCGGACCGGTACATATCCAGTTCTCGTCCCTGCTCGTATGTATGGCATTGGGTACGGTCTTTTGTAACATCTGTCCGCTGTCCCACGACTTAATGGCGGCATCGGACAAATGGACGTCACCGCTGTTTGCGTTGTTCTTTGTTATCAGCGGTGCGGAATTGGAACTGTCCGTATTTACCGATATTGCCATTATCGTTATCGGATGCGTATACATTGTATCTCGTTCGGCGGGCAAATATTTTGGTGCGCTGGGCAGCGCAAAACTCACCAAATGTTCCCCTGCGATCTGTAAGTATCTCGGCATTACGCTGTTGCCACAGGCGGGTGTAGCGCTGGGTATGTGTACAACCGCCATGCAACTGGGTGAAGCGGGTCGCCTTATCCGCAACATCACCTTGTTTGCGGTGTTGATCTACGAATTGTTCGGTCCTGTGCTGACCCGTTGGGCACTTACCAAAGCGGGCGAGATCACGCCGAAACCCGCACATGTTGAAAATCGCCGCCACCATAAATTGAACGAAGCAAAAGCAATGAAAGAACAACAGTGATCTTGTAACCGTTGCCGCCCCGACAGGTCGTCGGGGCGGTTTTGTTTTTTCTTGCATTTATAGGAAATTTATGTTATTATATACGGTGGTGAAGTGTGAACGGAACCGTATGATTGACAAAAAACGCTATATACTATATACGAATATCCGAAGGAGGATGTGTATGATCTGGCATACCGGATTGAAAGAAGACGTTTTAACGGAACTAAAAACCGACCGAACCGCGGGGCTTACGACTAAAGAAGCACAAGCGCGGCAAGCGGAATACGGGAAAAACGCATTGCGCGAAAAACCGCGCCGTAACTTCTTGCAACGGTTTTTAAACCAGATGCAGGACACGATGGTAATTATCCTGCTTATTGCCACCTTGATTTCTTTGGCGGTGTGTATTTATAACGCGTTGCGCGGGTTTGAAGCGGAGTGGGCAGAGCCTATTGTGATCGTAGGTATCGTGATACTCAACGCGATTATGGGCGTGGTGCAGGAAAGCCGCGCGGATGCCGCTTTGGAAGCGTTAAAAACCATGTCCGCACCCAATGCGAAAGTGTGGCGCGACGGGGTACTCACCACCGTTTCCAGCACCGCGTTGGTGCCGGGCGATATTATCACCTTTGAAGCAGGAGATATGATACCTGCCGACTGTCGTTTGCTGGAATGTGCACGCTTGTATTGTGATGAATCTGCTTTGACGGGGGAATCGTTGCCGGTCGAAAAAGATGCGGCGGCGGAAATTGCCAGTACGATGTCGCTGGGCGACCGCGTGAATATGGTGTACAGCGGTTGTGCGGTTTCCAACGGTAACGGTACGGCGGTGGTGGTTGCCACGGGGATGTCCACCGAAATGGGCCGTATTGCGGCGATGCTCGGTAACGAAGAAGACACCGCGACCCCTTTACAGCGCAAACTCGCACAGCTTGGCAAACAACTGGGCTTTTTGGCGCTTGCCATTTGTATCGTGATTTTTATTATCGGTATTTTCGGCGGCTTAAAACCGCTCGAAATCTTTATGACCGCCGTTTCCTTGGCGGTGGCGGCTATCCCTGAAGGTTTGCTCGCTATCGTGACGGTGGTATTGGCAATGGGCGTACAGCGTATGGTGAAGCAAAAGGCGCTGATTCGCCGTCTGCCCGCTGTGGAAACGCTGGGCAGCGCATCGGTGGTGTGCTCGGATAAAACGGGTACGCTGACCCAAAACCGTATGACCTTGGTACGTGCGTTTATGGGCGGACATATGGAAGATTTACGGCAAGAGCCGTCCGAAGCGGCGCTTACCTTGATACGTCTTGCCACCCTTTGCACCGACGGTAGTGTGCAGGTGACCGAAAACGGTGTAGAACAGCATATCGGCGACCCCACCGAGACCGCCATTATCGCGTACGCGTTGCATAACGGCATTGAAAAAGAAGATCTGTTTGCACAATGTCCCCGCGTGGACGAAATTCCGTTTGACTCGGAGCGCAAACTGATGACGTCGGTGCATTTTATCGACGGCGAGACCATCGCTATCGTGAAAGGTGCACCCGAAATTCTGCTGTCCCGTTGTAAACACGGCGATGTGGAAGCGGCGTTGCAAGCGAATGAAGCCATGGGTAAAAGTGCTCTGCGTGTGTTGGCGGTGGCGTGCCGTAAACTGCGCAAAAAGGACGCGCACGAAGAAGACGTAATGGAAAACGAACTGACCCTTTTGGGGCTGTTGGGTATGATGGACCCGCCGCGTACGGAAGCGGTTGCCGCTATCCGTGAATGTCGTGCCGCGGGTATCCGTCCGATTATGATTACGGGTGACCACGTGGTGACCGCATCTGCTATCGCCACCCAAATGGGTATTCTCACCGAAGATACAAAAGCCATTACAGGTGCGGAACTTGCCGAAATGTCGGATAAAGACCTGAAAAAGCATATTGCCGAATACAGCGTATATGCCCGCGTGACCCCTGCGGATAAGATACGCATTGTAAAAGCGTGGAAAAAGCGTGGCGAAGTGGTGGCAATGACGGGTGACGGCGTGAACGACGCGCCTGCACTGAAAGCCGCCGATATCGGTTGTGCAATGGGCATTACCGGCACCGACGTTGCCAAAGGCGCTTCGGATATTGTGTTGCTGGATGACAATTTTGCTACCATTGTTGCCGCTGTTAAGGAAGGGCGCGGCATTTACGATAACATTCGCAAAGCGGTGCATTTCCTGCTTTCCTGTAATTTGGGCGAAGTGCTGGCGGTGCTGTTTGCTATGATCTTTTGGCGCGAAACGCCGTTTGCACCGATGCAACTGTTGTGGATAAATCTTGTGACCGACAGTTTGCCTGCGTTGGCACTGGGTATGGAACCCGCTGAGGCGGATATTATGACCCGTAAACCCCGTTCCCGTAAAGAAAGTCTGTTTGCGGGTACGGTGGGTCAGCAGGCGGTGTGGCAGGGCGCTATGATTGCCGCGTTGTCCTTGCTTGCGTACTACATCGGCTCCCGTGTACTGCCCGGTGCGCATGTCGTACTTGGCGAAACCATGGCGTTTGCGACCATGGCATTTGCACAGATGGTACACGCGTTTAACGTGCGTTCCAGCCACTCGTTGTTTGAAGTCGGTTTCTTCTCCAATCGCTATATGGGCGGTGCGTTCCTGGCATCGCTTGCATCTATGTTGCTTGTGTTGCTGATACCGTTTATGCAGACGATTTTCGGTGTTGCCGCGATGAACGGCACGGCGTGGCTTATCTGTATTGCGTTGTCCAGTGTCCCGTTTATTGTAACCGAAGCGTATAAGTATTTCGGCGAACGCAGACAGCACGCAAAAGAGACGGTTGCCGCCGCCGAAGAAGCGGTGACGGTGGAAGACCCGTTGGAAATTCCCGCGTTTGTGGATGCTGATCAGGTGGTACAGCCCGAAGAAGTACAGCAGGAATTTTATGTTTCCGAAATGGATGTACCCGCCGAGACGGTGACCAAAGAGAGCGAAACGGAAGAAGCGCCCGAAACGAAGGAAGAATAATATGTTTGCAAAAGTCAGCAGTTTGGGGCTTGTCGGCATCGACGGCTTTGCGGTGACCGCCGAAGCGGATATTTCGGGCGGTTTGCCGGCATTCGAATTGGTAGGGTTACCCGATGCCGCGGTGCGAGAGTCCCGTGACCGCGTGCGCGCGGTGATAAAAAACAGCGGGTTTACCTATCCTGTCAGTCGTGTGACGGTCAATTTGGCTCCCGCCGAC